>JANMLW010000236.1:0-11355 GCA_031372765.1 Hyphomicrobiales bacterium
AACTCGGTTATGTCATCCAGAATGCGGATCGTGCCGATTTCCTGTCGGGTGACATTGCCACGACGGCAAATCATCGGAAGCAACCATTTGGGATCAGCCTTTTGCTGGCGTCCAATGTTCATGCGGAAGATCACGCTGTCGTTTTGCGCCTGCAAGGGCTGTGAATCGCGCTCGAACCGGTCATTTGGGTCGCGAGGACGCTCTTCCCTGCCACGTGCTTCCCCGCTGCGTTCTTGCCTGCTTGGTTCTTGCCTGCTTGGTTCTTCCCTGCCACGCGACTCGCGTTCGCGCGGTGCGCGCGCCGTGCTGCGATCCCGGTCAAAATCGCGGTTCTTCTCGTAGGTCCTGTCACCCCGTCCCTGCGACTGGCCCATGGGAGGAGACAGTTCCTCAGGTTCCGGCAGGCGCGAACGATAGAGCTTGGCCAGCACGGCGGCGATATCCTCTGCTGAGCGGTTCTGGATCAGCAGTTGTGCCATGGCGCGGTCTTCATCAGACACATCCTCGGTCAGCAGCGGGTCCACCAGAAAACGCTCACGGTCCAGCGCACGCACTTCCTCAGCCGAAGGTGGGTCCATCCATTGCGGCTTCAGTTTGGCTTCGGCAATCAGCCGTTCTGCCTTGCGGTAGCGCGCCTGTGGCACAACGAGAGCGCTTATGCCCTTGCGTCCGGCGCGCCCGGTGCGGCCACTGCGGTGTTGCAGGATTTCAGCGTTCAGCGGCAGATCGGCATGAATGACCAGATTAAGATTGGGCAGATCAATGCCCCGTGCCGCCACATCGGTTGCCACGCAGACGCGGGCGCGGCCATCACGCAAGGCCTGTAATGACTGGTTGCGCTCGCTCTGGCTCAATTCACCGGAGAGATAGACTGCGGAAAAACCGCGTTCCACCAGCATGGCCTGAAGATGACGCACGGAATCGCGTGTGTTGCAGAACACCAGACTGGCAGGTGAGTCCACCTGTCGCAGCACATTGACGATGGCGTGTTCCACTTCCTTGGGAGCAACCCTGAGGGCGCGGTATTCGATATCGGCATGGCCGCGATCACCTGCAGCGGCGGCAATGCGGAAAGCATCGCGCTGGAACTTGCCAGCCAGGGTCACGATGCCACGGGGCAGGGTGGCGGAAAACAGCAAGGTCCGACGTGTCTCGGGTGTGGTTTCCAGAATGAACTCGATGTCATCGCGGAAGCCAAGGTCCAGCATTTCGTCGGCTTCATCCAGCACAACAGCGCGAATATCGCCCAGAATCAACGCTTTACGCTCGATATGGTCTCGCAAGCGTCCCGGCGTACCCACAACGATGTGTGCGCCACCTTCCAGCAACCGGCGCTCACGGCGCGGGTCCATGCCGCCGACACAAGCGACAACTCGGGCACCAGAAGGTGCATAAAGCCATTCAAGTTCACGCTGCACCTGCAAGGCAAGCTCGCGGGTTGGTGCCACGACAAGTGCCAGAGGATCGGCTGCCGGATCCATGCGGAATGCATCTCCCAGCAGGGTCGGCCCCATGCTGATGCCAAAAGCAACAGTCTTGCCTGATCCGGTCTGAGCCGAGACGAGCAGGTCACGCTCGGCAGCTTCCGGTGCCAGAACGGCAGTCTGGACGGCGGTCAGATCAGTGTAGTTACGATCCGCAAGGGCTTTCGCCAGCGGGGCAGAAATGGGGAGGGATGTCACGGGAAGCTCGCTTCAATGTTTGGCAGCGTAAAAGGCCTCATAATACAGTTCTTTGTTTTGTGCCATCCAAGATGCGCATGACAGGGGTGCGTGCCTGTACCACGGCTGCTGCGGCATCGACGCTGCGTTGTTAGCCCTGTTTTGATGCCGGTCTTGCGTCATGGCGTCATTTCCCGTCAGTGTCCTATGACGGGTTTTGCTAAGGAAGTATTCACCATGAAGGTGCTCATTGCGGGAGGTGGAATCGGCGGACTGACATTGGCGATGATGCTCAGGCAGCGCGGCATTCTTGCTGAAATTTTTGAGCAGTCATCCGAAATCCGCGAACTTGGCGTGGGCATCAACACACTGCCGCACGCCATAAAGGAACTTGCTGATCTTGGATTGTTGCCAGCGCTGGACCGTGTAGCCATTCGCACCCGTGAACTCGTCTATATGAACCGCTTTGGTCAGGACATCTGGCGGGAGCCACGCGGTACGGACGCCGGTTTCGACGTGCCGCAATTCTCCATTCACAGGGGGCGGCTGCAGCGTATCATCCATCAGGCCGCCGCCGCTGAGCTTGGTGAAAGCAATATCCACACAAACTGTCGTCTTGGCTCTTTTCAGCAGGATGAAGCGGGTATAACCGCCTGGTTTTTTGACAGGGATGGACGCCATGTCCGCACCGCAAGGGGGGATGTGCTGGTGGGAGCTGATGGCATTCACAGCACCATCCGGGCGTCGCTCTTTCCCGGTGAGGGGTCGCCCTCCTGGAATGGTATCATGCTGTGGCGCGGTGCCACCGACTGGCCAGCGTTCATGGATGGCCGCTCGATGATCATCGCCGGTGGCATGGATGCCAAGGCGGTACTTTATCCCATCGCTGATGGGTTGCGCCCTGATACACGCCTCACCAACTGGGCCATCGCGGTGAAGCTGGGTGACGGCACGCAGCCGCCGCCAAGGCGCGAGGACTGGTCGCGGCGCGGCAGGCTTGAAGACCTGATGCCGCATGTGCAGCGTTTCAGCATTCCGCAAGCCGATGTGAAGGCCCTTATTATGGCAACGCCGGAATTCTGGGAGTATCCGATGTGCGACCGCGATCCGCTGCCGCGCTGGACACATGGGCGGGTAACGCTGATGGGGGATGCGGCACATCCCATGTATCCGGTCGGGTCCAACGGGGCCTCGCAAGCTATCCTTGATGCGCGGTGTCTTGCGGATCAGCTTGTCTCGGCCGATAGCCCGCAGCAGGCGCTGCATGCCTATGAGCAGATACGATTGCCCGCTACCACGCAAATCGTGCGCATGAACCGGCGTGGCGGACCGGAAGGTGTCATAGATGCAGTGGATGGGCTGGCACCTCAGGGTTTTGTCAATGTTGAGGATGTGCTTGGCTTTGAGCACCGCAAGGCGATTGTGAGAGGTTACGCAACTGCGGCAGGATTTACGCAGGAGAAGGTCAATTTATCACAAGTATAACCTGCTTCGCCGGCCGGTAATCCAGAGATGGGTGCAAGAAACAAGCCTTTGAAATACTTATGCTAAATTTAGATCAGGTAAATCTCTCAGTTGCCGATCACTCCTGTGGAGTGGCGTGAATGACACTGAAACAGACTTCTTGATCAGCCTTTTAAAGCACAAACATCTCGTTGACAGCGCTTTTGACGCCCCCGCCCATCTGGGGGCCGCCCCCCGCGACATAGATCGCATCACCAATCACGACAGCACCCATGCCATGACGCGGAGTCAGCATCGGCGCATGGCTTTCCCATCGGTTGTTGGCGACATCGTAGGCTTCATTCTGGCCATAGACGCGGTTTGTGCCTTCGCCGCCCATGCAGAAGATGCGTTCTTTGTACCAGACACACCCCTGTCCGGACCTTGCCGTCGGAATAGGAGCCAGAAAAGTCCACTGATCGGTTTTTGGATCGTAGGAATGATGCAGGTTGGAGTTGGTGTGGAACGAATCCACCCGCCCGCCGATGATGTGGATTTTGCCATTGACTTCAATAACTCCGGTATGGTCACGCGCCACTGGCATGGGCTGGCGGCGGCCATATTTGTCCGTCTTCGGATCATAAGTCAGGTGCCAGTCGATGGACCTGCGCATATCCGAACCGATAGCACCGCCGATAAGATGGATCGTGTCGCCTACAGTCACGCAGGCAATGGCTCCACAGGCCTCGGGCAGGCGACGCAGGGCCTTCCACGCCTTGCCATCAAAAGCGAACAAACCGTCATGGGGCGTGCGGTTCTGCTCGGTGAAACCACCGATGGCATAGAGGGTTTCCCCATGCACCGCCACGCCCACATGGTTTGCACCCTTTGGCAGTTCCGCCAATGTTTCCCATGTATCGGTTTTAGGGTCGTAGGCATGGTGATACGGTCTGTCGACCCTTTGCTCGGCATAGCCACCCACCACATGCATGCGGCCCTTGTATTCCGCGGCCCAGGCCATTTCGGTGCGCGGAATGGGGAGCGGTGTGCGTGGCGCCCATTTGCCCTGCATTGCGGCTTTTGGAGCGGGGCTTTCTGTTACTGCATGCTGGTAGTGCAAATCGGGCGGGTTCATCCGACCCGGCTGGTTAAGCCGCTCGAACTGGTTGTGCTGATGCGGCAGGTGGTTGTGCCCCTGAGCAAGTGCAGAGGTGGCGGCAAGCGAGGCACTGCCGACAAGCATGGAGCGGCGGGAAGGCTTGAGAGCGGATGACAACATTTGTTAGCACCAAATGGTTTTACGGGTAAAATCTCTGACTGGCATTCAGGATAGGAACTAGCCCAGAAATTGACCAGGTCCATTCTTGAACTGCGGAATTACATCCTGTTCCTCTGTTGCCCGTCGGAGAACCATTCCCTCATTGGTTTCGTCTTCACGAAACAACGCTGGTTTGCCGGTTGCATCGAGCGCCAGACATCCTGTCACTTTTGTATCCGCCAGCTCCACATCCCAAATTGCATTCTCGATCTTGCCAAGCAAGGTGGAGCGAATAAATGCGGGTGACCAGCTCTCAGGTAGATTGCGAACAGACAGCAGCTCATCTGTTGTCATTCCATTGAGACGGCGGTTGATTTCATCCAGTATCCTGACTGGTGACATATGCGGTGGTTTGCCAGCCGCAGCGAGCACCAACGGCGCCAGAGTGCAATAGTAGGCATCAATGGCGACCAGATCGACAAAATCCCGCGCTTTTGACCGGGATGCGGCGGCCAGCACCTTATTCACGGCTAGGTCTGCCTGATGCAACCTTGCCCCCCATTGCTCATCGCGAACAAGCGGGAGAAAACGCCGTCGGCTTTCGCTCATCCATTGCAGGATCGTACCATCTTGCGAATTTGAGATTGTGGCTTCAACCAGACCGTATATTTTGATGTCGACCGCGGCCTTGAAACCAGCCTTGCTCAGGGAGGCAATATCCATTTCAGCAATCGCGCCGATTTCTTCGTCCGTATCGTGAAAGATATCAAAATCATCTGACATACGGGGCCAGTCGCGGTTAAGCACCGTGCCTCCAGCCATGTAACTCGTGTCGGACCTGTTCGATGCCAGGACTTTCAAGACAGCTTTTTGCAGCTCAGTCAGCGCCATTGTGCTGATCCATGCCCATTGCGACAAGCCTCCTGCCAAGCGCATAGGCGCGGGTGTCGCCATGCTCCATGAGTTTGCGTCCCAGCACACGTGCCTTGCTTCTGGAATCGGTCAGGTTGTTCAGCGATAAATTCTCGGTTGCTCTGGCACCGTAAAGCCGCAAAGCTTCTTCTATGGCAGCATCGCAGTTGCCATCAGTACTCTCCATGACTGAGTGTGCTTTTATCGCCATGTCTTTCGCTGTTAAATCTTGCCCGTTTAACTACTAGGCTTATTTATCACACGAAAGACAGTCAAGCCACCCTCACACCGGAGGCGGCAGGAACATCACTTCATGTCTGGCTGACAGTGCCACCACTGCATCGGGCGTCTGCTCTTTCAGCGAATGGATGCCCCAGAACAGGTCATAGAGCTTGCGGGTTGGCGTCACCCAGAACACGCATTTGGCGGTCTGTTCGCTCTTGTTGAAGATTCCGTGCGCGATGCCCATCGGCAGGCGGATCGTATCGCCAGCGTTGGCGACGAAATCTCGGCCATCAAGGATGAGATCAAGCCGTCCTTCCAGCAGGTAGATGAACTCATCCTGCGTAGGGTGGATGTGGGGCGGCACAAACGTTCCCGCAGGCAATGTGGCATGCCATGCGAAGGAGCTTTCCGACAATTGCTTGGGCACATAGGTCTGGCCCATGATGTTCCAGCTGATGCCATCAATGCCCGTGTTGGCCTTTGTAATGCCTGCGGTCTCGGTTTTCATGGGTTGACCTTTGATAAACTGATTCAAGTGCTTAAAGCAGTATCTCACCTTTCCGGCCGCAACGGAAAGGTGAGTCTTGTCAGAAGGTTAAAGCGAGCGCTTTACGCACTCACTTCAATTCGCAATCCTTGGCGTAGACGTCCTGGTAAGCCGAGAAGATTTTTTTCTCGATCTCGGTCTGGAATTTGCCATCAGCACGCTTGGAGGCCTTCACCAGGTAAAAATCCTGGATCGGATAATTGTTGTTGCCGAACTTGAAATCGCCCCGCAGCGATTTGAAGTCCGCCTTCTTCAGCGCTGCCCTTACGGCATCCTTGTTGTCGGTCTTGCCGCCGGTGCTCTTGATGGCGCTGTCAATCAGCTGTGCCGCATCAAAAGCCTGCATGGCGTAGGACCCTGGAACGTAGTTGTACTCTTTCTCGAAAGCGGCAACGAAGGCCTTGTTCTGTGGATTATCCAGATTGGGAGCCCAGCTAGCACCACCAAACAGGCCGATGGCTGCATCCTGCTGAGCTGGCAGGGTTGATTCATCCACCGTGAACGCCGAGAGGAACGGAATGCTCTGCAATCCGGCCTGACGATACTGGCGCACAAGGTTCACGCCCATACCGCCGGGCATGAAGGTGAAGATGGCATCGGGTTTCATCGAGGCGATCTTGGCAAGCTCGGCCGAGAAATCCAGCTGTCCAAGCTGCGTGTAGACCTCGTCCACGACCTCGCCCTTGAAATGGCGTTTGACGCCAGCCAGCGAATCTTTACCAGCCTGATAGTTGGGCGCCATCAGGAAAATCTTCTTATAGCCGGCGTCCTGCGCATGCTTGCCAAGAACTTCGTGGTTCTGGTCATTCTGGTAGGATGTGACAAAGAAATTGGCGTTGCATTGCTTGCCCGCAAAGTTGGATGTTCCGGCGTTGGGGCTGATCAGGAAGGCCTTTGAATCCGTCACAGGCTTCATGATGGCTTGCAGCACGTTCGAGAAGATCGGACCGACCACGAAATCGACCTGGTCGCGCTCCACCAGAGCCTTGACCTTGGTGACGGCAACATCCGGCTTCAGTTCGTCATCCGTGGTTGTCACCTCAGCGGCCACACCGCCGAGCTTGCCGCCGTTCTGCTTGACGAACAGGTTGAAGCCATCGCGCATATGCTGTCCGAGCACGGCTGATGGACCCGACAATGTCGTCATCATGCCGACCTTGACCTTGTCCTGCGCCAGTGCTGGCGACGTCGCGAGTGCCAGCAGCGCTGCGCCAAGCATCAATTTTGTGGTGTTCATCTCTCTCTCCTTGCGCCTTCTCCCGCGCTTGGATGTAATTCAGACCAAGATTGGGTTTGGTGCAAGAGAATATGATGCGACGGGGAAACTATTTTAGGCTTAAAGCAATTTCCGCCACGCGCCTTGTCAGCGCGCTTTCAGGATCAGCCATCGGCAATATGACGGTGAAATGGTTAGCTCCGGGTACTGATACATAGCGGGTCCGGTTGCCGGATGCTCCCCAGACAGCGGTAATGGTCTGTGACTGGCGGTGATACTCGGAGCTCTCGTCCCCTCCAACCCAGGCATCGAAGATGCGATTCCCGGGAGGCACCCAAAGCCTTGGCGATAGCGCGCGTGCTGCTGGGATGTCCAGAAACAGTTTGGTGTTAACGGACGTGGGAACCAGAGGCTCCAGTTCAAACAGGCCCGAGAGCGCCACACCTGCGGGTACCATATTGACAGGCAGCTTTGGATCAATCTCCCGCCAGTCAGTTGCCACCAGACAGGCGGCAAGGTGTCCTCCGGCTGAATGTCCCGTGGCCACAAGCGGCCTTTTGAACTTTCGGTAAATCGCCTTGGCAACGTTCAGCACCTGCTCGACGATTTCTGTCATGCCGACATCCGGGCAAAGATCATATCCCGCGACACAAACGGATATGCCATGGGCATTCAGACCTTTGGCCATATGGCTGAACGACGACGGATCGAGCGCCTGCCAGTATCCGCCGTGCATGAAAAGGACCGGCGCTGCCGCAGAATCAGCCTTCTCAGGCGCAAAGATATCGATGATCTGTCGCGGACGCGGTCCGTAGGTCAGCACAGAATGGCGCTCCCTGCAGTCCTGCCTGTATGCAGCCGCATCCCGTGCATAGGACGCCAGGATCGCAGGATGCTCCGGCACGCGGACCCGGTTGTTATATTCGGCTTCCAGATCAAGGGTCATGTGCTTACTGCCGTGTTTCGGGAAGACCGGGGTTTGTGACAACCCGGCCCGTCACGCGTTCCCGATGCAGGAGATACAGGCCCGAGGCAATGACAATGCCTCCGCCAAGCAAGGTCCAACGGTCCGGTATGTCGTTGAAGATAAAATAGCCAAGCAGCAACATCCAGATGATCTGGCTGTAGATGAACGGCGAAAGCACGGCCGCTGGCGTGCGCCGATGAGCCAATATCCAAAGCCAATGGCCAAGCGCCCCAAAGGCACCAATCAGCACCATGAAAAATACCACCGTAAGGTTTTCCGGCGTATTCCAGAAAAAAGGCACGAGCGGTGTCAGGATGATCAGACCGCCAAGACCGGAATAGAACATGGTCGTACCGGAACTGTCATGGCTTGCCAGAATGCGCGTCAGGATTGCGAAAAGGGCATAGCTGACCGTACCGATTAGTGAATACAGCGCCGCGGGATGGACCGCGCCCATGCCGGGACGGGTAACGACAAGCACACCCAGAAATCCGATGCCGATGGCGATCATGCGGCGCGTGCCGACCCATTCTCCCAGAATGAACCCGGAAAGCAGGGCCACCAGCAGCGGTGCGAGAAACATAATGCTCATGGTCTGGCTGAGCTGCAGGTGCTGCAAGGCCAGAAAGTTCATGATGGTTGACAGAAACAGCAGCAGGGAGCGTACCGCCTGCATCCAGGGTTTTTTGGTTATCGTTATTCCCGGTGTCACCCATGGGTTCAGCACGACGGATACGATCAACACGCTTGAAAGATACCGCACCCAGGTGGTTTCCATTGGTCCGATGCGCGGCCCAAGCCACTTCGCGATGGCGTCAAGACAGGCGAAACAGATGAGTGCCACGCACATCAGGGCTATGCCGCTGAGGCGGCGCGCCCGGTCCTCGTCCTGATTTGACGAGTCTTTCGAGTCGCTTGGCAGTTTTGCTTCAGACATGGGTTCTGCATCTTGCCGCAGTGACGCAAAACCGTCGTGCGGTGATTCAAGTGCCTAATCTATTCCCTTCGACGCAATGCGCCAGTCATACAACCATGAATATCTTTGGCGCATTCCATCAGGACCGAGTTGGGTCATGCGCCGGTCGCGGAACCAGGCCAACGGCGCAGGCATATGATAGATAGAGGCGTTGGTGCGGGCTGTTGCGTAAACCTTCCTGACACGTGCAGCCCGCTGATCTGCATAGCGGCGTAACCCTTGCTCGATTGTGGTCGCTCGCGCGTCTTCGACAGGGGGCATGCAATCAGCCAGAACTGCGGCATCCTCGATGCTGAGAGCAGCACCTTGCGCCAGAAAGGGCAGCAGAGGGTGAGCCGCATCGCCCACCAGTGCCATGCGACCCTTGGCGATTAAGGCAGCAGGCGAGCGGTCGCGCAATGTCCAGACAGACCATTGGGGCGCACATGCCATCAGGTCACGCAGAGTAGGTGCCGCCTCACGGGCGATGGTCTCCAGCACGGCGGGATCGCCAGTGCGGCTCCAACCCTCCGCGGCCTGTTTCGCGCGGCGTACAACCACCAGATTGATGCTTCGGCCAGCGGCCACAGGATAATGCACGGCGTGAGAATCGCGCCCAAGCCAAAGATTGTTTGTTGCCGCACGGATAAAATCCAGCTGCGTATCAGCAGGTATGAGTGTTCGCCATGCCTCCCAGCCGGGTGTATCCAGATCACGCGCATCACCCGTCAGTTTGCGGGTCGTGGAGCGCTGCCCGTCCGCGCCGATGACACAAAGGGCAGACATTTCAACAGGATCATTTCCCGTATTGAAATGCAGAATCAAGCCGTTGCCAATCTGCTTTATCCGTTCGAGCGCCCAACCCTTTCTGTAAATGATCTTTGGGTGACTCTGTACTTCGCGGTGCAAAGCTGCATGCAGATCCGCGCGCAGCATAACCCAGAACGGCGCAAGGCTCTCGGAATCCGGCTTGTTCAGCGGCATCCGAATGATGGCCCGCGGTTCGCCCCAGCGCCGAATGGCAAGGTCGTTGGGCGCAACACCATTACGGGCAAGGGCGGGTCCAAGGCCCCAATTGATCAGGATATGGCTGGCATTGGGCGAGAGTTGCAGGCCAGCGCCTGTCTCATCGGCATCCTCCCGGCGTTCAGCCACAAAGACATCGTAGCCTTTTCTGGCCAGCGCAATTGCCGAGGCAAGGCCCGCTATGCCGCCACCGATAATGACGACAGGATGATGCTGCGTTTCCAGTTCAGGCGGCTTCTGACAGATCGGTTTCGGTCAGGATGCAATCCTTGGGGTCAGACTGATCGGCATGCAGGTCACTGCGGTAACGGTAGAGTGTCGAGCAGTAGGGGCAGATGACTTCGCTGTCTGATCCCATATCAAGATACACGTGCGGATGATCAAACGGAGGCTTGGCGCCCACACACATGAATTCCTTGGCGCCGATGTGGATGACCGATACGCCTGGTTCATTGTGGAGATGGGGAATGCTGTGGCCGGCCATGATTGCTATCGTCCTGCTGGTTTTATAGGCTCGTTCTAGCCATGTGGACGGACGAGGGCAATGCCCTCATTTCGAGGTGCTTGCCTTGAGGCAAGCCTCGAGAAAAGTGGGGCGCTTTCTCCTGATGGATGTCTCGAGGCTCCGCTTCGCTCCGCACCTCGACATGAGGACATTGGTTTTCTCTGGCTGCAACTGTTCATCTGCAGTTCAATCCAGTGCACGCACCATTCGTAGCCCTGCTGGGCGCGACGCCGCTGCCCGCTACCCCCCTTGGTTTAATTCAGCCTCAATCAACTGAGCGCTCCGCCTATGGTTCACCGTCACAGCAAATCGCCTCTCTCAAGCCGAAAGCCATCAGCAACAAGGTTCCAAATGGGGGATCATGAGGGGATATTCCCTGCCATTCCTAAACTGCTGTGAATTCGCTCCAATTGTGGGCCATGGCATTGATAATTCCTCCATTTTCTCCTAATATAGAAGTTATGGAGGAAATTGATGCCGCTCAACATAAAAGACGAAACAATCCATATCAAAGCCAAGCAACTGGCTGCGCTCACGGGCGAGAGCCTGACCTCGGTTGTGCGGCAAGCGCTTGATGAACGGTTGGCAACCGTCCTCAAGCAGAAGCAGCCCGCAGCAAATGCCAGAAGCGCGGAAAAAC
>JANMLW010000129.1:0-1906 GCA_031372765.1 Hyphomicrobiales bacterium
AGAGCGCGACAACGAGTTTGTGGATCGTCTGGTTCATATCAATCGCGTTGCCAAGACGGTAAAGGGCGGTCGCCGTATGGCGTTTGCGGCTCTCGTGATCGTTGGTGATCAGAAAGGCCGCGTTGGCTTTGGTCACGGCAAGGCCCGCGAAGTTCCAGAAGCGATCCGCAAAGCGACAGATTCCGCCAAGCGTGCGCTCATTCGCGTTCCATTGCGTGAAGGTCGGACATTACATCACGATGTTGCGGGCCGCCACGGCGCTGGCAAGGTTATTCTGCGTGCCGCACCGGCTGGTACCGGCGTCATCGCGGGTGGTCCGATGCGTGCAGTGTTCGAATCGCTTGGCATGCAGGACGTTGTTGCCAAGTCGCTCGGTTCTTCCAATCCTTACAATATGGTGCGTGCAACCTTTGATGCGCTGACCAATGAGGATTCACCCCGCTCCGTCGCTTCGCGCCGTGGCCTCAAGGTGTCTCAGCTTCAATCACGTCGTCAGGGCATTGATGCTGACGTCGGCGCTGATTCCTGAGGAGATTGACCAATGGCAAACGCTCCAAAAAAACTTCCTGCTGGCGACACGGTCACCGTTGAACAGTATGCCAGCCAGATCCGTCGTCCTGCCAAGCAGGCTCAAACCCTTCTTGGGATGGGCCTGAAGCGGATTGGCGATCGCCGTACGCTGAAAGACACGCCAGAAACACGCGGCATGATTGCCGCCGTAGCGCACATGGTGCGCGTTGTTGACGGCAAGTGAGGGCAGAATCATGAAACTCACAGAACTGCACGATAACCCAGGCGCCACCAAAAACCGCATGCGCATTGGCCGCGGTATTGGTTCGGGCAAGGGCAAGACAGGTGGACGTGGCGTCAAGGGTCAGAAGGCCCGTACCGGCGTCTCCATCAAGGGTTTTGAAGGGGGGCAGATGCCTCTTCATCGCCGTCTGCCCAAGCGTGGCTTCAACAACATCCACGCGCTTGATCTCAACGAGGTCAATCTCGGTCGTATTCAGCAGGCTCTTGAATCGGGCAAGCTCGATGCAAAGACGCCTGTCACGGTTGCCAGTCTTGTGGCTGCCGGTATCCTGTCACGGGTCCGTGATGGGGTGAAGGTTCTTGGCGTTGGCGAGATCAAGGTCAAGCTCACCTTTGAGGTCTGGGCCGCTTCCGCTTCTGCGGTTGCTGCCATCGAGAAGGCTGGTGGATCGATCACGATCCTCCGTCCGGTCGAGGAACCCAAGTCAGCCTAGTTTCCTTCGGCTTGATGCATTTTGGTCTGGCGTAAAGCCGGGGCCATGATTAATTACCGGAGTATTGCCTCCGGCCACGCGCCCGGGCTTGACCCGGGCGTTTGTGTGTTTAGGGCTATTTCGCTGCCGTTATTTTTGTGGTGGTGAACAGAACAGGGTCGTGATCCGCAAGGGTTGCGAAAAGCAATGGCATCGGCAGCAGAACAGCTCGCAGCAAACCTTAATTTCGGTGCGTTGGCGAAGGCAGAAGAACTCAAGAAGCGCATCTGGTTCACGCTGGGTGCCTTGCTTGTCTATCGTTTGGGCACGTACATTCCTTTGCCCGGCATTGATCCAGAGGCGCTGCGACAATCCTTCCAGAACTCGCAGCAGGGCATTCTTGGCTTGTTCAATATGTTCTCGGGCGGTGCTGTCAGCCGCATGGCGATCTTCGCTCTCAACATAATGCCCTATATCTCGGCATCAATCATCCTTCAGTTGCTGACCACGGTTTCACCCAAGCTGGAAGCCCTGAAGAAAGAGGGTGAAAGTGGCCGACGCCAGATAAACCAGTATACGCGCTATCTCACCGTGGTTCTGGCGTTATTCCAGGCATGGGGCATCGCGGTTGGATTGCAGGGTTCCGGCAGCATCGTGCGTGATCCTGGCCCGTTCTTTAT
>JANMLW010000141.1:0-1851 GCA_031372765.1 Hyphomicrobiales bacterium
CAAGGCCGGCACGAAAGTCACAGACATTGATCTTGATGTGGTCTGGATCGGCTCCTGCACAAATGGCCGCATCGAGGATCTGCGCGCTGTCGCCAAGATCGTCGAAGGCAAGACCATCAGCACCAGGCTTGACTACGCGATGATCGTTCCGGGTTCGGGGCTGGTGAAGGAACAGGCGGAAGCGGAAGGTCTCGACAAGATTTTCCTGAAAGCTGGCTTCCAGTGGCGTGAGCCCGGTTGCTCCATGTGCCTGGGCATGAATCCAGACCAGTTGAAGCCCGGCCAGCGCTGCGCCTCCACCTCAAACCGCAACTTCGAGGGCCGTCAGGGCTACAAGGGCCGCACGCATCTCGTCTCGCCGCAGATGGCGGCGGCAGCGGCAGTTGCAGGCCGGTTTGTCGATGTGAGAACATTGGGGTGAGCAACCCCGACGAGCGCACCAGTGAATCAGCCAAACGCGATCTCGCCCGGCTGGCCCGCGAGGGCGAGTCACTGGGCGGCACGGCGATGGACACCGCCTCGCGGGACCTGACGCGGGGGGACGACGAAGACCATATCGACCGGTTGGGCAAGAAAATCGGACGCGGCATCGCCTTCGCGATCCTGCCACTGCTGATCTGGTATTTCGGCTCCACCGCCGGTTGGTGGTGAAGGTCCATCTCCTGCATGAGGATTGAACAAGCATTGTGCGTCCCCTCACCCTGAGCCTGTCGAAGGACGCACAAAGTTCTTGCAACACTCCCCCCATGAAACAAGGAATTTTCACGTCCAGCCTTCCCTGTGATCCGTAAGAAGGGCAGGAGAACACTCATGCCGCTGCGCCTGACATTTGCCATACCCGGTCTGCTGCTCACCGCCGCCATCATCTGGGCATATAGCCAAGCGGATTTCTGGGCTTCGAGTGCCGCCATCCTCGCCAATCCGTGGGGTTTGGTGACCCTGGTTGATCTTTACGCCGGATTCATCATCACGGGCGTGATTATCGCTGCCATCGAACGCTGGAAGCCCTGGGCTTTCGGCATGCTTCTGGTGTCGCTTGTGCTGGGCAATATCGTGTTTGCCGCCTGGGGTGTTGTGCGCGGCGCAGAGGCGCTACGCCGTCTCGCCATCCGCTGATAACGCGGTTTTCCTGCCGGATCGGGCAGGCTTTGGTGACGGTTGAGTAATCGTCTCTTTCGGCACATTTACAGCCATAAATGACACGAGAACACTCAATGCAACGCCAAGACCGGCTGCACTGGCAGCAATCTGCCACAGCAGCTCCGCCGGAAGCGATAGTTGCGTGACGCCAACCACAAGGCCCGCTGCCAGCAGCAAGGCTGCCAGTCGCACAAACCCAAGGCGAAGGCTGGCGAGCCCCGGTGCCATACGGTCGCGTGCCAGCACCCCAAGGCCAAGTCCCCGTGCCGCAATCCAGAATACTGTGGTCAAACCGGCCAGAAGCAACAGCGATTCCGCCGCTCGGGCCAAAACGCCCGGTGCCACCGGATACCCCATCGCCGCCAGCGATCCCCCGCTGAGGAAGGACCGATTGATCTGTATCTGCAGCCAATCAAGCAGCATCGCATCCCGTGGAGAAACACCGCAGGCCGCGCGCAATGCTTCAACAGTCAAAGGCGATGCATTGCAAAGCGTGACAAAGCCATTGCGTGAGGCCTCAAGCAGGCCCGATGGTGGACGCTGCACGGATGCTCCCACAAACTGCAAACCAGCAGCTTCAATGGCATATCCTCCGGCGGCAACCATGCACAGCGGCAGGATGATGCCAGAGGCCACAGCGGGCAGAACAATGCTGCGGCGCCGCAACGGCAAGGCCGGTGACAGTGTCAGCATGACAAAGCAGCTGATGGC
>JANMLW010000182.1:0-3413 GCA_031372765.1 Hyphomicrobiales bacterium
GCAACCGCGTGATCATTCCCATTCAGGACAGTCAGGGCCGCGTTGTGGCTTTTGGCGGGCGTGTGCTGGATCCCGAAGCCAAGCCGAAATACTTGAACAGCCCGGAAACGCCCTTGTTCAAGAAAGGATTTCTCGTTTTCAACGGCCATCGCGCCCGCGAGGCGGCCTTCAAGGCTGGGACTATCATCGCTGTCGAGGGCTATCTTGATGCCATCGCGGTGCATCAGGCCGGCATCCGCCATGTCGTTGCCACCCTCGGCACAGCCTTCACCGAGGAGCAGATTGCTACCTTGTGGCGCTATGCGCCCGAACCGGTAATCTGTTTTGACGGGGACAAGGCGGGCATTGCTGCCGCCAACCGGGCCATTGACCGCATTCTGCCCGCGCTCAAGACCGGCTTTTCCTTCCGATTCGCCTTCATGCCAGGCGGGCAGGATCCGGATGATCTGATCAAGGCCAAGGGGGCGGATGCCTTCCTCGATGTTGCGCAGAAAGCCTCGGGCCTGTGGGATGCACTGTGGCAGCGCGAGACAACTGGCATCGAGGTCCGCACACCGGATCGTCAGGCTATGCTTGAGAAGAACTTCAAGGATCTGATCGGCCAGATCGGTGATCCTTTGGTGCGCCGACGCTATGAACTGACGATACGCTTTCGCCTCAATCAATTTTTCTGGGAACAGGGCGGCGGCAAGCGCACCAAGAAGGGCACCAAGGAAAATGTCCGTCTTTCAGCCCAAAGCGGTGCCGAGACTGCCAACGTCTCGCCAAAATATATCGCTGTAGAGCGTATTTTCCTGGGCCTATGCATCCATTTCCCTGATCTGACAGAGCGCCACCGCGAGCGCATTGCATCGTTGAAATTGCGGGGCGATTTCAAATCCGATGTGCACGGCACCACCAGCTATGACACCTTCCTGTCGGATGTGCTGCGCGTTATAGGCGAATACGATAGTCCTGAACTCAGCGAGTTCTACAATCTGCTGGACCCCTATTTCATGGAATGCCTCGATTTCATGCATGGCCGCGAGAATTTGCGGCGCAATCTCGCCTGGGGATACCGTTTGCTTGATATTTTCCCGGTGCTGAAAGCGGCACCGGATGATGGTTTTATCGAGCGCTGTTTTGATCATTTCATCCGCATGCTCGAGTTTCGTGAAGCGGAAACCGAACTGGCAGGCCTTTCCTCCACGCCAGCCGATCAGTTGACCGATGACTGGGCCGAGCGTTTGTTCCAGCTCAAGCGTGACATAGAGACCGATCGCGCCTCGATTGATGCAGCGGAACAGGAACTGGCGGAAGTTGCAGCACAGTTCGGCAAAGCTGTGCCGATGACAAGGCCAAGCTGGGATGCCGAACAGGTTGATTTTCCGGCGAAACAGATTGCCGCTCGTTTTGATGATCAGGCGCCCGATTTCTGAATTGTGCCCGTTATGAAATCAAATCCGTGTTTTTGATTCAAATTCAGCCTCTTGCGCCTGTTGACAGACCTTGAAGATCACCCTCTTCCGCACCATTTGCATCTTGACTCCCGGTTCTGTGGTGGTGATTGGGGTCTTTACAAAAGAAAGCGCCTTTCAGCGCATATGGTTAGGGAAGGTTTAACGCTCCGGCGTCTAACCCTTTCACACAGGTGATTTGACAGGATGTCAGGCTTGCGGGGCAATGCCCCTTTGGCCAGACGTCCTTGTTGTGTCCGGCGATTTCCCGGATACGGGGGTGCGTTACGTACCTCTTATGGTGGAGAAGATACTATGGCCAAGGACGTAGCGAACAAGGACGAACCTGAAAAGGAAGAGGGCGCAGGCCCCGACGGTTCGCCGCTTGATCTCTCGGATGCCGCTGTCAAGCGGATGATCAAGGCCGCCAAGAAGCGCGGCTATGTCACCATGGAAGAACTGAACGAGGTTCTGCCGAGCCAGGAGTTCTCCCCCGACCAGATCGAGGACATCATGGCCATGCTCAATGATATGGGCATCAATGTCGTCGAGAACGACGAGGTTGAGGAAGGCGAGAAGAAACCCGTCGCCGAGGATGACGACGACGAAGCCGAAGGCACCGAAGTCAGTTCGCCCCAGCGCCAGGAAATCGTCACCGCCACCAAGACACGCGAGCCAGTGGACCGGACAGACGATCCCGTGCGCATGTACCTGCGCGAGATGGGGGCCGTCGAGCTGCTGTCACGCGAAGGCGAAATCGCCATTGCCAAGCGCATCGAGGCTGGCCGAGAGGCGATGATCGCCGGGCTTTGCGAAAACCCGCTGACCTTCCAGGCCATCATCATCTGGCGTGATGAATTGAACGAGGGCAAGGTTCTGCTGCGTGAGATCATTGATCTGGAGGCGACCTACGCTGGCCCGGATGGCAAGCAGGTGCCCAAGATCGAGGGCGCGCCGGACCCCTTGGCAGACCCGGAGGTCAAGGCTGTCGTCAATGAAGACGGCGAAACCGTCATGCAGGAAACCCAGCCTGATGACATGGACGACGAGTTCGAGGGCGGCATCTCGCTTTCTGCCATGGAAGCGGAACTGAAGCCCAAGGTTCTCGAAACCTTTGACCGTATCGCCGACAACTACAAGAAACTGCGCCGTCTCCAGGTGGAGAATGTCGAGCAGCGCATGCAGAACAAGACGCTGTCGCCCGCGCAGGAGCGCAAGGCGAAGAAGCTGAAGGAAGACATCGTTTCGGATGTGAAGAGCCTGTCGCTCAACAACAACCGCATCGAGGCGCTGGTTGAGCAGCTTTATGATATCAACAAGAAACTGATCAGCTTGGAAGGCCGCCTGATGCGCATGGCGGAAAGCCACGGCGTGGATCGCTCGGAATTCCTCAAACACTATCAGGGCGCGGAACTGGACCCCAAGTGGATCCTGCGCGTCTCGAAGTTTGGTGCCAAGGGCTGGAAAGAGTTTGTCGCCCGTGATCTTGAGAACATCAAGGAACTGCGCACACAGATTCACGCATTGGCCTCTGAAACCGGCCTGGAGATTAGCGAGTTCCGCAAGATCGTCAATCAGGTGCAGAAGGGCGAGCGCGAAGCCCGCATTGCCAAGGATGAAATGACCCGCGCCAATCTGCGGCTCGTCATCTCCATTGCCAAGAAATACACAAACCGCGGTTTGCAGTTCCTTGATCTGATCCAGGAAGGCAACATCGGTCTGATGAAGGCCGTCGACAAGTTCGAGTATCGCCGCGGTTACAAGTTCTCGACCTATGCCACATGGTGGATCCGTCAGGCGATCACGCGCAGTATTGCAGATCAGGCCCGCACCATCCGCATCCCGGTGCACATGATCGAGTCGATCAACAAGATCATTCGCACCAAGCGGCAGTTCCACCAGGACAAGGGCCGCGAGGCCACCGACGCGGAAGTGGGTGCGCTGCTCGACATTGCTCCCGAGCGGGTTCGCAAGATC
>JANMLW010000193.1:0-19328 GCA_031372765.1 Hyphomicrobiales bacterium
ATCATGCGCCGGACTTCGTCAAACCCATCAAGCTGTAATTGCCGCGCCTTGCCCTCTTCAAGCAGCGCCGTTACGCTGTTGGTTATATCCGTCGTGGTCCAGTGCTGCAGAAACTCTGGCAGCAAGCGCCGCCCCAGAATAAGGCTGGGCAAAGCCGCATAAGGAACTTTGATCAGCACCTTGCCTGCTGCCGCCTCTAGAGGATTGACACGGTAAGCCAGTACAGTTGGCACGCGCGCCAAGGCCAATTCCAGTGTGACTGTGCCCGATGCCGCAAGCGCAGCACGCGCTGTGCGAAAAGCGTGCCATTTCGCCTCTTCACCCAGAACAATATCGGGCTTGATAGGCCAGGATGCGACAGCATGCTCTATCTGTGGCAGCAAATGCGCAACGGCGGGAATGACCAGATGAACATCGATCTGTCGCGCTGACAGTTCCCGCACGATTTCACCGAAGGCGGGCAAGAGACGACTGGTTTCAGAGTAGCGACTACCGGGCAAAAGCAGCAGTTTGTAGGGATGTAACGCGGCCTCGATCCGCTCATCCGGAGTGGCTGAAAAGGCTTGCGTCTTTTCGAGAAGGGGATGACCGACATAAATCGTCTCAGGGCCGCCAAGCCGTTTGTGAACATCAGGTTCAAATGGAAGAACAGCAAGTAATTTATTGAAAATAAGTGCTATTTTCTTTGCACGCCCCTGACGCCAGGCCCACACCGTTGGCGAAACATAGCCAATGAGCGGTACATCTGGAATCATTTTCCGGAGCTTGCCAGCAACGCGTTTGTTGAAATCCTGTGCATCTATATGCACCACGATATCAGGTTTCATTGCTGCAATTTCACGCGCTGTCTGATCAATGCGGCGCAACAAGGACGGCAAGCGTTTGATGACCGCAATCACGCCATTGACGGCGATATCCGACATCGGAAACAGGCTTTGGTGCCCTTCCGCTATCATCAACGGGCCGCCAACACCGATAAACCGCAAGGGGAATGGCGCAATCTCTCTGAGCCGGCGGATCAGCAAGGCACCAAGCTGATCGCCTGAGGATTCACCTGCAATGATGGCAATGGTGCGGTATGAATGACTGTCCGGCAAGCTATTCAATCGCTTTCGTGCGGCACGCAGATAGCACGATCTCCACCGGCACGGATGAAGTCCAAAATCTCGTGAATCAACGGATGTTCCTCGAACTCGGATGCCACATCCTCGACGCGCTCTTTTAGCGTACCTTCATTGGCAAACAGCAACCGATAGGCCCGGCGCAACTCATGGATATGTTCGCGCGTAAAGCCACGCCGCTTGAGGCCAATGATATTAAGTCCGGAGAGATGGCCAGCCCTGTTTGGCGTGACAGCCATGCCGTAAGGTATGACATCATCGCCAATACCGGTCATCGCACCGATAAAGGCATGGTCGCCGACGCGCACGAACTGGTGCACGCCTGACCCGCCACCCACGATGACGTAATCACCAATGGTGCAATGGCCCGCCAGTAGAACATTATTGGAGAAAATGGCCCCGTTTCCGACCTTGCAATCATGCGCGACATGGGCGTTGGCCAAAAACGTGCACCTGTCGCCAATCACGGTCGTCATTGTACCGCCTTCCGTACCCGGATTCATGGTCACGCCTTCGCGGATCGTGCAGTCGCTGCCGATGACCAGTGTCGATTTCTCGCCCTTGAATTTTAGATCCTGTGGCTCGTGCCCCAGAGATGCGAACGGAAAAACGCGTGTTCGCGCACCAATGCTGGTAATACCCGCCACAGCAACATGGCTGATAAGATGAACGCCGTCGCCGAGCGTGACATCAGGACCGACAACACAGAAAGGGCCAACAGTAACGCCCTCGCCCAGTTTTGCACCGGGATCGACAGCAGCCATGGAATGGATAGTGCTCAAGGAGTGTCCCTTCTATGGGAATTTATGCGGCGATTTTCGTAAGTGCGCAAAATGACTATTCGGAAATGATCATTGCGCCCAACTCGGCTTCAGCGCAGACAGTGTTGCCAACCTTGGCTATGCCTTTGAACCACCACATGTTCTTGCGCCGATTGATGAGCGTCATGTGATACTCCAGCACATCACCGGGCACCACTGGTTTGCGAAACTTGGCCTTATCGACAGTCATGAAATAGACCATCTTGGCACGCTCTCCGGGTGATCCCGATACGAGCGCTGCGCAGCCCGCAGCCTGCGCCATGCCTTCGATGATCATGACGCCCGGCAAAATTGGCTGTCCGGGGAAATGCCCCTGAAACTGCGGCTCGTTATACGTAACATTCTTGATGCCGATGCAGGATTGGGCACCCTTGATCTCGATGATCTTGTCCACAAGCAGAAACGGATACCGATGTGGCAGCAGATGCATGATCTTCTGGATATCAAGCGTTTCCAGTGTTTTCGGTGCTTCTGCGGTCTCGCTCATGGTCAATCCTGCCCCTCAACCTTGACTTTATCAGACTCTGATCCGGCTGTCCTTCCCCGCGCAAGGCGGTCCAGCGCTGTCATTTCCTTGAATAATTGCCGAATTGGCTTGGCAGGCGTGCCTGCCCAGCGTTCACCGCGTGGTACATCACGCCCGACAGCACTTGTCGCGGCGATCTGCGCGCCCATACCCACAGTAGCATGGCCAATGACGCCTGCTTGTCCGCCGATGACCACAAAATCTTCCAGCTTCGAACTTCCGGCCAAGGCGACCTGCGCGACGATGACGCAATGGCGGCCAATCACGACATTATGGGCGATCTGCACCATATTATCGATCTTTGTCCCCTCACCAATCACGGTATCGCGATTCATGCCACGGTCAACGCATGTTCCCGCGCCAATCTCGACATCATCCTGAATGATGACACGGCCGACCTGAGGCACCTTCAAATGGCCAGCAGGACTCATGGCAAAGCCAAAGCCATCCTGCCCGATGTTACAGCCGGCATGCACGATAACGCGGTTGCCAAGATGTGCATGAGTAATGGCCACATTCGGACCAACCGCGCTGTCACGTCCAATGGTCACGCCGGGTCCTATGATGGCATTGGCGCAGATGATTGTGTTGGCCCCAATCTCGGCTCCCGCTCCAATAATGGCACCGGGATCTACCACAACGCCCTGCTCCAGACGCGCCTCAGGATGGATAAACGCTCCAGCGGAAACATTCGTCGCGTCAAACAGCGACTGCGGATGCATGGATGTGGGGAAGAAAGCCGCTGCTACTTTGGCAAAGGCGCGGTAGGGCTCGCGGGCAACAAGCTCGACAGTACCGACTGCAATTTTACCCGCATGGCGTTGACCAATGATGCACACGCCTGCTGTGGTGACGGCCGCTTGCGATACATATTGGGGATTATCTAGAAAAGTGACATCCGTAGGGCCCGCAGTATCCAAGGGACCAATGCCATCAAACTGTCGCTCGGTATCTACTCCCTCGGGAACAGGACAACCTGCAATTTCAGCAAGTTTCGCCAAGGTCATGCCCGCTGGCGCAGGGAAGAAAGTATTCTTGCTTACCATTACACAATAAAGCGGCGCATCAAGTGCGCCGCTTCTCCGTAATCTGAAATTGTATCAGAACTTGCCGCCACCCGAGAACCGGAAGGCCTGCGTGCGGTCATTCTTGTCCTTGCTGAGCGGGAACGAGTAATCAAACCGGATGGGACCAAGAGGCGATTGCCACAGAAGGCCAACGCCAACCGAGGTGCGGATCATGTTCTTGTCAACAACCTGAAGGCAATTGCCTTGGGTAAAGCCGGGGGCCGCATTTGTGACGACGCAACCACCAGCAGGATTTCCGACAACACCAATTGTGCGACCATTGACCTGATTGAATGCCTTGTATCCCGCATAATTGAACAGTGTACCCGCATCAGCAAACAAGGCACCACGCAGACCAAGCTCCTTGGGCATACCGAAGAGCGGGAACTGCACTTCCGCAGTACCGCCAAAATAGGTTGTGCCGCCAAGGCTGCCGTTACGCGGATCATAAGCAATGTCACGCGGACCAAAACCACCCGGTGCAAAACCACGCACAAGGCTCGGGCCGGGATTGAAATGATCCGTCAAGCGCAGCTTGTCACCGCCAAAGCTCTGGATATGTCCACCCTGCACCTTCAGCATACCCACCACATCATCCCAAACAGGATAATAATAGCGAATTTCGCCTGTTACACGCGCAAACCGCGAATCGCCACCAAGACCAGCCACTTCTGGCTTCAACTCGGCCAGGAAGCCTGTTGTCGGATCCTTGGGATTATCGAGTGAGTTGTAGACAAAGTTCAGGCCAACCAGAGACACAAGAGACTTGCCCTGAGCTTCCTTGACTGCCAGCGATGCTTCGCCGTTGCTCAAGCAATTATAGGTTGCACTGTTTAAGAAAGGAGCACCTACAGTACCGGGGGTCACGCCAACGATAGGACTTGTGCAGTCATTGTAAGGATCACGGAAGGTGTTGGGAATGCTGATCTGGTTCTGATAGATCGAATACCGGATACCAACACCGATTTCTTCCGTAATCGGCAGACCGAAGCGGATTGTTCCACCCGTCACACGGCTGGTATACCGACCAGACTGCGTGCTGTCGGTGTATTTGCTGAAGATATCGAAACCAGCCGACATCCGGTAGCCCAGAAAGAAGGGCTCGGTGAACGAGAGCTCTGCACCGCGGGACTTCTGGCCAAGTGTGGCAGCAAGTTTGAGGTACTGTCCACGACCAAGGAAATTCTGCTCGGCAACCGACACTTCACCCAGAACACCGTCATTGGTCGAGTACCCGGCACCAATCGAGAACTGACCGGTTGGCTGATCCTCGACATCCACATTCAGCACTACACGGTCAGGCGATGAGCCGGGCTCTTGCGAAATCTTGACATTCTTGAAGTAGGCCAAGGCTTTCAGACGGCGCTCGGCACGGTCCACCAGTGCACGGTTGTAGGCATCACCCTCGCCAGCATCAAATTCGCGACGGATCACATAGTCCCGGGTGCGGGTGTTGCCGCGAATGTTGATGCGCTCGATATAAACACGGGGGCCCTCATCAGCCACATAACCCAAGTTGATGGTGCGGCTGGCATTGTCACGATCCCCACGCGGGCGAACCTGCACGAACGGATTGCCACGACGGGACGTATCGAGAACCATGCCCTCGACAGACTTTTCAACCTGCTCGGCATTGTAGATGGAGCCTGAACGGGTCAGGACACGACCACGCAACTGGCCTGGCTCGACATTGGCAACACGCGAGTCAACATCAACCGTGCCAACACGGTATTGTTCACCCTCGTCCACTGAAATGGTAACGACATAACCGCGACGCTCGGGGCTGTAGACAGCATCGGAAGCCACAACGCGGAAATCGACATAGCCATTCTTGAGGTAGTGGCGACGGATGGCATCAACGTCAGCGGCTATCCGGTCAGCATCATAAACGTCTGAGGACTTCAGGAAGCTCAGCCAGTTTGATTCCGTTGTCTGCATCAGATTCTTGAGGCGCCATGTGCCAAAAGCACGGTTACCTTCAAAGTTTATGCTGTAAACGCCGGTCTTCGATCCTTCCACGATCTTGAAGGTCACGTTTAAACGCCCGTTCTCGGCAGTGTCGGTAATGGCAGAAACCTGCGCATCGCTGCGGCCAATGCGGCGATAGATTTCCGCAATACGCTGCACATCACTGTCAATAATGGCCTTGCTGTAGGGGCCACGCGATTTGGTCTGCAATTCGGAGAAAAGCTGGTCCGACTTGACCTTGCTGTTACCATCCAGTGTAACGCGGTTGACCGTAGAATTCTCCACCACGCGCACAACTATGCCGCCACCGGCGCGCGAAACGCGCACGTCAGAGAAGCTGCCCGTGTTGTACATGGCACGAACACTGCGGTCGATGCCTGCCTGATCGAGACTTTCACCCGAGAAATAAGAGCGGATGGTGTCAGCCGCAACGCGCTGGTTTCCCTGCACGGTGATGGACTGAGCCAGAGCGGGTGAGACCATGGCTGCCGCTAGGCAGAGGCTGGCCGTAAGGCGCTTCAGGCGAAAACCGGTTTTCGTCATCATTTAATGTCTCGTCCGTCTCAAACGCATCCCAATCGGGAATCACAAAAAGGCACTCTCATGCCCTCTAGCAGCTGATTTCTTCTAACTGACTTGCCCGCAGTTGCAACCGGGTTTCGTCAAACTCGTTTGAATTTCGTTATCCGTGGCACCTTCGCCACGCCATAAGTGATTCACAATGACACAAAATGCATGATGTCATTCCATGTGGCATAGATCATCAGCATCATGACCAGGGCAAATCCGATTTTGAACCCAATTTCTTGCTTGCGCTCGGAAAGCGGACGTTTCCTGATCCATTCATAGGCGTAGAACATCAGATGTCCGCCATCCAGCAGGGGAATTGGGAACAGGTTCAACAGGCCAATTGACACTGACATCAAGGCGGTGAGCCCCAGTAGCGCTACAAAACCACCGATTTTGCTCACTTCGCCCGAGGCCTGGACAATGCGCGGTAGCCCGCTCAACTGGTCTGGCGACTCTTTGCCGATGATCAGTTTACCAATGTAGGACATCGTCCGCTCGACGACGAACCAAGTCTCGCCGACGCCGTGTGCAAGCGCGGAAATCGGGCCAAAGGATTCAAGACGGCGATGATTGGCATCCGTGCTCGCGGTCAGGCCAAGAAGGCCGCGGCGCTCAACACCAAGGCGCGTCTTGGTTTCGCTCAGTTCCGGTGTGGCTTTCAAATTGATATCAATGCCGTTGCGTTCAACCACGACAGAAAGCAACTCACCGGGGCGCGCACTGATAAACCGTTGCATGGTCTCGAAATTGACCATTGGCTGTCCGTTGATCGACTTGACCTTGTCTCCTGCCTTGAATTCAGCTTTTTCCGCCACTGATCCGGGGCGAACACTGCCAATGTAGGGATCCATGATCCAGCGCCCTGCGAACATCGCAATGCCCGCAAACAGCACGATGGACAGCAGGAAATTGGCGATTGGCCCAGCAGCAACGATGAAAGCGCGCTGCCCCACAGGTTTATGGGGGAAACTGTAACTGCGTTCCTCGGCAGACATGGCCGCTGCCCCTGCGTTATCCGGCACGCTGGCCACATTCAGGTCTCCGTGGAACTTCACATAGCCACCGAGCGGGATAGCGGAAAACTTCCAGCGCGTGCCGTGACGGTCGTTAAAGCCGAACAACTCCGGACCAAACCCTACTGAAAACGAATTGATCTTAACGCCGCAAAGACGGCCAGCCAGAAAATGGCCTAGCTCGTGGATGAACACCACGACGCAAAGCACAAACAGGAACGGCAAGGCGTAGGACAGAACTGACCAGAGATTGGCCCCCATCGCAGTTAGAAATGACATCAGGCCCTCAAATCTTGTGCGGACGCACCTTCCGCACAGCACATCATACCAAACTCATGGGCCCATCGGCCACAAGCATCTGCATCACATCTCTAATTTAACCAAATATGGTCAACAGCGAGACGGTCGGCTAATTTAGTGGCCAGTAGAGCAATCCCCCGGGTACATTCTGCAACCCGGCATGGGCCACCCCGACAATAGCCTCGAAAATGACGGCAAAAATGAAACCATCCAAGCGGTCCATCACCCCTCCGTGGCCGGGGATCAGCGTTCCAGCATCCTTGGCACCATAGCGCCGCTTGATGCTGGATTCGAACAGATCACCAAGTTGCGTGAGGGCTGATAACGCGACAGATATAGCCACATGTTGCCATTTGGGAGCAACACCCGAAGCAAACAGGATGATACAGGCAATCGCCACCCCACCGACAAGTCCACCGATAGCGCCAGACCAGGTTTTCTTGGGGCTGACGCGCGGCCACAGTTTTGGCCCGCCCAATGCCCTGCCCGTGAAATAGGCCAATGTATCCGTTCCCCAGACAACGCCGAACAACCAGAAGAGCACTACGGCCCCGTCGTAGCCGGTTCCCCGACACAACATCGTGGCTGCGCCCAGACCTGAGGCATAAACCGCGCCAATGGCCGCCCAGTGTTTGTTGCCTGATGGGCCTACAGCGCCGGTAATGGCAACCAGAACAGGCACACTCAGCCAGAACAGCAGATTATCCGTCAAGCCAGCCAGTGTTGCTGAGACTGCCGCAGCACAGGCAACCAGAACCGGAACCACCTCCGCCTTGCCATGCACCAGTCTCTGCCACTCGAAAGCAACAGCAACTGCCGCAAATCCCCAGAAAGCCGCGAAAAACCAACCACCCAGAATGACACTGGCGATTGCGAGTGCTGCCATGACAATACCGGACAGAACGCGCTTTTTCAGTTCCGACGATGGGGCAGTATCGGCTGAAATACCATTCATTTGATGGTAGCCACGCCACCAAAGCGCCTGTCACGATCCTGAAACAGCGCGATGGCTTCAAGCAGCGAGGATTTGTCAAAATCAGGCCACAGCACAGACAGGAATACGAACTCCGTGTAGGCCATTTGCCAGAGCAGAAAATTAGATATGCGCTGTTCGCCAGAGGTGCGGATCAACAGATCCGGGTCGGGCACCCCGGCTGTCATCATGGCCCCCGAAAGCGAATTCTCATTGATATCATCAACGGCCAGACGGCCATTGCTCACGTCCTCGGCCAAAGTGCAGACAGCGGCGACAATTTCCTGTCGGCCACCGTAATTAAAGGCAACCACAAGCATCAAGCCTGTGTTGCCGGCGGTCACTGTCTCAGCATCGCTCAATAACCGGCGCAGATCTTCGGACAGTTCGATCCGGGACCCGATGATGCGCACCCGCACATTCTGCGCATGAAGATCAGCCAGATCATTGCGGATGAAACGGCGCAGCAAACCCATCAACTCACCAATTTCAGCAGCCGGGCGATTCCAGTTCTCGGTCGAAAAACTGTATATCGTCAAATAACTGATGCCGAGTTCTATGCAGGATTTGACAGTGCGGCGAACGGCCTCAACGCCGCGCCGATGGCCCTCAAAGCGCGGCAAGCCCCGGCGGGCAGCCCAACGGCCATTTCCATCCATGATGATGGCCACATGCCGCGGTGGCGGCATTGCCCCGCCTCCGGTTTCCAGTCCCGGTTCACCGCTATCCTGTTTGGCGACCGAGAGGCCTGTCATCATCAGACCTGCATGATCTCTTTTTCCTTGGAAGCCAAGGCGATGTCCATATCAGATATAATCTGATCGGTGGCTTTTTGCACCTGATCAGAATGACGGGCGACCTCGTCCTCGCTCATGTTCCCATCCTTCTCAAGCTTCTTCAGAAGGTCCATGCCATCACGACGCACATGGCGGGCGGCAATACGGCCCTGCTCTGCATATTTATGGGCAACCTTGACCATTTCCATGCGGCGCTGCTGGTTCATCTCCGGCACACGCAGGCGAATGACCTGTCCTTCGGTATTGGGCGTCATACCCAGATCAGATTTCAAAATGGCTTTTTCGACAGCACCAACCATGCTGCGATCCCAGACCTGGATCGACAGCAACCGCGGCTCTGGAACCGAAACCGTCGCTACCTGGTTGATCGGCATCATCGCACCATAAGCCTCGATTTCGATAGGATCGAGAATGTTGGAAGAAGCGCGGCCTGTGCGTAATGACGACAGATCCTGCCTGAGCGCCGTGACAGCTCCCTGCATGCGGCGCTTGATATCCTCAAGATCAAAGGTTGCTGCCATAATCTTTACTCCACGTGTTCAGCCGGGAACCACATGTGTCGCCCTGCCCTTGCCATCCAGCACGTCGCTGATGGCATTTTCATTCTGAATCGAGAACACAATTATCGGCAATGCGTTCTCGCGCGCAAGCGCGAATGCGGCCGTATCCATGACGCCAAGGTTTTTTGCTATGGCTTCATCATGGGTCAAACGATCGTAACGCGTGGCTTTGGGGTCTTTCTTGGGGTCCGCCGTGTAAACCCCGTCCACATTGGTGGCCTTGAGGATAGCGGCACAATCAAGCTCGGCGGCGCGCAGCGCTGCCCCACTGTCCGTGGTGAAAAACGGCTGGCCGGTTCCTCCCCCCAATACAACAACTGTACCAGCGGCAAGATACTCCTCAGCATCGCGCTGATGGTAAGTGCGGCACAGTGATGGCATGGGGTCCGCGGAAAGGGCCACGGCCTTCTGCCCGGCAGACTCGATGGCATCGGCCAGCGCTAAAGCATTTATAACTGTTGCGAGACGGCCCATGGCATCGCCAGTATTGCGCTCGATTCCACGAGACATTCCCTGCAAGCCTCGAAAGATGTTGCCCCCGCCAACAACAATTGCGATCTGGCGGGCTTTGGCTGCACTCGCAATATCAGCTGCAATACGGGAGACCGTCGCGCTGTCCAGTCCGTAGCCTTGCGTGCCCATCATCGCTTCGCCCGATACCTTCACCAGAAAACGATTTGGATTCTTGGTTTGACTGGCGTTTTTGGCCATATCAGCTCCCGCTCCCTGATGAGACATAGAAAAGGGCGGATACGCGATCCGCCCTTGATTCTCAATTGCCGTTTATTAATTGCCCAAAGCAAGGGCAGAAAATGTTCAGCCCTTGGCGGCAGCGGCAACTTCTGCCGCAAAATCATCCTGCTTCTTCTCGATGCCTTCGCCAAGCGCATAACGTACGAAAGCAGTTATAACGACAGGCGCTCCAGCCTTGCCTTCCATTTCCTTGGCTGCCTGAGCCACGGTCTTGGAAGGATCGATCACGAACGGCTGATCCAGCAGTGTTACCTCCTTGAAATAGGACTTGAGGCCACTTTCAATGATCTTATCCATCACGTTGGCTGGCTTGCCAGCATTCTTTTCCATCAAGATTGCCTTTTCACGGGCGACAACTTCACCATCAACGCCTGAGGCATCAAGTGCCACAGGTCCCGTAGCTGCGACATGCATGGCAACCTGACGGCCAAAGGCGATCAACTCATCCATCTTACCCGTTGATTCAAGCGCCACGAGCACGCCGATACGGCCAAGCCCATCACCAACCGAAGTATGAATGTAGCTGGCGACAACGCCGCTGTTGACCGACAGGCTTGCGGCACGCCGCAAGGTCATGTTCTCGCCGACTGTCGCAATCGCGTTGGCAATCGCATCAGACACAATACCGCCGCCGGGATAGGTCGCGGCCTTGATGGCTTCAACATCCGTACCGATGTTGGAAGCAACCGCCGTGATGTTGCGCACGAGTCCCTGGAAAGTGTCGTTCTTTGCCACGAAGTCCGTCTCGGAATTGACTTCGACAACCGTGCCGGTCTTGCCGCCAGCGACAAGGCCAATCAGGCCTTCAGCCGCAATCCGATCCGCCTTCTTTGCTGCCTTGGAGAGGCCCTTCTTGCGCAGCCAGTCCACCGCCGCTTCGATATCGCCTTGTGTTTCACCCAGTGCGACCTTGCAATCCATCATGCCTACACCCGTCTTTTCGCGCAGTTCCTTGACCATCGCTGCAGTGATATCGGCCATGGCCTTTTCCTTCATCTTGAATTGATTTTGTTGGTAAGACTGATTTTATAAAGCCACGGGCGTTTTATTGGAAAGAGCGCAGACAGAATACTGTCCGCGCCCTGAACGCCGCCAGTAACCTCTCGCAAATCAGGCGACAAGAGCCTTGGCGGTATCAATCCAGCCATCACGGCCAATGCGGCCGTTGAGCTTCAATTCGCCGTCAATCCTGGCAACATCGGCTTCCGACATGGCTGCAACCTGCCAGTAGTGGAAAACGCCGGCTTCGTTCAGTTTCTTCTCAAGTTCCGGGCCAACGCCCGTCAACTTGGTCAGGTCATCAACACCACCACGAGGAGAGGACAGAAGTTCGAAGGCTTCGCCAACACTGCCTGCTGACACGCCCGTATCCATAGGCAGCTCGTCCATGACAGGCGCTTCCATGGCACCCAGATCAAGACCGGAACCACCCTGACCGCGCGAAATGCCATCAATCGCCGAGCGGGCAATCAGATCGCAGTAAAGCTCAATGGCGCGGCTGGCGTCATCATTGGCAGGAATCGGGTATGTGATGCCATCAGGATCAGAATTCGTGTCGACGATCGCCGCCACAGGAATGCCAAGGCGCTTGGCTTCCTTGATCGCAAGCTGCTCCTTGTTGGTATCGATGATGAACAGGAGATCAGGCGTTCCGCCCATATCCTTGATGCCGCCCAGCGCCTTTTCGAGCTTGTCACGCTCACGCGACATCAGCAGGCGCTCTTTCTTGGTCAGGCCGGAGCCCGAACCGGCGTTGAGCAACTCATCCACCTTGCGCAAACGCTGAATGGAGTTCGACACAGTTTTCCAGTTTGTCAGCATGCCGCCGAGCCAGCGCGAATTGACATAATACTGGGCAGAGCGCTTGGCCGACGATGCAATCGCATCCGAAGCCTGGCGCTTTGTGCCGACGAACAGAACACGACCACCCTTGGCCACCGTATCGCTGACAGCCTGCAATGCACGCGAAAGCGCTGGCACTGTCTGCGACAGATCGATGATGTGAATGTTGTTGCGCGTGCCGAAAATATACGAACCCATTTTCGGGTTCCAGCGGTGCGACTGATGGCCGAAATGGGCCCCAGCTTCCAGAAGCTGGCGCATTGTGAAATCAGGAAGTGCCATGGTCTTTATTCTCCGGTTGGTCCGCCGCAGGGGAGATGTTGCTGAGTGATCAGCACCGGAACGATCTTGAAGCAGACCGAAACCCTTGCGTGTGGGATATCGGGCGTATGGCAGATGTTGCCGTGGATGGCAAGCGTGGTATGGTGAGCAGAAGCTGCCGGATCTTGGAAAAACTATTTCCAGCTTTACACCGGCTGCACGGCCAGCACGCCCGAAACAGCCTTGAGTGACCCCACAATCGCAGGGCTGATATCAAACCGCCCCGGCAGACGAACCTCCACCTCTTCGCCTGTGCCCGTGAGGACAACGACATAAACATCTCCCTCTCCCTTGCGGGTGAGACGGGCTCCGAGATTGGAAAGCGGCTCCTCATCGCGCAGGAATATCCGCACACCTTTCTGGCCACGCACCACGGCCTGATCGAGATCTTCAACAGACTGAATGATCAACCTGGCATCCTCGTTTTCATAAGAGGCCGACACGGTGACGAGCACCACACGACCGGGTTCCAGAAACTCGCGGAACTGGGCAAGACGCTCAGAAAATATAACCACCTCGAACTGACCGCTTTGATCGGACAAGATGATGACGCCCATGCGGGTGCCGGTACGGGTACGCCGCTCCTGCCGGTCGATGACCGTTGCAGCCAGACGCCCGAACGTAGCACCTTGCTTCACCGCCCGCAGAAACGCGGCCTGCGTTGGAACCCGCATACGCTCCAGCACCGGCGCATAATCATCAAGCGGATGACCGGACAGGAAGAACCCGATGGCGGCAAACTCGCGTTGCAGGCGTTCCATCGCTGTCCATGAGGCCATCTCAGGCAAACGCATCTGGGCAATGTCATCAGCCCCGCCGAACAAGCCCGCTTGCCCATCCGTCCGTGAGCGTTCAGCCTCGTTGGCCGTTGCAATGATCATGTCAGCCCCCGAGACCAGACGGGCCCGGTTCGATTCCAGTGCATCAAAAGCTCCGGCACAGGCCATCATTTCAACAGTGCGCCGGTTGATCGAGCGTGGATTGATGCGATGGGCGAAATCGCCAAGGCTGGTGAAGGGCGCATCGGTGCGGACAGACACCAGATGGCGGGCCGCTTCCACGCCAACCCCCTTGATCGCTGACAGCGCGTAAATAATTGCTCCATCCTTGACATCAAAATTGACGCCCGAACTCATGATGGACGGGGCCTCCACGCTGATCCCCAGACGCTGGGCCTCGCGACGAAACTCCACAAGTTTTTCCGTGTTGGTGGTTTCGTAAGCCATGGAAGCGGCCAGAAACTCAGTCGGATAGTTCGCCTTGAGATACGCAGTCTGATAAGCCACCAGGGCATAGGCAGCCGCATGGCTCTTGTTGAAGCCGTAGTCGGCAAACTTGGCAAGCAAATCAAAGATAGTGTTGGCATCACCCTCACTCATGGCATTGGCTGTGCAGCCAGTCACGAAACGGTCATGCTGCTTGTCCATTTCCGCCTTGATCTTCTTGCCCATGGCCCGGCGTAAAAGATCGGCCTCTCCCAGCGAATAGCCGGACAGGATTTGCGCAATCTGCATCACCTGTTCCTGATAGACGATGACGCCGAACGTCTCTTCAAGAACGGATTTGACCTGAGGGTGAATATATTCCGGCTCGGCACGCTTATGCTTGCAATCGCAATAGACCGGTATATTCGCCATGGGGCCGGGGCGATATAGCGCCACAAGCGCAATGATATCCTCGAAACGATCGGGCTTCATATCAGATAGCGCACGGCGCATGCCGCCACTTTCCAACTGGAACACGCCCACGGTTTCTGCCCGCGACAGCATGGCGTAGCTTGCCGCGTCATCCAGCGGGATTTGCAAAAGATCGATGCTGATGCCGCGCTTTGCCAGCATCTTCAGAGCCAGATCGAGCACGGACAATGTTTTCAGGCCCAGAAAGTCAAACTTGACCAAACCGGCCTGCTCCACCCACTTCATGTTGAACTGGGTTACCGGCATATCGGATTTTGGATCACGGTAGAGAGGCACAAGTTCGCCCAGCTTGCGGTCCCCGATCACGATACCAGCCGCATGGGTGGAGGCATGGCGATATAATCCCTCCAGTTTCAGCGCGATATCGAGCATACGCTTTACGGTGGGGTCCTCATCCGTGGCGGCGCGCAACCGGGCCTCCTCCGCGATGGCTTTTTCCAGAGTGACAGGATTAGCCGGATTTTGGGGCACCAGCTTGGTCAGTTTATCGACTTGGCCATAAGGCATTTCCAACACGCGCCCAACATCGCGGATCACTCCGCGCGCCTGTAGCGAGCCAAAGGTAATGATCTGTGCCACCTGATCATTGCCGTAGCGCTGCTGAACGTAGCGAATGACCTCCTCGCGCCTGTCCTGACAGAAATCGATATCGAAATCTGGCATGGAAACGCGGTCAGGATTAAGGAAACGCTCGAACAAAAGGTTGAACCGGAGCGGATCCAGATCAGTGATCGCAAGGGAATACGCAACGAGTGAGCCTGCACCCGAACCCCGGCCGGGTCCCACTGGAATACCCTCACGCTTTGCCCAGCCAATAAAGTCTGCCACGATCAGGAAATATCCCGGAAATTGCATCCGCTCGATAACACCAAGCTCGAAGTCCAATCTGTCGCGATAGGTTTCGACCGTCATGCCTTCTGCGGGTGAATGCTGCTGTAAGCGCTGCTCAAGCCCGTTATGCGCCTGACGACGCAACACCGCTGCTTCATCCTCATCCAGGGTAAACCGCGGCAGAATAGGGTTTTTGAGCACACGGGGGCGAAAATGGCACCGCATGGCAATCTCGATTGTATTGTATAGGGCTTCAGGCAAATCCTTGAACAGGGTTTGCATCTCGGCCCGTGTCTTGAAGCCATGCTCCTGACTGACTTTACGCCGGTCGTCCTCCGACACAAGCCGCCCCTCCGATATGGCAATCAAGGCGTCGTGAGCCTCATGATCCTGACGATGGGCGAAATACGGTTCATTCGTGGCGACAAGGGGTAGATTGTGCGCGTATGCCATAGCCAGCAACTGCGGCTCCGTGGCCCTCTCATCGTCTGTCCCGTGACGCTGCAACTCAATATAAAGCGCGTCAGGAAAAGCCTTACGCAACGTAAGAAGGCGCGCTGTGGCCAGTTCCGCGTTGCCTTGTATCAGAGCATGGTTGAGGGGACCGCCAGGACCGCCTGTCAGAGCGATCAATCCGCCACTATGGGCCTGCAATTTGGCAATCGTCACATGTGTGGTGTCCGTTGCGGCAGTTTCCATGAAACCGGCGCTCGTGATCTGCATCAGATTGCGATACCCCGTCTCATCCATCGCCAGAAGGACAACCTGTCCTCTGTTATCCCGCATGGACTGGCTACGGCCAGAAGCAATATGCTGGTCGCCGAAATCAACCATCATCTGCAAACCGATGATAGGCTGTACCCCACTCCCCGCCATTTTTTCAGAAAACTCGAGAGCGCCAAAAAGATTGTTACTGTCGGTAAGCGCTAATGCCGGCATGCTGTCTGCTTCGGCTAACTTGGCCAGCTTTGCGATCGGCAGTGCGCTCTCAAGCAGTGAAAACGAGGAATGGACATGCAAATGCACGAACCCCACGTCGCTATAGACCGACGACATCCCTGCTCTCCTGTTTCAAAGAGCTTCTATGCAGCGCAACTGCCGCTGATTCCACAAGTCAATTCAGGCTTCCACACCTGTAATGGCGTCAAATCAACCCGTCCCCTCATACGATCAGGCTCGGTGACAATGCGTTGGACCAAATCCAGACCATGATAAGAAAGACGCCAATGATGGCCATCTCGGTTGTATCTACCAGCAAACGCATCAGCATTTTAGCTCTCCCAAGTTGCTGCAATGTTTTTATTCTTGTTTTGTTCTTTTTGCAATTCAAATTTGATAATCAGAACAAAAGGTGATCAGTAGGGTTAACACCGATCCAGCGTGGTGCATCATTTGACATTCGTCACAAGCGGATCACATACAAACCAAGGGAAAAGATCATGCTCGTGCGCCACATCCATTATAGCCTGATGAACATACTGCTGTTGCTCAACTTGGCCGTGCTCACAGTTGGCGGGGCCGCGCTATGGCTGGGGTTTGCAACGGCTTTTTTGCTTTCATCGCTGGTTGATGAGGCTGCTGGCGAGGATTTGTCAGCCCCGGAAGCAGGAGAGCATCGCTTCCTCAATGTCATGTTGTTTCTCTCGCTGCCCCTGCTTTTTCTAAATTTCGTAGCCATGGCGCTGCTTTTTGGCACAGGAAGCGCTTTTGGTCTTGTGCCAGCACTTATGACAATCGGTATCGACTTTGAAGCGGCTCGCGCAGCAAGCGGTTTCTGGTCATTGTTTGGTGCCTTCATGGCGATGGGGCTCTATATCGGCTCGGCGGGAACGAATGTCGCGCACGAACTCACCCACCGTACAGACAGTCCCCGTGCCATGCTGACCGGGCGTTGGTTGCTGGCTTTTTCATTCGATACCAGTTTTTCGATCGAGCATGTTTACGGGCATCACAGAAATGTCTGTACACCGACTGATCCTGCTACCTCCCGACGGGGAGAGTATCCGCTAGTGTTTTTCCTGCGCTCTACATGGCACGGCAATGTCTCGGCCTGGCGCATAGAAACAGATCGCCTGAACCGCAGGAAAGTTCCTGTATGGTCGTCGCAAAACCGTTTCCTGACCGGACAGTTGATGTCCGTGATACTGATCGTCGCGGCATTCGGACTGGGAGAATGGTGGGGTGTTGCGGTCTTTATAGCCGCAGGCATTCACGGCAAACTTTATCTCGAGCTCGTGAATTTCATCGAGCACTATGGATTGGTACGCGTTCCGGGCGGCAAGATCGAGCCGCGACACGCATGGAACACCTATCATGCCCTGTCCTCTGGCATGCTTTATAATTTGCCGCGCCACTCTCATCACCACATGTTTGCAACCAAGCCATTCTGGTCTCTTGAACAAGAGGCTGATGGCCCCCGTTATCCGCATGGATACATGACGATGATCTTGTTCTCGCTTGTTCCTCCGCTCTGGAATCGTACGGTTGATCCTCTTCTGGCGGAATGGGACAGGCATTCCGCTACCGAAGCGGAGCGCGCTCTGCTCGCCAACAGCGGCGCGCCTTATTCCAAAGCCGCGCTGCCAGCCGAATAACAAAAAGCCCCGGCAATGCGGGGCTTTTGATCATACTTCGAAATTAGTTTGATCAGACGACTGACTGGCGCGCGACATCCATGATGTCACCACGTGTCAAGCCAATATCGCTCAACTCGCGCTCATTGAGGGCGGAAAGAGCCCGCACTGAGGCACGATAACGCATGTACTGACGAATGCGGGCAATAATCTGTGAAACGATCATGATAGTTCTCCTGATGACTTGTTTTACGGTGTGCACGGCTTGTTTTACCAGCGCTTCCGACACCGTTTGTGCAGTGCAATATAGACATTCTTGTGGCGAATAGGAGCGAATTGAAATGACGGGAGATATGCTTTAAACGCATGTCTCATTTATAATTCTTTTATCTATAAGCAGCACATGCTGTTTTTCATCAGTTATAATGATGGATACTGCCGACAGTCTGATTGATTAATCTTCTCCGAATGGACCCTTCGGAGCTCAAACGGCTCTAAACATCTGCTCCATCAGCATTGCCGCGCATCTTGCTGACTATGGATCGTATGCTCAATTGCCGTACTCCGGCTGGCAACCCTGTCATTCCGGCATGCGAGGCAGCTGAGGGAAGCTGTGATTTTTCCTGGGTTGTAAACCGCATGCGCATGGGTGTTGCCACACCTTCACCAAAAGCGATTGCCTCGCGATTGCCGATGGCCGAGAGAAAGGTAATGGTACTGGCGGATGAATCCGCAATCGCCGAACGAATGATTTCCTGATCGCGGTCATTGCCCAGCCGCATGGCAAATACAGTTGAGCATTGCGAGAGGATGGTCGGATCAAGCTCCCCTGGACGCTGCGTGACGACGCCGATGTAACAACCATACTTGCGTCCTTCCTTTGCAATGCGCGCAATTGCCTGTCGCGTTGGGCCGAACCCAAGCCGGGAATCCTGTGGCACATAGCGGTGCGCTTCCTCGCACAGCACCAGAACTTCAAAATTATCACCGCCCCACATCGCCAGATCAAAAGCCAGACGCGCGAGAACGGCCACAACCGAGTTCAGCACTTCAGATGGCAAACCTGCCAGTTGCAGGACCGTGATAGGGCTACCGCCATGGGGAATGCGAAAGAGCTTGCCCAAAACGGTTTCAATGTTGTCTTCGGTTGCACCGCGGCCAAACATGAAGCGAAAGCGTGGATCAGTGCAAAGCCCTTCAAGCCGGTTCTTCAGCACGCGAAGATAATACCGATCATGACGGGGATCGAGCTTGCCCATCATCTCGTCAAGCAGCGCAATAAGATCCATCATCCTATAGGGTGATGGTGAGTCGGGCGTGAAAGAAATACCTTCAGCCGATTTCCGCAAAATGCTTGATGCCGCAAAAAGGGTATTCTGGTTCACTGCAAACTGTGCTTTGGCCAATGGCACCAACTCACGCAGGATATCGGTTTCGTCAGCCGATGGCAGACGCCCGCGATACACGACGTCCAGCAACTCGTCGAACTTGAAGAGCCAGTGCGGCAAGTCAAGCGAGTTTGCATCCAGGGTAATGGAATTGTTGCGGAATGCGTGGGCGTATTCATTGTGCGGGTCAAGCACGAGCACGCGCGC
>JANMLW010000194.1:0-2054 GCA_031372765.1 Hyphomicrobiales bacterium
GCCATATCAATTGCATCAATAGACATTTGCGTTGACGCCCATGCTTCACCCGCAAAGCGAGGACAGCTACCGGTTTCTTTCGCTGCGCTTCAGAAAGCGGAAGCGGTCCCCGGTTTGCTGACGTTGCATCAGGAAAGCGGCTACGCCCCCCCCCTCAATGCACCGTCTGTCCACTAAACCTCGCCACCAGCCGCTCGGTAATCGCTTCCAGTTCCGTCGCCAGCGTTTCGCCCACCCGGTGGGTGGACTGGATGACGCCTTCGCGGGTGATGGCGCGGATGGCGTCGACGTGCTGGTCTGCCAGGGTTGATACGGCATCCGAATTGGCGATGGCGTCAGGAAGGTTCTCCAGCAGCAGGCAGAGGCTGGCGGCCACCCGTGTTGCCAGCGGGAAACCGAGCGTGGTGCCATGGCCGCGGATGTCGTGTGCGGCGCGGTGAAAGGTGGTGGCGCTGTTCTTGGTGCGCTCTGCAGTCTTTGTCGCCTGATGGGCAACCACGAGCGTCCTGCAAGCCTCTTCCATCCAGCCGTTGAAGTTGGCTGAGAGACCCTGAAGGGCGATTTCAGCCCGCCTGATCGCGGTTTCATCCAGTCCATGCGGGCCATCGTGCATGACGACAGCCCTGGCTCTCAACGCGTTGTGAGGATGAATGACGGTATGATCCGAGCCGTGTTCAACCTTCATGGCGGGAGCCATTTTCTTGATCAGTCTTGGCATTTGATGCGCCTTTTTCGTTTATACTATCTGTCGTGACGCATGCCGTCGCCGATGCGGATCGGATCGATCTTTTCCGAAACGCCCTTGCCCCGGCGTTCAAATCCACCGAAATTCGGGTTGGGTGTACGGCGGCGGCAGGGGCCAAAGTAGGTTGCGGTCTTGATGAAAGGCCGGGGCACCATCACCACGCTGACGATGCGCTGATACAGCGCCTTGGCAGAGATGGGCTTCACCAGAAATTCCGTCACGCCCGCATCACGCGCCTCGGTTATGCGCCTGCGCTCGGCATGGCCTGTCACCATGATGATGGGAACATAGGGGTTGGTGCTGGTTTCAGGCTGGCGGATCATGCGCGTCAGTTCGAGGCCGTCGAAGATCGGCATAGCCCAATCGGTGATGACGATGTCGGGCGAGTAGGAGGTGAAGGCTTCGAGGCCAGCAGCGCCGTCTTCCGCTTCATAGGCTTCGCGGACGCCAAAGCCATGCAGCAGCGCACGGATGATGCGGCGCATGTGGTTGTTGTCATCCACGATGAGGAAACGCAGGCGGCTGCATTCGACGCTGAACATGATACGCAACTCCGTCCGGGCAACAGCCGGACATATCCCCTGTTATGCGCGAAGATGCTTAACGCACGGTTTCCAAAGGGGGCCGGGAAACATCGGAACGTCGCCTACTTGTCGCGGATATCGATGTTTTTCAGCGTTGAGGAAGCCAGGCGGCCAGACGAGGCAGTTGCTGCGAGAAACTCGACGGCCAGATCAGCCACCGCTTTGCCCACCGCATTGCCACTGTTGGCCGAGAGCTGGAGGTGCCCGGCATCGGGAATGATGGCGAGCCGCTTGCGCCCGGGTGGCAGGCCCTCAAAAGCGCTGAGGCGTGTCTCCACACCGCCATCCGAGCCCTGGTCGCGTGTTCCCGTGATCATCAGCACGGGTTTGCTGACACCGGCCCAGGCACCCTGCGCATAGGTGTAGCCAATGCCCTGCGGGGAAATAATGATGTAGGCATCAAAACGGTTTGAGCCGAAGCCTCCGAAACGTGCTGTCGCCCCGGCTTCCAGCATCGCTGTCATCGCCCCCATCGAATGTCCTGCAAGAACAAGCCGTAACGGGCGGCATGACCGGGTTGCCTCGGCAAAGGCCGCATCCAGATCAGCAAACCGGGCGCGGTGCAGCGGTGGCGTCGTGGTTGCATCAAGGATTGCCTGTCTGGGCGACCCGCTGGTCAGGGCTGCGCGCAATACAGGCCCGCCGCTTTCCCTGTGGCCCATCACGATGACACGCCAGCCCAGCGCTGCGACACGGCTGGCGAGATAGCCGTTGCCGTTTTCATT
>JANMLW010000229.1:0-5638 GCA_031372765.1 Hyphomicrobiales bacterium
AAAAAGTGCCACGGGAAGGCCACTGGGAGACGATGTCTTTCTTGCTGCGGTGGAGAAAAAGCTCGGCTACAGCGTCAGCCCACAGAAGCGGGGGCCGAAGGTGCGGAGTGAACGGGGGAATTAATTAATGCAATTGGTATCATGTCCCCGTAATTCCTGAATTCCTGGTAATTCCTGGTAATTCCTGTACGCAGGAGCATGTCCAGCTGAATGCCAGAAGGATCTGCCTTGGCAAGGGTTATCAGCGTTGAAGCATCGACAACAATACGACCAGTCGTTGCACCGCCTGTGCCAACAACGCCTGTACGATAAGTGTAGTCAGTCATTACAAAAGCTTCCCTTAATCCGTTATATTCAACTCTTTTTCAATCTTGGGAATTACGGGGACAGGATATCAATTGCATCAATAGACAGTTGATCTTAAGCCTAAACTTCACCCACAAAGCGAGGACAGCTACCGGTCTGCTTGCGATGCTTCGCAGAACGGAAGCAGTCCCCGTTTTGCTTCCCTCACCGCGTAAACTGCCGATACTTCACGCGCTTCGGCTCCGCCGCATCAGCGCCCAACCGCCGTTTCTTGTCTTCCAGATAATCCGAGAACGAACCTTCGAACCATTCCACATGGCTGTCACCTTCAAAGGCCAGGATATGCGTGGCGATACGGTCGAGGAACCAGCGGTCATGGCTGATGATCACGGCGCAGCCCGCGTATTCTTCCAGCGCTTCTTCGAGCAGGCGCAGGGTGTCCACGTCGAGATCGTTGGTCGGCTCGTCGAGCAGCAGGACGTTTGCACCCTTTTGCAGCATCTTGGCGAGGTGCACGCGGTTACGTTCGCCGCCTGAGAGCATGCCGTCCTTTTTCTGCTGGTCGCCACCCTTGAAGTTGAAAGTTGAGGTGTAGGCTCGGGAGTTCATCTCGCGCTTGCCCAGATGGATGATGTCGTTGCCGCCAGAGATTTCGCCCCAGACGGTCTGTTTGTCGTCAAGGCTGTCCCGGCTCTGGTCGACATAGCCGAGCGACACGGTTTCGCCGATCTTGATCTCGCCCTTGTCGGGTTTTTCAACGCCGGTGATCATGCGGAAAAGCGTGGTCTTACCCGCGCCGTTGGCACCGATGATGCCGACAATGCCGCCTGGCGGCAGTTTGAACGAGAGATCATCAATCAGCAGCTTGTCGCCATAGGCCTTTGACAGGTTGGTGAAATCGACGACATTCGCGCCCAGTCGCTCGGCAATGGGAATTGTGATGACCGTAGGGTCCGACACCTTGGCGTTGGCGGCGGCAACAAGCTCGTCGTAGCGCTGGATGCGGGCCTTGTTCTTGGCCTGGCGTGCCTTGGGGGAGGAGGCGGCCCATTCGCTTTCGCGCTCGATGGTCTTCTGGTGCGCCTTGTCCTCGCGGCCTTCCTGCTCCAATCGCTTCTGCTTCTGCTTCAGCCAGGCGGAATAGTTGCCTTCGTAGGGAATGCCCTTGCCGCGGTCGAGCTCCAGAATCCAGCTTGTGACGTTGTCGAGGAAGTAACGGTCGTGGGTGACGATAAGGATCGAGCCGGGATACTCGCGCAGGTGGTTTTCCAGCCAGTTCACGGTCTCGGCGTCGAGGTGGTTGGTCGGCTCGTCGAGGAGCAGCAGTTCGGGCTTTTCCAGCAGCAGTTTGCACAACGCTACGCGGCGCTTTTCACCGCCTGAGAGATTGTCGACTTTCCAGTCATCGGGCGGGCAGCGCAGGGCGTCCATGGCCTGCTCCACCTTGCTGTCGAGATCCCACAGGTTCTCGACGTCGATCTGGTCCTGCAGTTTGGCACCTTCCTCGGCGGTTTCATCCGTGTAGTTCATCATCAACTCGTTGTAGCGGTTGAGGATCGCCTGCTGCTTGGCGACACCGAGCATCACGTTGCCGCGCACATCCAGCGTGGTATCAAGCTGCGGCTCCTGTGGCAGGTAGCCAACCTTGGCACCTTCGGCCACCCAGGCCTCGCCGTTCCATTCCTTGTCATAGCCCGCCATGATCTTCAGCAGGGTGGATTTACCCGAGCCGTTGACACCCAGAACGCCGATCTTGGCATCGGGATAGAAGCTGAGGTGAATGTTGTTCAGCACCTGCTTGCCGCCGGGATAGGTCTTGGAAAGACCTTTCATGTGGTAGATGAACTGGCGACCGTTCATGGGAAACCCTTCGATTTTGTGCGCGACCTGTTTGCGCGGAGTGAACGCGCAGCAAGCGGGATGTCAATGAAATTATGGCGGAGAGGGTGGGATTTGAACCCACGATACGGTTGCCCGTATGCCGCATTTCGAGTGCGGTGCGTTCGACCACTCTGCCACCTCTCCGCGGAGCCACGGTTGCCCGTTGCTGGTCTGCGGTGGCAATAGCGGCGCTTTGAGCCGAAAACAAGGGCAATGCGGCTTCCGGCGACGGAAATTCTTCAATCCCGCCGCTGACCGAGTTCTCCGCGTGCCCTGAGCACGAAGGTCAGCACATCGGCCACAGCGCGGTAAAGCGCTTCCGGGATGGTGTCATCGAGTTCCACCTGGGACAATGCCTCCGCCAGCACATGGTTCTCTTCAACCGTCACGCCATGCTCACGGGCCATCGCGACGATGTTTTCGGCCACGTGGCCCTTGCCCTTGGCAGTGACACGCGGAGCGCCCTTGAAGTCGTACTCGAGCGCAACGGCGACCTTGTTTTTCAGCTCGGTTGTCATGAGCTCTTGTCCAGGAAATGACCGGCGCCTGCTGTTTTGGCTTCGGCCGGTTTGCCTGCGAAGACCACGAGTTCGCCGATCTCCAGTGCGTTTTGTTGCAAGGCGGCTTCCAGCATTGGGATCGCTTCAACAAAAGTGCGATGGGTGGCGGGCATTTCCGCCCAGAGAGAGACGGAGATGGTCTGGCCGGTCAGGCGCACATGGGCATGCACCGGGCCCAGCACATCGGCATCAATGGCAAAGCGCACGCCCCAGCTGTCAACCGTCTTTCCTGTGCTTGCGGATTTGCGCTTGTCGCGCTCAAGCCGGAAACCCGCCATGGCTGTTTGCTGGCCAAGCATGACGGGAAGCTCGAACGTGAGTTGTTGTGGCCGTGCCTGTTCGGGCGACAAGGGGCGCTGATCCGGCAAAGAGGCTATCTGGTGTAATTTAACCCGCTCAAGCGCCTGTTCAGCCTCACGCCCGAGGGTTGCCGTTATGGTTTTTGGGTCCGATTCAATGCCAATGGAGGGCAGGGCAGGACGTTGGCCTTGCAGTGAACCATCCCGGCGGGGCGGTTCGGCATCGGAGCGGGGGAGCAAAGAGCGGTCCGTTGATGGCTGCAAAAGATCACGCAGGGCGGTCAACAGTTGTTTGGTGTCGAGGGGAATGCCGCTCAAGCGCAGGCCTTGCGCTTCGCTGAACAAGCCTGAAAGATTGACAGCCTTTTTCAGGCCATCAAGCGTTACAGGCCTGTCACCGTCCAGTCTGTTGGCCAGCAATAGCCGTGCAATTTCAAGGATGCCATTTGGCAGGGTCCCGGCCGGATGCCCTGACAGTGCTGCCAGATCGGCATAGAGCGGCGCGGCGCTGCCTTGTCTGGCTGCGGCCTCGCGTGTTGCCGCGCTGATGATTCCAGCCCTGGCTTCCTGAGGGGAGGGGAGTGATTCAACAGTTTCTGCACTCTGTGCAGGTACATTGATGCGGATGCTGCCTGTTGCGATCAGGGATAGCTGGTTTGGCACGGCGCCAGCGGCAGCTTTGGCTGCATACTCCAGTCCAACGAAACTCAGGCGCGGTGTATCGCCAGCCGTGTCCAGTCTCAGGGCCAGTTGTGTACCGGGCTGCCTTGCAGCATCGGGCAGGGGCGTGCCGCGGACATCGGCGGTGAGAGTCTGCCCGTTGATCCTGAGTGCAAGCCGGCCTTCGCCGGTTTCTCCCAGAACGGTAGCCTGCAGGATCTGTCCCAGTTCATTGGCAGCAAAACCAGCCTGCTGCCTTGCGGTTGTCGCGGCAGGGGTCCCCGCGCCGCCAAGGGCTGCGATAAGTTGGCCAAGCATCTGGCTGCGGATGGCGGCGGTGATATCCATGCCCAAGGACGATGCAACGGGAGTTTTAACAATGTCGTAAGGTAAGACTGCGTTATCGCCCCGGCAGCACGATCATTGTGGGTTTTTCGGGCAGGTTTTCGCGGGAAAAGACAGCAACCGGTTTTTCACGGCGGTCGATCACAAAGTTCTCCGTACCGAGTCGGATGAATTTTTCCAATGTGTGCTGGCCGAAGAAATGCATGGGTATGACGACGCGGGGCGAGAGCGTTTTCAGCACTTCCATCATACCGTCCATATCCAGTGTGAATCCGCCATCCACAGGTGCCAGAACGATATCAGCCCGGCCAATGGCGCGGATATGGGCTGCTTCCAGCGTGTGGTGCAGATGGCCCAGATGCACCACACACAGATCATTGAATTCAAAGATGAAAATCGAATTGCCGTCATACTCCGTGCGGGCACTCTCCCAGGCGCGGATATTGGTCGAGACATTGCGCACCCGCATATCCAGTAGCGTGATGTCGTGATCTGCCTTGCCGCCGTTGGGGTTCCAGCCCGGCAGAAGATGCGTGATGCCAGCCTCGGGATTGCGGGAGAAGTGCGTTGAATGCGCCTTGTTCATGGTGGCGACGTCCGGAATGACAGGACCGCGCACATAGTCATTATAGTCCGTTACAGCCTTCACATTGCGTGCGCTTTCGATGAGAAAGCTGGAATGGCCGATGTAGGAAATGCGGATATCCTTGTCGCCAAGCGCAGCACGCATGATACGTGGGCTGTTCAGCGCCATTTCCGGGCGACAACCAATCTCCATAGCCCATGCCGTAACCGGCATAAGCCACAGACTGATCAAGATGAGTATCCGTCCTGTCCAGCGCATGATGAGTCTCCCTCACCAAAATTAGGTCAAATGACCAATCTGTCGAGAGGGCATGTGACCAAAACTGCGTGATCGCTCACTGAACCTGCTCAATCGCCCTTTTTCCGGTTGGCAAAGCCGGTGCGGGCATGGTTTTTAGGACCGGACGGTTTGGTGCCACCCCCGAAAGGTTTGGCTGACGGCTTGCCGTAAGGCTTGCCGGCGCCACCAGTTTTTTTCTCAAAGCCTGGTTTCTTGTCATATCTGGGTTTGTCAAACTTTGGCTTCTCGCTGCGTGGCCCATCTTCACGGGGCTCGAAAGCACGGGGAGAAAAGTCCTTGGCTACAAACTCGCGGGCCTTGAATTCGCGCGGCTCTGCCTCGCCTGCACGCTCACCGTAAGGCTTCTTGGCGTAGGCCGGTTTCTTGTCATAAATAGGCTTGTCCGAAAATTGCGGCTTGGCACTGTGGGGTGGCCGGTCCTCATATGCAGTGCGTTCTTCGCGGCGCGGCGCATCGCCGAATTTCTTCTTGTCGCCGAAATTCTTATTCTCGCCGTAGGACTTGCGGGCACTGAAGTCCTTATTGCCGCCATAAGCGGGCTTTTCTACCCTTGGTGGACGCGGTGCCTTGGGGGCAATCTTGCCGGATGTGATCAGGATATCCTCTCCGTCCTTGCGGCTGGCATGCAGGGCGAAATGCTCGGAGGCATCCTTGTTGATTTCAAATTCGGTTATGTCATCCAGGATGCGGATCGTGCCGAT
>JANMLW010000235.1:0-6103 GCA_031372765.1 Hyphomicrobiales bacterium
GGGTGCGAAGAAGACACCTATCGAGGGATCCCCGGACCCCAAGCATATCAGCACGTCCTATGCAGAGCGTGCAAACCTCACGATGCGGATGCACAATCGCCGTTTCACTCGTTTGACCAATGCGTTCAGCAAGAAATTCGAGAACCATGCCCACATGGTCGCCATCTATGCGGTCTGGTACAACTTTCTGCGCATTCACAAGACGCTTCGGGTTAGCCCTGCAATGGCGGCGGGTGTTTCTGATACATTGCTGTCATGGTCTGATCTTGTTGAAGCTATGGACGCTGATTTTGTGCCTAAGAAGCGCGGCCCTTATAAGAAACAAATTTCAAACTGAGACACTATCCAATAATCAGGACACTTGCAGAACGCAGCAAGAACATGTATTTATGTTCCTGTTTTGTGCGAGACCCGAGTCGGGCGAGCACCACCGGGACAAATTCAATGCTGACACGCAAACAAAGTGAATTGCTGCGTCTGATCAACGATCGCTTGCAGGAAACAGGCGTGCCCCCCTCCTTCGATGAAATGAAGGACGCACTCGACTTGAAGTCGAAATCCGGCATTCATCGGCTCATACTCGCTCTTGAGGAACGCGGCTTCATCCGTCGCCTCCCCAACCGTGCCCGCGCGCTGGAGGTTTTGCGTATGCCGGAGGCAACGTCACCGACCGCACGGCCGGGCCGCCAGCGTTTCAATCCCAGCGTTATCGAGGGAAGCCTTGGCCGCAACCGCCCTGCCCCGGTGGATGAGGATGAAATCCGCTCCATCGTAATCCCTGTCATGGGTCGCATCGCGGCTGGTACGCCCATTTCCGCCCTGCAGACACGCAGCCATTCCATCAATGTATCTCCTGAGTTTCTTTCACATGGCGAGCATTTTGCGCTGGAAGTGCGTGGCGACTCCATGATTGAGGCTGGCATTTTTGACGGCGATACCGTGATTGTCCGCAAGCAGGAAAGCGCGGATTCAGGTGATATCATCGTCGCTTTGATCGACGAGGAAGAAGCCACCTTGAAGCGTCTCCGCCGCAGAGGTTCCTCGATTGCGCTGGAAGCGGCCAACCCCGCCTATGAAACGCGTGTTCTCGGGCCAAACCGTGTGCGCATTCAGGGCAAACTCGTCAGTCTTCTACGGCGGTATTGAGATAGCCGTTCACGGCAGCAGCAATGCCCCATCGTCATCCCCGGCTGTATCTGGCGCAGTTGGATTTGATGATGACAGATCAGGCACTGCTACGGATAGAGTGGCATCGGGCAAACGTGCCGGAGCCTGTTGCGGTCTTCCATACCACGGCTTCCATTGATTTGCCGGTCTTGCCGGTGTGATTGTGAAGCCTGCACCTGCACGATGCAACGTGATGGATGCTGATTGTGTCAGATCAATCCTGTCGATCACAAAAGCCGCATCACGGCAAAACGCTGGAGTCTGCAAAGGCGAAATCACGAGGCGGGCGCGGCGACAATCCTCCTCGAAAGCCTCGATCTCCAGCACAAGGGCAACGGCTTCACCGGTAGTCAGTTTTGTCACACAACCCATGCGGTCACACTGCGCTCCCTTGCGCAGATCCGGCGCGTTGGACTTGCGCAAATCGCCATCAGCAGACAACCAGCGATCAACCGTGAAGCGGTTTGCCCCACGCCCCAGCATAACCAGTTGCCCATCGGAACTGCGGACTGCTGCTGTTGTTCCCTGACGATCGATCATCACATCGGGCGGGATGACATGCACAGCCTGCCAGACACCAATACTCAGGGGCAAAAGCGCGCATAGCCGTGCGGGGTGTCGAACCAGCACGAGAATCACAAATCCCGTTGCCATCCAGACAAGAGCCGAAATCGGAAAAGCCCGCATCCCGCGCACCGATCCCTGCACCTCCCCAACTTTGCGGGCGACATGCAGCACCTGCTCACTGCCTAATCCCATCAGGGACCAGACTGGTCCATCCAGTCCGAAAGGCAGAAGCAATGTCCCCCCGACAGCCGCGGGCATCACGACAAACGACACGAATGGTATCGCCAGTGCATTTCCGATGAGGCCGTAGGGATTGATCCGTTGAAAGTGATAGGCGGCAAAGGGAGCCGTGGCCATGCTGGCTATCAATGTCGTGACAAGACTTCCAAGCAGGGCAAGCCACGCTTTGCGAAGCCATATTCCGCCCCAACCCGTTGGCTCCTTGGGTGCCTTGTTGCGGGAAAGCCACCATTCATGCGCAGCAATCATGGCGGCAACCGCAGCAAAAGACATCTGAAAACTGGGGCCGAGCAGCGTTTCAGGTTCGCGTAGCAGCACAACCAGAGCCGCTATTGCGAGATTGCGCATCGAGAGCGCCGGTCGGTCAAACAGGATTGCCCCCAGCATCACCAGTGTCATGATCAGGGAGCGTTCTGTGGCTACTTCAGAACCAGAGAAGACGCAGTATGCCGTTGCGCCGATCATCGCGATGACAGCGGCGTATTTCTTGACCGCGTGCCTTTCAGCAAAGCCTGGCAGCAAGACCAGAATGGCCCGCGCCAGCCAGAAGAAAACACCCGCCGCGAGGACCATATGAAGGCCGGATATCGAGACAATATGATAAAGTCCCGATGCTCTCAGCGCATCGTTTGTCGGCTCATCGAGCAAACCGCGCTTGCCCGTTACCAATGCAGCCGATAAAGCGCCTGCCTGACCACCGATGATCCGGGCAATGCGGTTGGTCAGATCCGTGCGGGCGTTGTCGATGCCCGTTATCAGCCAGAGAGAATGTGGCAGCGGTTGAAGCGCGGGGGACAATGTCAATGGCCCTGTCCAGCGACCAACAGCACCCAATCCGAGAAAATAGGCATCCCTTGCAAAGTCATAACCGCCGGGAAATGCCGGTTGCGGAGGCGGCATAAGGCGCGCCTGTCCGGTTATGTGATCGCCCGCACGCGGCCCCAGACCTTTGAAGGTTGTGCGGATGCGTTGGGGAGACAGCACGCCTGCGCGGCTGTCAAAAGCTGTCAGGAACAGCACCATGCGTCCACCATCACGCCCAGCATCAACGGTTTCAACATAGGCGCTTATCTTTGCGAATGTGGTGTGCACCAGCACAGGCGCTTCTGCCTGTTTCGTGCGCAGTGCAGCAGCGGCAAAACCTATGAAGACAAAAGCCACTGCGACACAGCAGAGAAAGACTCCCAGTCTGCTGCGCATCGCCCCTGCGAGAAGCAGCAATCCAATGCCAATGATTGCCGGTGGCCAGAGCGAAGGCGTTCCATCAGCAATAAAATACAACACCACGCCCACGCCTGTCGCCACGGGGAGCCAGGCGAACAAACGCCGTGCATCTACCTCGGCCTGAAAGGCGGCGTGCGATGTCGAAATAGGTGCGAGACGGCCTTGCCCGCGCAACAGCATAAGCTGCCACCACGATGGCCGCACCAGACCAACCGCAGCACTTGCGCCCCGCGCTTGTCGCGGCTGTCTGATCATCACGTACCCTTAACGATTGCAGGCAAACATGCTACAGCGACTGCTTCGTTGCGTCAGGCGGTCGTTCGTCGGGCACATCCCCTGAAATCTCTGGATATATTTGCATGCCCACGTCAGTCGTTACCCGTTTTGCTCCCTCGCCCACTGGCTTTCTGCATATTGGTGGTGCCCGAACAGCGCTTTTCAACTGGCTTTATGCCAAACGGCACGGTGGCAAGATGCTGCTGCGCATCGAGGACACGGACCGTGAGCGATCGACACCTGAGGCAATTGAGGCGATCATCGATGGTCTGCAATGGCTGGGCCTGACATGGGCTGGTGAGCCCATATTCCAGTTTGCCCGCGCAGAGCGCCATGCTGCAATTGCGCGAGAACTGGTGGCTAAGGGTCGTGCTTACTACTGCTATGCCACACCTGAAGAACTGACTGCGATGCGGGAGAAGGCCAAGATTGAAGGCCGACCCAAGCGCTATGATGGCCGCTGGCGGGATCGTGATCCCAAGGAGGCCCCAGAGAGCGTCAACCCGGTCATTCGACTCAAGGCCCCACTTGAAGGCGAAACCGTGGTGGAGGATCAGGTGCAAGGGCGTGTGACCTGGGCCAACAAGGACCTTGATGATCTTGTCTTGCTGCGTTCGGATGGTACGCCAACCTACATGCTGGCGGTAGTCGTGGATGATCACGACATGGGCGTCACGCATGTGATCCGTGGTGATGACCATTTGACAAATGCCGCCCGCCAGACGCAAATTTATCAGGCCTGCGATTGGGCCGTGCCATCGATGTCCCATATCCCGCTCATCCATGGGCCCGATGGTGCCAAACTCTCCAAGCGTCACGGTGCTCTGGGTGTGGAGGCTTACCGCGCCATGGGATACCTGCCTGCCGCATTGCGCAACTATCTCGTGCGCCTTGGCTGGAGCCACGGCGATCAGGAAATCTTCTCGGAAGACGAGATGGTGCAATTGTTCGACCTGAAGAACGTCGGTCGCTCTGCCGCGCGGTTCGACTTCGCCAAACTTTCCAACCTGAATGGCATCTACATGCGTCAGGCTGATAACGCCGTACTGATGCGGGCACTTCAGGATATCCTCCCTTATGTTGAAAGTGGCGCAGGTTTTGCCAAATCGCTCGAAGGCACAGGCAAGGATCGCCTTCTGGCCATGATGCCGGGCCTGAAGGAAAGGGCAAAAACACTGGTGGAATTGCGCGAGGGGGCTGAGTTCCTGTTCGCTACCCGTCCCCTGGGCATGGATGAAAAAGCCGAAGCCTTGCTGGAGGGAGATGGCCGTGAGCGTCTGGCAGAACTGATCAGGGCGCTTGAGGCCGCCGCGACATGGGACGCAGCGGGCACCGAAGCCGCCGTGCGGGCGTTATCGGAAAGCTCCGGTGCCAAGCTCGGCCAATTGGCTCAGCCTTTGCGGGCAGCGCTTACAGGGCATGCCACATCGCCGGGCATTTTCGATGTCCTTGCCGTTTTGGGGCGGGAGGAGAGTCTTGGTCGCCTCAAGGATCAGGTGAAGTGACCCGCATGTCCAGTCAATCCACCCTGGCCCGCGCCCGCCAATTCCTTGCGCGTGTGCCATTGATCGACAGCCATAACGACCTGCCTTACGTCATCCGCAGGGAAAGCACGGCAGGTGGCGATCTTGTCAAGTATGACCTGAACAAAGCGCATCAGAACACCGATACCGATATTCCCCGCATGAAAGCGGGTTTGCAGTCTGGTCAGTTCTGGGCGGCGTTCTGCCCGACTAACATCAAGGATCCTACGCGTTTTACACTGGAACTGATCGCCCTTATCCGTGAGATGAATGTGCTGCATGCCGACATATTCCTGCATGCCACCAAGGCTTCTGATTTGGCAAAAGCAAAGCGACTGGGCAGGATTGCGTCCTTCACTGCTGTTGAAAACGGCATCGGCATTGGCGACCGATTGGAAATGCTTGATGTGTTTCATGCACTCGGCGTGCGCTACATGACGCTTTGCCATAACGAAACATTGGATTGGGTGGACAGTGCCACGGATGCACCACGTCACAATGGCCTGACAGATTTTGGCCGCAGCGTGATTCAACGCATGAACAAGATTGGTCTTCTTGTTGATATGTCTCACACAACGCCGGAAGCGATGCACCACGTGCTTGATGTCACGACCGCACCCGTGGCGATCACCCATGCCAACGCGCGCACGCTCTGCGACCATCCGCGCAATGTCACGGACGACGTGCTCCTGCGCCTCAAAGCCAATGGCGGCATCGTCATGGCGACTTTTGTGCCGACGTTCCTCAATCAGGAAGTGCGCGACTGGTTCAAACCCATGCAGACCTGGGGCAAGGCGCCACTGGATGGCTCATTGCCTGGCAGGATGACCGAGAAGCTGCGCAAGATTGGCCCACCCCCAAAGGCGACGCTGGCGCATTGGTGTGACCATCTGGAGTACATGGCGGCCAAAGCGGGCCTCGATCACATCGGCATTGGCTCTGATTTCTACGGCGGCCCCGTGCCCGAAGGACTGGAGGATGTCTCCAAATTCCCCGATCTGATCGCGGCACTGATGGAGCGCGGCTGGAGCGAGACAAATCTTGCTAAACTCGCGAGCAGGAATTTTATCCGCGTCATGCGGAGCGTTGAGAAGGTGGCTAAGGCA
>JANMLW010000242.1:0-11438 GCA_031372765.1 Hyphomicrobiales bacterium
ATTGAATAATCCCGTCGGATAGGCTCGTACGGCCCAAAAATCCGGGGCTGCATAGGGCCAGCTAGCCATGGCAAGTCCGATTGCCGCCAGATATGACAATGCGCGTCAACGATCTTCATGCCCGCGCGCCTTTGGAAAAGCGCAAGATTTCGCCAGCAACCGCTTGCGGGCTGGCACCATTGCCAAGCCGGTCAATGACCGGAAGAATAGCCCGCAAGGCACCTGTTTGTGGCTTGTAAGCCTTATCCGCCGCCAATGGTGTCAACCACATCACGCCCCAGGCCAGTCCACGCAACCGTGTCATCGCGGCGGAGAGCGCCTCGGGTCCTCCCCGTTCAAGTCCGTCTGACAGCACCACGACAAGGGCACCGCGGGCAAACCCGGCGAAGCGCGGCACAGACAGGAACACCTGCAACGCTTCACCAAGCCGCGTACCGCCGTCCCAGTCCGCGACCAATCCCGACACAAGAGACATCGCCTGATCGCGGTTGCGGTGATGCAGCGCGCGGGTCACGCGGGTCAATCGGGTGCCAAGGGTGAAGACCTCTACGCGGTCACATGCCTCAACAAGCACATGAGCCAGTCGCAGCGCACCATCAGTCCCGGCCTTCATTGAGCCGGACACATCAATCAGAAACAGCACCTGCCGCTGCGTATCGCGCCGGATACGCAGCGGTAGGGATGTGATCTCGCCATCCTTGCGCATGATCTCCCGGAATGTCGCACGTGGGTCGGCATAACGTCCGTTGCCGCTGCGCAGTCGGCGGTTGCGGCGGCGGGGCAGAGCTGCAGGCACCGTGCGCGAAAAAGCCCGGAGTGCCGCATTTTCATCCTCCTCGAAACGGCGCTCGAACAACCGCTCGATAACAGATGAATCTGCACCTGAAGGCTCCTCCTCGCCAGCCTCTGGCATGAGGTCAAACGCACCGGCATCAAAGGCCGCTGGTATGTCCTCAGGCGTACCAAAGGCCGGTGCTGCAAGCACCTGTCCGAGAAAGATCTGATTGAATAGTGCGTCGAATTCCTCCTGTTGATCCGGCCCCGGACCATAGGTTGCGACAGCGGCGCGGCGGATATCCATGAGGCTTGATGGCCCCAGCAACCCAACGGCAGTCACAAATGCCTGTGTCTGCTCGGGAGCAACGGCAAACCCTGATCCGCGCAATACGGCGGCAAATTCCATGAAAGGAACAAGGGCACGCGGCAGTGTCATGCGGCGGTTGCCTGCAACAGGGCATCAAGGCGCGGAGCCATGAAAACCAGATCATCCTGATCCTTCAGCACAACACCGATGGCACGCGCAAAAGCACGCGGCCAGGCCACGCCCTGTTCGTTCAGCACAGTGGCCGCTTCCGCCCACTCTACAGTTTCGGCGACACCAGGCGGTTTAGCGAGCGGCTGCGCGCGCAATTTACCAACGGCAGCAACCACCTTATGGGCTGTTTCCTGCGCTACGATACTGGCCCTCATCATCACGATCTCGGCTTCAAGCACCGGATCGGGATAGTTTATCCAGTGATAGACACAGCGGCGGCGAAGCGCTTCATGCAGCTCGCGCGTCCGGTTGGATGTCAGGATGACAACCGGCGGTTCAGTTGCCCGCATTGTCCCGCGCTCAGGAATGGAAATCGAGAAATCTGACAGGAATTCGAGCAGGAATGCTTCGAATTCATGGTCAGACCGGTCGATCTCGTCAATCAGAAGCACACGACTGCGCGGTGTCTGAAGCACCTGAAGCATGGGCCGCGCAATCAGGTATTCATCGGCGTAGAGGTTGATGTTGTCCGTGCCCGCCTGCCGAATGGCGAGCATCTGGCGCGGAAAGTTCCATTCATACATTGCCGCAGAGGAATCGATGCCTTCATAGCATTGCAGGCGTGTCAGCTCCCGGCCCAGCACGGACGCAATGGCTTTTGCCGCTTCCGTCTTGCCGACACCCGGAGCGCCTTCCAGCAGAAGCGGTTTACCAAGCGCAAGCGCTAGATAGGCCGCAGTCGCCATGCCCTCGTCGGCAATATACTGGGCATCGCGCAAGGACTTTGCGAGTGGTGCTGGTCCATCGATGCCCAGAATGGAACGCCGCACGGTCATCGATCACCGAGCCCGTGCCAAGCGCATTTTTGGCTTGGCTCCACCCATGGCGCGCAGACCACGCAGGATTTTTTCCGGCGTGATCGGCAGATCATCGATCCGTACTCCCACAGCATCATAGACCGCATTGGCAACGGCTGGCAGCACAGGGTTGGCGCACATCTCGCCGGGTCCCTTGCCACCAAACGGGCCATCAGGCGCGGGTCGTTCCAGCACGGAGATATGATGTGGCGCGATATCGCCTGGACCTGGCATCAGGTAGGTGTTGAAATCCACAGGGCCGTGACTGCGATCTGGATAGTAGGGTTCGGTGGTCTCCCACAGCGCATGGCTCATGCCCATCCATGCCCCGCCAATCAGTTGCTGCTCGACCAGTTTTGGGTTCAAGGCACGCCCCACCTCATAGGCAGACTGGATGTCCAGAACCGAGACTTCACCCGTCTCGTCATCGACCTCGACTTCCACCACAAGCGCCGCATGCGCAAAGCAGGAGACAGGCGTCATCTCGCCTGTATCGGCATCCACTTCCGAAAGCGGGATCAGGAAAATACCGCGCCCGGATACAGTGCGGCCCTGTTTGAACTGGGCAGCCTGGCAGGCCACCATGGTGGTGATGCTGCGTGAGGGAGCACCCTTGATGTGGATGTTTCCGCGCCCGTCCGTCACCAGATCAGCGGCGTCAACCTCCATCTCTTCCGCAGCGGCTTCCAGCATCACGGCGCGGGCTTCCTGCGCCGCCTGGATCACGGCATTGCCAACGCGGTGCGTCCCGCGCGAAGCGAACGAGCCCATGCAATGCGGGCCGGTGTCGCTGTCGGCGGTATCGACGTAGACATCGGCCACGGGAATACCCAGTGTCTCGGCAGCAATCTGCCGGGTGACCGACTTCATACCCTGCCCCAGATCAATCGAGGAAAGCGCGACCGTGAACTTGCCGTCAGGATTGGAATGGACAAGCGCCTGTGAGGGGTCCCCACCCAAATTCATGCCGATAGGATAGTTGATTGAGGCGAAGCCACGCCCACGGTGCAGTGCCATCAACGCCTCCTGAAGCCGGAAAGGGACGAAAAACGCAGCGGAGCAGGCCGAGTGACATCGGCGGCTGGACTGGGCTGGAGTGGCGTTGTGGTCGCAGGCAAAGGGCTGGCCGCATTGCCTGTTGTTGAAGTTGCAACCGGCGTTGCAATAACCGCTTTTTGGGGCATGGACGCTGGAGCTGACATGCCCGGCTGCATGGCACCCGTTTTTGCCTCCTTGCGACCGTAGTTGCCTGCCTTGTAGCCGCTGACACTGCCGTTCCGGTCAGTCGCGGTGCGGGGGGGCAATTTTGCGCGCTCACCTCCTCCATCCCGCAAGGATGATGCAGCTCGAGAACTGGCAGCCAGATTTACGCCGGCCTTCTCCGCTACCACCTGACAGCATTCAATCAGAGCGCAGTTCTTTGCCTCGCGCCTGTGGGCCTTCATGTCGCCATCCCGGTAGGAATTCAAAATGCGCAAGTCGATGGGATTCATCCCCACGGTTTCGGCAACCTTGTCCATGTGCACTTCGATCGAGAAATCGACACCCGTGATGCCAAATCCCCGCATCGCCGTGGCGGGTGTACGGTTGGTGTAGACACAATAGACATCGGCATAGACGTTGGGAATCGTATAGGGCCCCGGCAAATGCCCGACCCCCTTGATGATCGCATAGGATGACAATCGGGTGTAGGCACCGGAATCAAAGTAGCCGGTGAACTTGCGGGCGATGATGCGTCCATCCCGCATGACGCCGTCCTTGATGTACCAGCGCTCCGCCCCACGCGGTGCACCAACCTGCATTTCCTCCTCGCGGTCCCAGGCATATTTGCACGGACGGCCAGTCAACATGGCGCCAAGGATGGCCAGCGGCTCATGCATGCTGTCCACCTTGCCGCCAAACCCGCCACCCACTGTTCCGCCGACAAAATGCAATCGGCTTGAGGGCATTGTCAGCACTTTGGCGGCCGTACCCAGCGAGAAAAAAAGACCCTGCGTCGAGGTATAGCAGACATAGCGGTCGTTGACTTCGGGTGCCGCAATCGCACCACAGGTCTCGATGGGGGCCTGCTCGATGGGCGACATCTGGTAGCGCCCCTCGACGATATGATCAGCACGGGCAAATGCCTCTTCCACGTCCCCGTAACGGAGTTTCTGGTGGTCATACTTGCCGTGATAGATGAACTTGTTGGTGGGATAGACATCACACACTACCGGCGCACCTGGCTTGACCGCATCCTCGACATCCAGAACATGCGGAATCACGTCCCAGTCCACGCGAATCAGCGCGACGGCGGCACGGGCCTGTGATTCAGATTCGGCTATCACAGCCGCCACGGGTTCGCCCTTGTAGGCCACTTTGGTTTCAGAAAGTACCGGTTCGTCATCGATGCCGAAGTCGAGCAGACTGAGCAGCGTGTTGAGATTGCGCGGTACGTCACGCCCGACGAGTACTCTTACGACGCCCGGCATCTTTTCTGCTGCGGATATGTCAATGCGTCGGATACGGGCGTGATGGTGCGGGCTGCGCGCGCAGCGGATGTGCAGCAGGCCTTCAAACAGATGATCATCGAAATAGGGCGAACGCCCTGTCACGTGCCCCAGGATATCCTGCCTGCGCGTTGGTTTGCCAATTTCATTGAGGTTGTCATCGCGTTCGTCAGCGAAGAATTCCTTGCGAAACTCGATCATGCCCGTGACCTCGTCGTTGTGGTTGCAAGGATCGCATCAATGATGGGTTCATATCCCGTGCAGCGACACAGGTTTCCCGAGATGGCTTCAATCACCTCCTGGCGTGACGGCGCTGGGTTATGATCCAGCAGCACCTTTGCCGACATCAGCATGCCGGTGGTGCAAAAGCCGCACTGTGCTGCGAAGTAATCCATGAACGCCTCTTGCAGCGGATGCAGGGTGCCGCCTGCAAGGCCTGAGGCTGTCTCGACATGACGTCCCTGCACAGCTTCGGCCAGTGTTAGACAGGACAGATGTGTTTGCCCGTCGATGATAACCGTGCAGGCGCCGCAAGTGCCCTGTCCACAGCCATACTTGGGGCTTAGGTCGCCAATGCCGCGCCGCAGGAATTCCAGAAGGTTCAATCCTTCCTCGGCAAAGGCGGCACGTTCGGAGCCGTTCAACTGGAAGGTCACTGGTTTCTTGGCCATCAGCTGTGCCCCATCCGTTCCAGCAATCTCTTCAGATGCACACCTGCAACCTCGCGCCGATACCAGGCACTTGCCAACGCGTCGGTTGGCGGGTCCAGGCCTTCAGTTGCCACTTGTGCAGCACGTGCAATCGTCGAGGCATCAAGGCTCTGTCCTTCCAGCACGCGCTCGACCGCCATCACCCGCAATGGCGTGGTTCCCATCCCGCCAAAGGCAATCCGTGCTCCCTTGATGCGTCCACCTTCACGCGGCAGATGCGCCGCAACGGACAGCACGGAAACGCCCTTTGGTTTGATGCGGCTGACCTTGAGAAAATCAAAGGCACGGGGATCCAGAGGGCGCTGTAGCGTAATGGCTGCCACGATTGACCCGATGCCGCCCGTTCGGCCACGCTCGCGCAGGATATCCTCCACGGTTTTTGTGCCCCCTTGTCCGGGGAAAGTGACACGGGCGCCCAGTGCCAGAAGTGCGACCGTAAAATCACCGTAGGGATGGTATGCGAAGATATTTCCGCCGACCGTAGCCATGTTGCGGATCTGCGGTCCGCCAACGACGCGGGCTACAGGCGCCAGAAAAGCCAGATCGCGATGGGTCATGACCTGCGCCATTGTAACGCCTGCACCAATGCTCAACCCTTCAGCTGTGACCTTGATTTCTAATAGCGCCGGATCGGCACTGCGCACGATACGGCGCGCAGCTGTTCCTGCGTTGATATCGCGCATGACAAGTGTTCCGCCCGCCATGAAGGTTGCATCGGATCCCAGAACACGTTCGGCTTCCGCAAGCGTGGCCATTGTTTGAACCTGAAATGTCATTGCGTCACCTCCAGTCCCATGTGGACACGGATTGCATCAAAGCCGCATTGATAGATGTCTTCCGAGACCATTGCCTTCAGTTCCGCTTCCCGTCCGGCAGGTGTGTCAAAGCGGCTTTCCCAGTGCCAGAATGTCCGGTCTCCATCAGTGACAGGTGCCAGCCGCACATGTGCCACGTAATTCAGCAATGGTATCGGCGTGTCCATCAGGCAATACGAGAAGGCCAGGTCAGCGTCAGAAAGAGTCAGTAGTAATTCACGCAATTCAGAGCCATCCTGGAGATGAAATCGCCGGACACAGCCCACCTTGTCGGCAGGTTGCCCCCGTTCAATGATGCTGTCAGCCACGGGTGGATGCCATTTGTCATGGCCGTTGAAATCACGCAGCACTGCCCAGACCGCCTCCACAGGTGCGTTCAGGACAGTACTTTTGACAACCTTGACCATGGTCAGCTCACCATCTGGCGCTTGAGTGCATCAAAGCCCGCCTGAAACACATTGGTACCAATGCCGGCCATCAGTTCAGATGCCACTTCCGCAGCACATTCGAATTCCGCCGTCCATTCAATGAACGTCTTGTCGCCGTCCGTGACAGGCGTGAGACGGAGCGTTGCAATGTAGTCGGTCAACGGCATAGGGGATTCGAGGATGGAATAGGTGCAAAACATGTCATAATCCGAAAGTCCAAGCAGCCGCTCGCGGATACGGTCGCCATTCTGCAGGTTGAAATCGCGGACGCAGCCAACCTTGTCCGCAGGTTCGCCACTCTCGATCCTGCTTTCACGGATGCGGGGATGCCAACGGGGCAAAGCATTGAAATCCCGCACCTTTTCCCATACTTTCGCAGCAGGGGCGTCGATGATCGATGAGATGTAAACACGTGCCATTTACTTCTTGCCCTCTGCATCGGATTTCACGCCATCAGCTTTCGATGGCGAGGTTTTCCTTGCATCAGAAGCAACCCGCTGCATGTCAGATGCCTCGCGGATTAACCCGCCCTGCTTGGCCAGATTTGATCCGTCGATACCAATATCGGCCAGCAGGCTGTCGATAAGCGGAGCCTGCACACGGTAGCGAAGTGCCGAATTGATAACCTCATCGGTTGGGCTAGCGGAGCGATCCCCACCACCGCCGCCCAGTCCGTCCATTTGCACGATGCGGATATCGTTGATCTTCTCCAGAGGCTTGACAGAAGCCGCCACGATGCCTTCGACATGCTCCAGCAGTTTGCGCCGGAAGAGAGACATGCGGGCCGGATCGGTCAGTACATTCTCGGCTTCGTTTAGCAAGCGCTGAGCTTCTGCCTCGACGGCGCTGCGTATCTTGTCGGCACCAGCGGCGATGGTCAGTTCGGCAGCAGACTTTTCAGCCATCAGCACATCGATCGCCTTGCGACGGTTGGCCACTTCCGTTTCGCGCACGGTCTTGACCCGTTCCTCGGCCTCCATGGCAACAGCCCGCGCCTTGTCTGAATCTGCCCGCGCGGCGGATTCCTCCAGCGACTTCTTGTAAAGCGAGACAGCCTTGTCCATCTGTGCCGTTTCAACGGTCTTTTCGCGCTCGACTTCCAAGCGCCTCCGTTCGGTTTCATGGCTGATGCGAATTTCATCAAGGCCACGCTCAGAGGCGATGCGTGTGCGCTCGACATCCTCGCGGCTTTCTATCTCCGCTTCGCGCAAGGCCTGGACCCGCGCTATCTCAAGCTGTTCGAGCGAGCGGCGACGCTCAAGTTTGGCTGCATCCACGATCCGTTCGCGCTCAACTTCGGCGGTATCGATAGTTGTCTGCGCTGCCAGCTGCACCTTCTTGACCTCAGCCTCGGCATTGGCCCGGGCCGATTTCTTAACGGCAAGCTCGACGATGCGGGTTTCCTCGGCACCTTCCACCTCACGCTTGCGGTTTATATCTGATACCTCCCGCGTCTGCTGGCTGGCAATGCGCTCCTTTTCCAAGGACAGTTCGGTAGTGATACGCGCTCGCTCGATTTCCTCGCGCCGTGAAATCTCCGCACCTTCCAGTGCCCTGTCACGGCTGATGGCCTGAGTGCGGATCGTCTGTTCAGCTGTCATCCGTTCAGCGTCCAGCGTCATGTCGCGCGCAATCTCCTCAGACCTTGTGGCAAGCTCGGCTGCAATACGTTCCGCCGATACCGCCTTTTCACGGGCAATCTTCGCTGCATCGACTGCCCGTCCGGCAGCGATTTCAGCGGCTTCGATGGTTTGCTGGCGTTCGATTTCAAGGCCCCTGATCCGCAGGTCCTCCGCGATACGGGACTCAGATACATTGGAAGCCTGTGTGATGCGCAGCCGTTCCGTTGCTTCACGTGCGCCGATCTCAGCCTCATCAAGACCTTGCTGGCGTGCAATTTCGCGGCGGCGGATATCTTCCTCGCCCTTGATCCGCGTTTGCGTCAGGATCAGCGTTTGTGACATCCGGGCTTTCTCGGTCTGCTCTTTTGCAGCAATGTCCGCCTGATCCGTCGCCCGTTGCCGCTCGATCTCGAGAGCCTGCGTTTCCCTGTCTTTTGTGATACGGGCCTCACTCACGGCTTGCTCTTGGTGGATGCGTGCCCGCTCCGTCGACTCACGGGCTGATATTTCTGCTGCTTCCAGAATGCGTGTCCGCTCAATTTCGCGGGCGGATGTTTCCTGCTCGTTGATGATTCTTGCTTCTTTGAGAGCGCGTTCCTGCAGGATACGCGCTGTCTGGATGTGTTCCTGTGCAGCGATTTCCTCGCCCTCAATCGCTTTTGACTTGGCGATCTCGCGGCTGCGGATGTCGCCTTCTGATGCAATACGGGCTTCGGCAATGCCACGATCATTGGCGATGCGGGCCTTCTCGATCGATTCACGCGCAGTGAGCTGGGCTGACTCTGCCTGGGTTTCCCGTTCAGCCCGTTCGGTCGCCAGCATAGCGCGTTGCTGTGCCCGCCGGAACTCGATATCGCGTTCTTGTTCCAGCCGCGCTTCTTCGCTTGCGCGGTCAATTTCCAGAGATTGTATTTCTGCCTCCAGATTGCGCGAGCGAATCTGGATCATCGCATCCTGCTCGATGTCGTTGCGCAGCTTGCGGCGGGCTTCGATGTCCTTGATCAGGACGGTCAATCCCTCGGCGTCGAAGCGGTTGGATGGATTGAAATACTCCAGGCTTGTCTGGTCTATATCAAGTATGGCCACTGATTCCAGTTCAAGACCGTTGCGCGACAGGTCCTCCTGTACGGCTTCACGGACACGCTCGACATAGCTTGAGCGGTTCTCGTGCATGCCGCTCATGTCCATCTCGGCAGCCACAGCGCGCATGGCGCTTTCAAACTTTCCGGCCAGCAAGGCATGCAGGCTTTCCGGCTCCAGTGTCTTTCGGCCAAGCGTTGAAGCTGCCAGCGCTACTGCCTGACGCGTCGGCTGGACATGAACATAGAATTCCGCTTCCACATCCACACGCATACGGTCCTTGGTGATCAGCGCCTCTGTCTTTGCACGGGACACCTTGAGCGCTAGCGTATTCATGCTCACCGGGGTGATGTCATGCACGATGGGCCAGACGAAGGCACCGCCATCGATCACAACTTTTTCACCCAGAAACCCGGTTCTGACAAATGCGATTTCCTTTGTCGAGCGCCGGTATAGCCATTGCATTACCCAGAAGATGATCGCGATGACCACAACCGCGACGATGAACCACAAGATCAGCTGGCCGATCACTTGCCCTGTCATGTCTTGTCCCTCCCTGAACGTCGCTTGGCGACGGTAAAATTCTCGATCAACGACCTGATATGCGCTTGAATGCGCGTGTCTGTTCTGTCAGCGCGATCTCGGTCGGCAGGCGTTCCATTGAGGAGGCACCATAAAAACCGTGACAGTTTTGTGTGTTGGAGAGGATGAATTGCGCATCCTCCGGCATTGAAACGGGTCCGCCATGCACAAGCACAATCGCGTTGGGATTAACGCGCAAGGCGGCTTCCGCCCAGGCTTCAACCAGTGCCGGGCAATCCGCCAGCTTCAGTGCGGTTGATGCGCCAATGCTTCCGCCCGTCGTGAGACCAAGGTGGCAGACAATAATATCGGCCCCTGTCTTCGCCATCGCCGTCGCGTCATCCGCATTGAAGACATAGGGCGTCGTCAGCATGTCCTTGGCGTGCGCTTTGCCAATCATGTCCACTTCCAGCCCGTATGACATACCGGTCTCTTCAAGATTGGCTCTGAATGTCCCGTCGATAAGGCCAACGGTCGGGAAATTCTGCACGCCTGAAAAGCCAATGCGTTTTAAGTCGTCAAGAAATACATCCATATTGCGGAAAGGGTCCGTACCATTGACTCCGGCCAGCACTGGCGTGTGCTTGACCACGGGCAACACCTCGGATGCCATGTCGACAACGATCTGGTTTGCATCGCCGTAGGCCAGCAATCCGGCCAACGAGCCACGACCGGCCATGCGGTAGCGGCCAGAATTATAAATCACGATAAGGTCAATTCCGCCCGCTTCCTCGCATTTTGCCGAAAGCCCGGTACCGGCCCCCCCGCCAATGATGGGGATGCCCTTGGCTTTCATGGCATTGAATTTTTCAAGAATTTTTTGACGCGGTATCATTTGACCAACTCTCTGCGGCGGGTATGCCGACTATCCCCAAGAAGGGAATGAAATGCCGCAACCAGTGCGGCAGAAAACGCTGGCGCATTGATGTTGTGCGGCAGGCGGATGATCTGGCGGGATGCAGTCTGACGCACGGTCTGTTCAAGCGCTGTATATAGCGCTGCCCTGGCGGTCAGGTCGTGGAACGGCTTGCCTGGTGCATCCAGCGCGGATACTCCTCCCTCCGGCAGAAAAAAGCGGACCTGCCCCTCCATCTGATTCAGTCTTGCACCAATCCATTGGCCCATACGGGTGCATTCATCCACAGTCGTACGCATCAGTGTAACCTGCGGATTATGCAGATAGAACTGGCGGGTCTTGTAGCGCTCCGGCACTGTTTCTGGCGCACCAAAGTTCACCATATCAAGTGCCCCGACCGAGCCGATATAGGGTAACCGGCTGCGAATGATTGCGCCGAAACGATCCTCCATCGCCGGAAATATGCCGCCCATCATCATGTCACAAATCTCGGTGGTCGTGACATCAATCACACTGACGAGTTTGCCCCCGTCGACAAGTTTTTCCATGGCCTGGCCACCGATGCCTGTGGCATGGAACACGAGGCAATCATGCGTCTGGGACAATTGCTTGGTTATCTGCTGCACACAGGCCGTGGTCACACCGACCATCGTCAAGCCGATGGCTGGCTGTCTGGCCTTCACGGGTCTTGCCGAACGGCGGGCATTCACCATGCCGATCATGGCTTGTGCCGCGTTGCTCAGG
>JANMLW010000256.1:0-8587 GCA_031372765.1 Hyphomicrobiales bacterium
GCCGCTGGATATGCTTGAAGGTATTCTATCGCCTGGACCATTGTATCAGGCCTCACCAGTTCAAAGGGACGCATGCGTCGTCTCCTTCTGCATGACATCCATGATGGCATCGACAATGTTGGGATATGCTCCACAGCGGCATAAATTGCCGCTCATCGCTTCCTGCACTTCTTCCTTCGTCGAAGCATGTCCTTCGGCAATGAGTCCCACGGCGGAACAGAGCTGGCCCGGCGTGCAATAACCACACTGAAAAGCGTCATGCTCAACAAAGGCCTCTTGCAGGGGGTGCAGGCTTTCAGCGCCGCTTAAGCCTTCGACGGTTGTGATGTTGGCTCCGTCCACCATGGCCACAAGTATGAGGCAAGAGTTTACACGGCGACCTTCTACCAAAACCGTGCAGGCGCCACATTGACCGTGGTCACAGCCCTTTTTTGTGCCCGTAAGTCCCATCCTGAGACGCAGAGCATCAAGCAAAGTGGTCCATGCAGGAACGGATACCGTGTATCGCCTGCCGTTCACCGTCAGATTTAGAGGGTGGGTTTTCAGATTTCGTTCGGCAAACCCCAAGGACGTACCAAAACCATTTTGTTCGATTGCCATTGGCTTGCACGCTTGCTTTCGAATGTTTGAGTATTTTCAGGATAATTTGAAATAGACTTTGTTTGACACGGTCCAATTCGGGCCGATCATTGCTTTATCAGATCTGCAAGCAATGGCTTCACTAAAGACGCATTCTCGAAGCCATCTTCAGACCCGCAGGCGTCCAAGCTGGCGACCAACAATTGCGCCCAAAGCCAAAACACCAGCCATGCCGACAGCTTTGAAATCTAGACGCCCGCCGATCAGGCGCAGGGCTATTGGCGCTGCAACAATGGCTGTCGATGCGAGCGCCGATGAGGCCTTCCGTGACCGCCTGATATAAGCGGCTGTGATGAGAAAAACCACTGAGACCGCGAGCAACCCGCCGCCGACCATGAGACTTGCCTCTACAGCTGTAAAGCGCTGGACGAGCCATGCATTTAGAGCGACAAGGCCAAATATCAGGGCTGTGAATCCGGTGATAGCAGCGGCACACGTTGCGACTGCCGCTCGCATGTTTCGGCGAAACGCTTCTCCTGCCTCCGATGCAGCCAGAAAACTTAAACCGCTCCACATCTTCTTATCGTGCCGTCATGAGGCCGACGAAGACGCCGATCGCGGCAGCAACGCCCAGTGCGCGTAATGGGCGCGTGCGCAATTCGTCTGCCAGCATTCTTTGCAATTCCGATGCCTGATCCTTCGCAGCGGAGGTCATGGCATCAGTGTCAACTCCGACGGCTTTCAGTTTATCTGAAACTGTCGTGACCGCATCAGATGCACCAGTAGCCAGAGCGTCACCCACGGCATCCAAATCATGCCTGACCGTCTTGGACATTTCGCTCGTCTTGGCGGAGACAGCCTCTGCTGCATCTTCCATCGCTTTCACGGCACTCAGTTTTCTGCTGTTCATGGTCATTGTAGAACCTTTCCAGTTTCGCCCGTCTTGCGCCACGAATGGCCACGGGATAATTGTTTCACATGCCATCAACGCATCAAGACAACACAAGTTCCCGCCATCAGAGAGCAAATGTATCGATGGCAAAAGCGCATCAAATAATCTGAAATCAGTGCGGCACTACAACGCCGGAAAAATCTTCAGCTGGTACGGAAGTGGCCTGTATTGTCGCTTCAGTATTTGCTGCCTCAGCCGCCCGGTATGAGGCCTGAACTTCAATGGCGAGTGTCAGCAGGAGAAGAATTGGAGTGGACAGGATCGCGCCAATCGGCCCCCATAACCACAACCAGAAAATGAAGGAAAGAAGGACCAGAAAGGGTGACAGAGTCAGCCGCCGACCGACTGCGGTAGGAGTCACAACATTGGCTTCAATCAAGTGAAATGCATAGTAAGCCGCTGCTGGCCATAAAGCAGTCCAGGGTGAAGGATTATCGATCAATCCAGAGGCAAACAGCAGAGCTGCGACAATAACCGGTCCGATGAAAGCCACATAATTGAGCACGAATGCCACGACGCCCCAGATGGCGGCAAGAGGAAGCCCTGCCTGCCAGGCTATGAACCAGGTAATGCCACCAACACCGATATTGATCAAAGTCACCACGCCAAAATAAGCGGCCATCCGCGCTTCAATTTGCTCAAAGAAGTGCCCGGCGGACTGGCGCGCGTTCCGCCCGAGGCAAAACCGCAGAACCCTGGCTTTCAAGTGACGACGGGTTCCAAGATATGCAAACAGTGTCGCGAAGAAAAGCAGTAACCCACCCGCAAAGGCCGTTGAGTTTGCAGCAAAATCCGCAACGAAGCTGCCCTCTGCGACCGCAACAGTAGGCGCTGTGGATGGAGACAGGGTTCCCGCAATACCTTCTACCTGGCGGATGGATGCAAACAGCCCTGACAGCTTTCCACGCATCGCCGCAGCAAGACTTGGCAACTGATCCGCCCAGATCGCAATCGGAGCTGCGACAAGTGCAACAATGATAATGAAAATAAGAAATGCAAGTAGCGAAAGAATCAAGGCTGCAACTGTCTGGGGAAGTCCCAATCGTATAGCCCGGTCAACAATTGGCCCCATAACAAGGCCAAGCATTGTGCCGGCAACAAGTGGCATGCTGATTGCCTTCGTCAGCCACAGCGCGCCCACACACATCATGGCGAAGATACCCAGAATGGCGTAGCGCACAATGACGTCATGATCGGCGCTGTTGAATACCCCCGCACTCACCGGCTCGGCAGCAATCTGATGCGTTGTTGCGCTTTCAGAAGGAAGTGGCGACGATTTGGTCATTGTTTGCCCGAATGAAAAGAAATGGATTGCATCCTTTGGATGCAATCCATTCTGCGCGATGGGAGTCCCTCATGCGCACTGCAAAAATCGTTCGACTGCAACAGTGGCTTACGCCTTGTCGATAACTTTCTTCACGGCATTCTTGGCTGATCCAACGGCCTGCTGGGCTTCACCTTTGCCCTCCTGTGCGGCACCTTTGATCTGCATTTCCTTGTTGCCGATCATTTTGCCAACGCCTTGCTTGACGTTGCCTGCGGCTTCATTCGCCAGACCTTTGATCTTGTCGCTGGTGCTGCTCATAATTCATCTCCAGTTTGCTGCGAGACCATAATGCCTCGTCATTGCGGAACGCATGCAGGCGTCAAATGTTCCTGAGCAAATACCTACTTTCTTGAAACGGCGGGGCCGATGCTGTCAGCAACAACGGCTCCGCGCGATCCCATGGGCATAGGCTCGCCGTAGGTGGTGTCCTGGGCAGTCTGATATTCGAGTTCGGAGTTGAGTTCGGCTCCCAGAAGCACGATGACAGCTGACATCCAGAGCCAGGTCATGAAAACCACAACTGTCGCTAGCGAACCATACATCGCATTGTAGTTGGACAGTGCAGCCACGTACCAGGAAAAAGCGCTTGAGGCGATCACCCACAGCAATGCAGCAAACACCGCGCCGGGCGCTACCCACTCCACACGGGGACCGTCGCGGCTGGGACCAACCCAATAAAGTGTCGCGATTCCCGCTCCGCCCAGGACAAACAACAGCGGCCATTGCAATATGCGGAGCGAAAAGGTGATACCCGGACCGAGCGCAACGAAATCAAGCAATCGAGGTACAATTGCAATTGCGGCAAGGAACGCAGCAACTACCACTACGCCTGCTAGAGTGGTCAGCATTGTTATGAGATTGTACCTGAGGAATGAGCGCTTTTCGGTTTCGCCGTAGATGACATTCAAACCCTCAAACAAGCCCTTTACCGCAGCATTTGCGCCCCATCCTGCAACAATCAAACTGAGCGAAATGTTGACTGACAGGTTGCCGACAGTCTGGTTCGCAATTCTCTGTGCGTGTTCTTGCAAGAGTTGCTGAACAGCATCAGGAAGCAACAATGCAAGTGTGGGCATCTGGGTTGAAACAAGCCCCGGATCAGCAAAAAGTCCGTAGAAGGAAATCAGCACAGAAAGCGCTGGAATAACGGACAATAGGGCAAAAAAAGCGACCGAAGCCCCACTTGAAAGCAGGTGGGCGTCAAAGACACCTATCCAGGTCCGCGCAATCACGTCCTTCCATCCGAGCCAAGGGATCTGCCATGGGCGCAAAGCCATGCGACCACGCAGCAATTTTTCCTTCTGCTGTGCGGACCATAGCGACGTTTTCTGCAATCCGAAGCCAGCCGCTATCCCCAACGACGTAAGGGCAGCAAGCCAACGCAACTTGACCATGAAATACCCCTTCAGACTATCGCTTTGCAATACTCTCAAGGCAACGCACGGTTTGCACAGATGTTCCCAAGGTTGGGGCATATCTGGTGCATTTGGTCTATACCCGGTTGCTCAACAAAGGCAGTCCATAGCTTATCTGCGTTCAGTTCATTTTCGGTGCTTTGAATTCAGGTGCCGATTGCAACATTTCCCTGGAAAGATCGACACTGACGCGGGCTGTACCGTTTGAATCGCGCATCATCTTTATGTCCGGAAAGGCAATGGAAACCTTGCGTTCAGCCATTCCCTGAAAACCGCCGACACCAACGATGGCAGCGACAACCCGCCCATCATTTGACAGCACAAGTTCATCGATTTCGCCAATACGCTCATCTTTACCATTATAGACCGGCTTGCCCACGAGTTCTGTCGAACGCCAATTTGCACGCGTCAACTGTGGCGCATAAAACGTATCAACACTCAATTGGGTTGATGGGCTCGGCACTGGCGGGCTCGACGTGGATGGTATTGTGGGCGGTGTAGTCTGCGCAAAGGCAATGACGCCAATGATGGAGGTCACTGCGGCGGCTGTGAACATTGCAAATTGTTTCATGGTTGCCCTCAAGGGTTTGAAAAGGTGTGTGGGACTCGCTCCAGTCCTGGACAGAAAGACTGACAAGGGCTTCGCGGCAAATGTCGTGAAGGGGCACTTCGAAACCCGGTCAATTGCTAAAACCCACAACGGGCCAAATGGGTTCCTTGCAAGCACAAATCTTGATCCCGCTCTTGACGGGAACAGTTCCCGCTCTTGCGCGTTAACAGCGCAGTCATGCTCGAGAAACGCCAATTCATGCCTGGTAACCGTCCCACTTTCGCCATACCCCAGCACGCAATCGCTTTGCTGCGAGGGTATGCTTGTTCTGGCCGCCGCCTTTCCTCGCGCAATGCTCGACCGCTGGAACATTCACGATACTCCTGCCCTGATTACACCGCATCACCATGTTGATGCTGCGAGGCTTTATCGGTTGGACAGGGTGATGGAGCAGCAAAAGATGCCAATGATCTCTTTGGATAAGCGCGTTTCCGTGCTGATCAACAAGGATGCCGGTACCGTTCTGGAAACGGATCACTCCGTATTTTCAGCACAGATTGTCGAGAGCTTTGCGCGTAATGGCTATGATGCGACACCAAATTTTGTTCATGGCAATGAACTGGCGAAAGCGTTTGAGCAGGCTTTGGCATTGGAAGAACAGCTCGTCGTCATTGCGGGGGGTGACGGCTCGGCTAACGCCGTGCTTCCATGGGCTATGGCCACGGGGAAATTGTTTGCGGTTCTGCCGCTGGGGACGCTGAATTTGATTGGGCAGGATCTCGGACTGACGGGCAATCTTGACGAAGATATAGCGGCTCTTGCGAATGGTAGGGATATATCCTGCGATGTTATCATGGCGAACGACAAACTCTTCCATTCCAACGCTGGTTTGGGGTTCTTCGTTACAATGGCACTGGAAAGACAAGCTGCGCGACGTCAATTCCCGTTCAGCAAGAAGCTCGGTTTCGCCTGGGCCGCCTTGAAGACATTTTTCTTCAGAAGTCAAGTCGAGATCACCTATGTGACGGAAGAAAAGACGGCGGTGATCATCGCCGATGCAGTTCTCGTGACCAACAATCGTTTCTTTGGTACACCATGGCGGCGAAACTCGCTGCAGGACGGCGTTCTCGAATTGCATGTCCTGAAAGCGCCGACACTGATGAAACGACTGACGGTTCTGGCAGCGGTTGCCCGTGGATCTTGGCGTGATCTGGAGTATCTCACAACTGTCAGCACCACGGCGGTTACGATCCGGCGACGACGACGAAAGACAATGCGCGTTGCCATGGATGGTGAGATCGTGATGCTTGATAATCCTCTGCGCTTTACTGTATTGCCTGGAGCATTGCGTATCCGTTCCGGCTTTCCCCGTTCGGATGATTCAATTGCCTAGCGCGACAGGGCACAAGAGCCTTGTCTTTGTCATGCTGGCTAGCCTGACTGGTGCTGCACTCGTCTTCCTGGGCGTCGTTACCGGTACTACAGACACCCTCGACACCAGGCTTTTCCAGACAGCACATGGGTTGAACTCTGCTGATATGCAGCTGTACCCAGCATGGTTGCTCGAGGCGGTCCGCGACGTGACTGCGCTCGGCAGCATGATTATCCTGATCTGCGCTGTGGTGTTTGTTGCAACTTACCTTGTTGCGCTGCGCCGCTACAGGCTTGGGGCCTTGCTGGCCACGAGCGCAATACTGGCAACGCTTGTCAGCACATTGCTGAAACTGGCCATGGATCGAACACGGCCTTCTTTGGTTGAGCATGCCGTGATGACATATACCGCCAGCTTCCCAAGCGGTCATGCCTTGTTGACCGCAGCGATAGTGTTGCCAATGGCGGGACTTCTTGCCCGCACTGTGGACCTGCCGTCAGCCAGGCGCGTTATTGTCATCAGCGGTGTGCTGATCACACTGTCAGTGGGCGTCAGCAGGGTTTATCTTGGTGTTCACTGGCCAACCGACGTTCTGGCAGGCTGGTGCTTTGGCACCTTCTGGGCCTGCGGCACGCTCCTTGCCGCACGAAGGATCAGATAGTGGCCTAGCGTGGAACGCCTGTCTCGTTTGTCCACACATCCTACATGCTCCACAAAATCGCTACAACAGCGGCCTCTTGCGGAACTCGGCCTCAAAATAGCTGGCCAGACGCTCAGTCATGCGTGGATTGATGAGCTTGAGGTGCTTGCCATCAAAGCTGAAATACCCCGCCCGACGAAGATATGACCACGTCTTGATGGTATGAACCAGAGAGAGTCCCAACGCATCAGCCAGATGCTGGCGCGACAAGGGGAACAGGAATGCCTGCTCGCTCACCAGATCGAGATGCTCGGCGCGGCGATAAAGGCTCATGATCAACGCTGCCATACGCTCGCGGGCAGTGCGCTGACCAACCGACATCAAAGCTTCGTCGACGATACTCTCTTCCCGCGCACCAAGCCATGAGAGTTCATAAGCGAGCTGAGGCATACGCTCAAACAATGTCCAAGTTCTCTTGCGGGCGAAGACGCACAATTCGACGTCAGTCAGCGCCTCAACGCTATGTTCTGCTGCAGTCAGCAGTGACGCTTGAAGCCCAACGAGATCACCCGGCAGGATGAAATTCAGAATCTGTCTGCGGCCATCAGGCAGGGATTTTTGCCGGAACGCCCAGCCACTGAACAGCGTGAAGAGTTCTGCATCAGTCTGGCCTGCATAGATGATCTCCGAGCCGGCCGAGACCAACCGATGGTCCTCTTTCATCTCTTCGATGAATGCCACTTCCTCAGGTGATTTGTCCTTGAATGAAGATTGTAGCCTGAGCGGACAATGGCGACACTTGATACCGTTCTTCGACGAATAGCCTCTCGTTGATTGTGCCTGCAGCATGGTCAGATAGCCGCCTGACGCATGGCAGCCCCCAGGCAGAAGCCTTGGAACAATAGGAAATATGAAGCGTTGTTCATGTGACCTTCAGTTGCGGAGGTACCGCACAGGCAAAGATATACACCTATGAGCAACAACGAACAATTGGTTCGTCATCCAAGTGGCGTCCGTCAGTTCTTTCGCATCGCATCCGGATTCTGGGCAGGCGCAAAGGCGCGTACAGCCTGGTTGCTGACAGGCGCTGTACTCATCAGCATGGGCGCGCAGATTGGCAGTCAGGTAGCCATAAATAGCTGGAACCGGCTGTTCTTCGATGCGCTGGAACGCAAGGACCTCAGCGCCATCTGGATCGCTGTCGGGTGGCTTCCCGCAGTTATTGTGGCGTCGGCTGCAACGGTGACAGCGCTGGTTGTCACCCGCCTGCTGTTGCAGGTGAAGTGGCGAGAATGGATGACAGACAAAATTGCAGGGTGGTGGATCGCTGACCAGCGCTATTACCGTCTCGGTTTTGTCGCGCCCGAACAATCCGCACCCGAGCAACGCATTGCCGAGGATGTTCGCCTGTCAATCGAACCCCTTGTGGAGTTTGTCATCGGCCTTCTGAGTGCCGCCATCACCGCCGTCACCTTTGCAGCCATACTTTGGCAGGTGGCAGGTTCAATTACCGTCACCATTGGCAACACTGTATTCGTCATCCCCGCCTATATGGCGGTTGCTGCTGTGGTCTATGCCCTGGTTGCATCAACTGCGGCGTACTTCGCCGGAAGTCCATTGGTGAACCGTGTTTCCATCAAGAACGAGGCGGAAGCGCAGTTCCGGGCGGAAATGACAAGGCTTAGGGAAAATGCCGAGAGCATTGCCCTTATCCGCGGCGATGAAGACGAGCTCAGTTCGGTTCGACGTGCT
>JANMLW010000275.1:0-14933 GCA_031372765.1 Hyphomicrobiales bacterium
ACCAGTTGCCGGTCAACAAACAGTTTCACGAACAAGGCACGGATCAGTGCATCGTCAGGTGCGGCGATGAGAGCCACAGCAAGGCGCCTGAACCGTGAAACAAGATCAGGCGTTGTTACAGGCCAGAGTGCCGGATCGCCAACACCTGTAAACAGCAGGAATGCTTGCCGCTCCTGCGCCAGATTGATCAGATGAAACAACGCTGCTTCAGGCAGGTTTCCTTTTTCGACATCCTCGATCACCACCGCCCTGGCCGACACCAGTGCCGGAATATCCGCCTTGTTGAGCGCACGCGCCGAAAGCACACGGGCTTTGGACCTGGATGCCCATATTGCGGCAAGATGGGATTTGCCTGATGCCGCAGGGCCGGAAAGGGCGAGGGCCTTGTCGGACCATTCAGGCCATGACTCAATCAGGCCGTAGGCATCACCGTTGGATTCGCTGATCAGAAAATCTTCCTCGCCAAAGCGTGGTTCCAGAGCCAGTTCCAATGGCAATTGTCGCAGGTCAGTCATTGTTGCCTGCGGGCACATTGCCGCCATGAATGGCGCTTGCCAGATATTGTTTCATGGCAAAGCGCACAAGTACGCCGATAGCCGCGGCCACGGGCACAGCCAGCAACAGGCCAAGGAACCCGAACAGTGACCCCGCTGCCAACAAGGCAAACATCAACCAGACAGGATGCAATCCCACCGTTTCACCTACAAGTTTGGGCGCCAGGATATTGCCCTCGATGAACTGGCCGATGACAAAGACCAGAAGCACAAGGCCAACCATGGTCCAGTCTGGCCAGAATTGCGCCACTGCCACGCCAACGGCAACAATCAGTCCCAGTAACGAGCCCACATACGGAATGAAGCTCAGAATTCCAGCTGAAATACCGATGAGGACGCCAAAATTAAGACCAATGGCAAACAACCCGCAGGCATAGATCCCTCCAAGGATAAGGCAAACAAGCGTTTGCCCACGCAGGAAGCCCGAAATAGCCGTATCAATATCATGAGCGATGACACGCACCGTCTCACGCTGGTCAACGGGCACCCAGTTGTCCATCTTCTCGACCATATGATCCCAATCGAGCAACAGATAGAAGGCCACAACCGGGGTGATGACCAGAAGGGACAAGATGCTGAGCAAGGCCTGCCCACCCGACCATAGCGAGGTCAGGAACTTGCCAAACCACGACATGCCCTGCCCTACCACATCCCCAAGCGATTTCTGTAGATCAGCGAGGACCTTTTCGCCACCCAATCGTTGCAACAATGGGCCACCCTGATCTGTGATAAGGGACTGGATACGCGTAACGTAACCGGGGGCCTTTTCAATGAATGCCATCAGTTGTGTCGCAAACAACGGGATGGCGACCACCAGCATAGCCACAAAGACTGCTACAAACAGGACAAGGATGAAAAGGGTGGCACCAAGCCGGCCAATGCCTAGTTTTTCCAAGCGGTCAGCAATAGGATCCAGCAGGTAAGCCAGCACCAGTCCTGCCGCGAAAGGCATCATCACATCGCGTAGCAGATAGACCAACGCCACGAAGATGGCGAAAGCGACAAGCCAGAAGCCGATCTTGCGTTGCAATGTCATTCAGCCGAATCCCAGGATTGCTTTGTTTGGCGTCAATCCGCCATATGCCGGAACCACGTGGCGAAATAGGCAGCCATGGAGGCCAACGTCAAGATCATAACCACGGCAAGCCCGATTGAAACGATGCTTGGGATCTCAAGACTGAAAGCCAGAACCGACAGCATCAATGCGGCAAAACTGATCTGCGCCAGTGTATTGGCCTTGCTGAGTTTGAGCGGATTGATCTCCACCGGATTATCCATGATCCAGGAGACGATCACGGCACCCACGATCATGATATCACGCGAAACAACCAGCACAGCGATCCATGAGGGTATTATGGAGCCAATGGCCAGTGTGATGTAAATCGAGACCAACAGGGCCTTGTCCGCCAGCGGATCGAGATAAGCACCCAGTTCCGTGCGCATATTGAAATGCCTGGCAATGAACCCGTCGACAGCATCCGTCACGCCTGCCGTCACGAACAGCACGAAAGCCAGGGTCCACTGCTTGTTGACGATCGCGACTATGACCACCGGCACAAGGCAGAACCGAAGCAGGGTAAGCAGATTGGCCGGGTTCAAAGCTGAGGCTTGCATGTTTCACACACGATAACGATCTTGCGGCAGTTGCCAAGCCTTGAGCCGCTTGCAAACAGGCCATCTTCGTCCTAACCGGCATGGCAATGCGATGGCGCTGAGGATTACCATGGCCAATATACCTGCTACAGGCAAGCCACTTGCCGATGGACTGACCTATGCCGATGCAGGTGTCGATATCGATGCTGGCAATGCCATGGTTGATCGGATCAAGCCATTGGTGCGGGCAACGCGGCGCCCGGGTGCCGATGCCGAGATCGGCGGGTTTGGTGGCTTGTTCGACTTGAAAGCAGCTGGATTCAAGGACCCCATTCTGGTTGCGGCCAATGATGGTGTGGGCACCAAGGTCAAGATTGCCATCGAGAGCGGGATTCATCACACAGTCGGGATCGATCTTGTGGCGATGTGCGTCAACGACTTGATCGTGCAGGGAGCAGAACCGCTGTTTTTCCTTGATTACTATGCGACCGGGAAACTGGTTCCACAGGTTGGTGTTGATATCGTGCACGGCATAGCTGAAGGCTGCAAGCAGGCTGGCTGCGCCCTGATTGGTGGCGAAACGGCAGAAATGCCAGGGATGTATGCCGGAGAAGATTACGATCTTGCGGGCTTTTCAGTGGGGGCAGTCGAGCGCGGGCAGGTTTTGCCATCAGGCGTTGCAGCCGGTCAGATTGTACTTGGCCTGCCCTCCTCCGGCGTTCATTCCAACGGATTTTCGCTGGTGCGCAAGATCGTGGCACGCGAAAATCTCGCATGGAGCGACGAAGCGCCGTTTGCCAGTGGAACGACCATGGGAGAGGCGCTGCTGACGCCAACCCGCATTTACGTGAAAACCGTGCTTGACCTGATCCGCACTGTTGGCGGCATCCATGGCCTTGTCCACATTACGGGCGGCGGCTTCATAGATAACATTCCGCGCGTTCTGCCCGATAATATCGGTGTTGAAATCAATCTTGATGCCTTCTCGCCTCCGCCCGTATTCAACTGGCTGGCACGTTGTGGCGGCGTCAGCGAACATGAAATGCTGCGCACCTTCAACTGCGGCATTGGCATGGCGCTGATTGTCGATGCGACCAAGGTCCAGGCAGTTCTGGCCCATCTTGCTGCGCAAGATGAAACGGGGGTAGTCATTGGCAGAACCTTGACCGTCGATCCCGGTGCATCGCAGGTCAAGACAACCGGGCATTTGCGCCTGGCATGACTGCGATCACTCCGCATACCAAGCGCAAGCGCGTTGCGGTCCTGATATCAGGGCGCGGATCAAACATGATGGCGCTAGTCGACGCGGCAGGAGCGCCTGATTCTCCTGTGGATATCGTCATTGTCTTCAGCAACAGGATGGATGCACCGGGCCTCGACTATGCCCGCAGAAATGGCATTGATACATTTGCTTTATCACATAAAGCATTCAATTTACGACAAGATTTTGATCAGGCTGTTTCTGATAAACTCACTGCCCGAAAGATCGACCTGGTGTGTCTGGCCGGTTACATGCGCTTATTGTCAGATGCGTTCTGTCAGCAGTGGCAGGGACGGATGATCAACATGCACCCATCCTTGCTCCCGGCCTTCAAGGGATTGGATACACATCAACGCGTGCTTGATGCTGGGGAAACCGAGCACGGCTGCTCAGTGCATTTCGTGACCCCTTCGTTGGATGACGGCCCTATAATCCTGCAAGCCAAAGTGCCAGTGTTTGTCTCGGATACAGCGGAAACGCTGGCGGCGCGTGTGCTTGTCGAAGAACACAGGATCTATCCACTGGCGCTGGCAATGGTTGCGAGGGGCGAGGCTGTTTTCCAGTAGATCAATTGGTCAGAGTCGTGGTGAACGCTGCTCTACAATGAATGAAATGCGCAGGAGGACAGCCATGCTCGCGAGATAGTTTTCATCAGCAGGTGTCCATACCCGTGCAGTTTTGCAGTGTTCGCAGCACAGCACGGCAACCGGTCGAGTGCCAATCTTGATGGCCCAATCAAAAAGCGACACGATGTTCAGCGGCTTGATATAGCGCTTTTCAAGTGATTGCGCTGCCGGATTGGCAAGCACATCAGGCACTTTGTGTGTACCATTCGCCAAAATTTCATCAAAGTAAGATGCTGAATCACGCGCAGTCAAGGTGAACGGTTCCATATCGAAAAAACCGGTTCGCGTATCAAGGCTGCATGCGCATGTCAGTGTGTCATTCGCATCGTTAAAATACCATATGCTCGCACGGGTTGAGCCAATGTGATCGATGATATCCTTGCAAACGGCTTTATGCACATCGACAGCAGTCGCTTTTGCAGCAGTGAAATCGCTCAATGCGTTGCGCGCTTTGTCCATGTGAAAGAATCCATTCTTGCAAAATACAACCGCCTTACGAGAAGACGTCCTTTCATTACAACCTGCAAGGGTTCTCCGTAAAAAATGATTGCTTTGGTAAAGGGGGATCAGGCAACCAATCGTCGTGTCGCGATGACCTTGAAGCGGTTTGTCACGAAGGCCGGATCCGAGATTGTAGCATTCGAGGCGGGATTTGCTCCTGTTGCATGAAAATCCGAGAAAGCCGCAGATTGATTGACGAAAATGTTGCCAATCAGATTGACCGAAAGATTCCCCCCTGCCCTTGCAAAGGCTTTTTGCGCAAATGTGATGAGGTCTTCATCCGTGGCATAGAGTGCGGCCGTGATAGCGCCGTAGGTAAAAACGGTAAGCGACGCGTGCAAAACTGCTTCGGTCGCATCAGCACAAGCCACAAGAAATGCGATAGGACCAAAGCGTTCCTCGCCATAAGCATGCTCATCCTTGACACTCAAGGCTATGAGCAAAGGCGTGGCCATACGGGCTTCGCCCGCATTCTCCACGGCGCTTGAATCGCGCACGATCCTGCCTAGTTTGCGCGCAGCCCCTATGCGCTTGAGCGTGGCAGGACTTTGAATGCTGCCCAGAATCGCATGGGCACGGGTGGAATCGGATAACAGGCGATCAATCGAGGCTGCAATGCCTGCGCCGACCTCATCAAAGGTCTTGTGACCCTCGTCTGTCATAATGCCCTTTTTGGGCACAAAGATATTTTGCGGCGCCGTGCACATCTGACCAGAGTAGAGCGACAGCGAAAAGGCTATGTTATCGCACATCGCCTTGAAGTTGGTGGTCGCTGTGATGACGACAGCGTTGACACCGGCCTCTTCCGAATAAATCTGCTTTTCCAGCAGGGTTTCACGTAGCCAGCGCCCAAATTGCGAAGAGCCGGTGTAGTCGATGATCTCGACCTCCTGCCTCTCTACAAGTTTTTTGGTCACCGGCTTTTCAATCGTATCAGCCGCGAGCAGGAGAATGTTAGGGTCAAATCCGGCTTCAACCAGCACTTCGCGGGCGATGCGAATGGAGATGGCGGCTGGAAGGATGGCTGCCGGATGCGGCTTGACGATGACGCTGTTACCTGTGGCAAGCGAGGCAAACAAGCCGGGATAGGTGTTCCATGTCGGGAAGGTGGCGCAACCGATCACGACTGCCACGCCGCGCGGTACGATCCGCCATTGTTTGTCGAGGCGAATGGGATCACCTTTCCCCTGCGGCTTTTCCCAACGCACGGGTTTTGGCACCCGGCGTTGTTCTGCCACAGCATAGGCCACCGCTTCAAGGGCGCGGTCCTGCGCATGGGGTCCGCCAGCCTGAAAGGCCATCATGAAGGCCTGGCCGGATGTGATCGAAACAGCATTGGCAATAAGGAAGGATTGTTTGTTCAGGCGCTCAATGATTTCCAGCAATACGCCTGCCCGCATATCTGGTGTGGCATCTTCCCAACTTTCAGAAGATTCCATCGATGTCTGAACGAGGGTCTGCACCTTCGCCACGGGATATGTGACGCCCAGTTTTGGTCCGAAAGGGGAAACCTCACCGCCGACAGCGACCCCATCAGCAGGATGTCCCGGCAGATCAAATGGCTTGCCAAGCAATGCCTTGAAAGCGATTTCCTGCTCGTCCCTGGCCGTCTCGCCATAAACCTTTGGAGACGGGTTTTCGGGATAGGCGCTCCAGTATGTGCGCTCCTGCGTTGCCACTATGGCACGCTCCAGCAAGGCGCTGTGCTTGTCGGTGAAGTTGGTCATCGCAATCTCCGCAAGCGCCATGCGCCCGTTGTCACATATTCATTGACCACCCAGTCAGTGAATGCAAGTCTGTGTCCCGTTGTGCGGGAAAGTCATGGAATGAACAATACGGTTCTTGTCGACCGGGAGGGTGATGTCACGGTCCTGACCCTCAACCGTCCGGATCGACTGAACAGTTTCACGCTGGACATGCATGAGGCGCTCGCTGCCGCACTGGATACAATCGAGGCGGACAAAACCTGCCGTGTCGTGCTTCTGACAGGTGCCGGTCGCGGCTATTGTGCCGGACAGGATATGTCCGACAGGGCTGTTGCCCCCACAACCGAACGTCGTGACCTGGGGGAGAGCCTTGATCGGCGCTACAATCCGCTGGTTCGTCGCTTGCGCGCTTTAGCCAAGCCGATTGTTGTTGCCGTCAATGGTGTAGCGGCAGGGGCAGGTGCTAATCTTGCATTTCACGGCGATATTGTACTGGCAGGAAAATCCGCCAAGTTCATTCAATCCTTTGCCAAAATTGGTCTCATGCCGGATTGCGGCGGCACCTGGACCTTGACCCGTTTGCTGGGAGAAGCACGCGCCAAGGCACTGACCATGCTATGTGAGCCCCTGAGCGCAGAGCAGGCTGCAACCTGGGGGTTGATATGGAAAGCCATTGATGACGACGCGTTGATGCCGGAAGCAAGGCGGATCGCAGCGCATCTGGCCACCCAGTCAACCGCAGCATTGGCAACCATCAAGCAAGCGATCCATTCAGCCGCAACCAACACACTGGACCAACAACTGGAACTGGAATTGACGGGCCAGCGCAAACTGGGCTTCGGCGACGATTATGCCGAGGGTGTCGCCGCCTTCATGGAAAAACGTGTGCCGGTCTTCAAAGGCGAGGCTTGAATGATGACGGAAATGTCCAAAGACTCGATTGCGCTGATATGTGCCGATACCCTGCTTGCAGAGGATAGCGCATCAAAAGATCTCGGCATTGAACTCGTTTCCGTAGGGCCGGGGCGAGCGACTATGGCAATGACAGTGGTCAAGAGCATGTCCAATGGTCACGGCACCTGCCATGGCGGTTTTCTGTTCACACTGGCGGACAGCGCTTTTGCTTTCGCTTGTAACAGCCACGGACAGCGCTGTGTGGCGCAGCATTGCAGCATCAGCTACATTGCGCCGGGGCGGTTGGGTACGCGCCTGATCGCCGTTGCGTTAGAGCGCCAGCGCGGCGAACGGTCCGGCATTACCGATGTAACCATCCGGGATGAAACAGGCGCTATCATTGCCGAGTTTCGCGGACATTCGCGCACTGTTCCCGGCTCATTGTTGCCGGATTCCTGACCATGCTTGATCTCACCCCTCCCCGCGCTACCCTTGACCCTATCGAGATCGCATCGCGAGACGAGATCGCAGGTTTGCAGTTGCAGCGCTTGAAAACCACTCTCAAGAACGCTTATGAGAATGTGCCGCATTATCGCAGGGCATTTGAAGCTGCTGGTGTTCATCCCGAGGACTGCCGCGCCTTGAGCGATCTGGCAAAGTTTCCTTTCACGATGAAAGCGGATCTCAGGCATAACTATCCTTTCGGCATGTTTGCAGTGCCGAAGGATCGTCTTGCCCGCATACATGCCTCATCCGGCACCACTGGCAAGCCGACAGTTGTTGGCTACACAGCTCATGACATTGATATGTGGGCCAATGTGATGGCGCGTTCCATTCGTGCTGCGGGCGGTCGCAAAGGCATGATCTGTCATATCGCCTATGGTTACGGCCTGTTCACGGGCGGTCTTGGCGCGCATTACGGAGCTGAGCGTCTGGGCTGCATGGTCATCCCTGTATCGGGTGGAATGACCGAACGGCAGGTGCAACTCATTCAGGATTTCAAACCCGATATCATCATGGTGACACCAAGCTATAGCCTGGCGATCCTCGACGAATTTCGCAAACAGGGCATAGATCCTGCCGGAACATCACTGAAAGTTGGCATTTTTGGTGCGGAACCCTGGACAAATGCCATGCGATGCGAGATCGAGCGGACCTTCAACATGCATGCCGTCGATATCTACGGCCTGTCTGAAGTGATTGGACCCGGTGTTGCCAATGAATGTGTGGAAACCAAGGACGGATTGCACATCTGGGAAGATCATTTCTATCCCGAGATCATTGATCCGGAAACCGGAGCTGTTTTGCCTGACGGATCACAGGGAGAACTCGTTTTTACCTCGTTGACCAAGGAGGCAATGCCGATCATCCGCTATCGCACCCGTGACCTTACACGGTTGCTGCCAGGTTCTGCCCGCTCCATGCGTCGCATGGAGAAGGTCACCGGCAGAAGCGATGACATGATGATTATCCGTGGTGTCAATGTCTTCCCCACTCAGATCGAGGAAAAGCTGTTGGCTTTGCATGATCTCTCCGCACATTACCAGATCGTGCTGACCCGCGAGGGGCGCATGGATGAGATGGAAATCAAGGTGGAAGCACGCACCAAATATCCAGCAGTGGAATCCGCCACAATACTGGCCACGCGAATCAAGGACACCATTGGCATATCCGCCAAAGTCACTCTGTTGCCGCCCGGGGCTATCGAGCGTTCAATGGGTAAGGCACGCCGCGTGATTGATCTGCGTCCCAAGGCCTGAAATATGGCCCGCCCCCGCGCCGCTGACTATACCGACAAGCGGTATGCGCTGCTGCATAAAGCCGCTGTGCTTTTTGCCGAGAATGGTTTTGATCGCACCTCGATGAGCGATATAGCCAAGGCCCTGGGTGTCTCCAAAACGCTTTTTTACCACTACTATCGCAGCAAGGACGATCTTCTGTTTGATATCATCCGCAGTCATCTGAGCGCCTTGATAGCATCAACAGAAAGTGTTGCCAGAACCCTCGAGCCCCCAGGGGTGCGACTATCAAGCACTATCAAAGCGATCCTCGACTGCTATCGTGATGCAGATGCCGAGCACAGGGTGCAGATGAGCGACATGAAACGCCTGAGTGACGAACGCCAGATGGAATTACGCGGAATGGAGCGTACACTTGTCACGCTTTTGAGCGATATCGTCGGTGATCTAGCCCCTGCATTGTCGGCAGCCCGGATCAAGGTTCTGACCATGTCGATATTCGGCACACTCAACTGGAAATTCATGTGGTTTCGCGATAACGGTGCTGTCTCGCAGGACGCCTACGCCGATATCCTGGCACAAATGTTTCTGGCAGGAATTGAACAAGTCAGCACAGGTGCTGCTGCTGCATGAGCGCTGCGGAATATACAATCCGTTTTCAGGTTTCATTGCTCCCGGTTCCTGCTGAAAGCTGGGATGCCTGCGCTATTGGAGATACAGGTGCAGTAAAGCCAAACCCGTTCGTGTCACATGCTTTTCTGCTGGCGCTCGAAACCGCAGGCTGCACGGGCGGGCGTACGGGCTGGAACCCGGCGCATGTGCTGGTTGAAACCGCAGCTGGCGATTTGGTAGCCGCTGCTCCCTGCTATCTCAAGACGCACAGTCAGGGCGAGTATGTCTTCGATCATGGCTGGGCGGAAGCCTTTGAACGTGCCGGTGGAAACTATTATCCCAAGGTTCAGGTATCGGCACCCTTTTCACCTGTCCCCGGTCCAAGGCTGCTTGTAAGAGCGGGAGTACACGCTGAAGGTGCGCGTATTGCCTTGATCAAGGGTTTGCGGGGCTTGCGCGATCAGACGGGCGCATCCTCCATCCACATCACCTTCACGAAGAAAGACGAATGGGATCAATTGGGTGATCTTGATTTTCTCAAGCGCCTCGATCAGCAGTTTCACTGGCAAAACGAGGGCTACAACTCCTTCGAGGCTTTTCTGGAAACCCTTGCATCACGCAAGCGCAAGATGATCCGGCGCGAGCGGAGGGATGCTCTTGCCACCGGAATCACCATTGAACGGTTGACCGGTCAAGCACTTGAAGAACAGCACTGGGATGCTTTTTACAGTTTTTACGAAGATACCGGTGCCAGAAAATGGGGACGGCCATATTTGAATCGTGCGTTCTTTGGCGCGATTGGCAAGAGCATGCAAGACGATATCCTGCTTGTGATGGCCAAGCGTGAAGGAAAGTATATTGCCGGAGCGATCAATCTTATCGGATCAGATGCACTATATGGCCGCAATTGGGGGTGCTGCGAGGATCATCCATTTCTGCACTTTGAGGTCTGTTACTATCAAGCCATTGATTTTGCAATTGAAAAGGGATTGTCGCGCGTGGAAGCAGGGGCGCAGGGTGAGCATAAGCTGGCGCGTGGCTATATGCCGAGACCTACTTATTCAGCCCATGATATTGCCAATCCAGGCCTTCGTCGTGCAGTCGCTGACTATCTGGACCGTGAGCGCGATCATATGGCGTTGGTTCAGGCTGCACTCACCGCTGAAGGGCCTTTCAGGAAAAATCAGGGGTAATCTGAGCAAAATCAGGTCACCGGCAACATTACGGATTTGACATTCATCCTAGCTTCATCAGGATAGGCCCAGCTTCGTTAACGGGGCGGCATTCAAGTCCGAAGGAGGCTTCAATGGATCGTAGGTTTTTTGTCAGAGGGTTGATGGGGGTTGCAGCTGCAGCCGCTACAGTAGGTGTTTTGATGCCGGATACGGCAGAGGCAGCACCCATGCCGGCGATAACGCCGGATGCACCAAAAACTGAGGCAGAGCGCACGGAGGGCGATTATCGCCCCGATGTCGATGGATTGCCGACGACACAGAAGGCACAGTACTACCGTCGCAGACGTGTCTATCGCCGTCGCTTTTATGGCCGACCACGGTATCGCCGTCGCGTGTACTACCGTCGTCCCATATATCGCCGCAGGATTTATTCCCGTCCGCGCTACTATCGTCCGGTCTATCGCCGCCCGGTCTATTTCTTCTGATCTGAGGGCATTGTTGCCTGAAACATTTACAGCCCTCCCCTTTGCTGGGGAGGGTTTTTCATGTTGATTGAGTCACAAGCAGGAAACACGCGATGACATCCTATGACCCCAACAACGTCTTCGCCAAAATCTTGCGGGGCGAACTGCCAGCCCACAAAATTTATGAAGATGAGCACGTGCTTGCGATGATGGATATCATGCCGCGTGGTGATGGGCATACGCTCGTTATTCCCAAAACGGCCGCCCGCAATATCCTCGATATTGACGCAGAGTCTCTAGCCACACTGGCAAAAGCTGTCCAGAAAGTAGCGCGCTGTGTCAAATCAGCGATGAAGGCAGATGGGGTCACCATTCAGCAGTTCAACGAAAGCGCCGGCGGACAAGTTGTTTTTCACATCCATTTTCATGTGATCCCGCGGTTTGATGGCGTAGCCTTGCGCCCGCACACCCAGACCATGGCTCCCGGTGATCAACTGAAAGCGCAGGCAGAAATGATCCGCGCTGCGTTTATCTGATTACGCTTGCCGCGATTGCGCCTCGACCACCGCTACTGCTGTCATGTTGAAGATACCACGGGCCGTAACAGACGGCGTCAGCACATGGGCAGGCTTGGCCACACCCATCAGAATGGGTCCAACCGGCAAGGCATCCATGAGAATCTTTGTCAGTTGATAGGCTATATTGGCCGCATCAAGATTGGGCATGATCAGGATGTTCGCCTCCCCCCTGAACCGGGAATTTGCCATCACGCGATCACGGATCATTTCTGATAGCGCGGTATCAGCCTGCATTTCGCCATCGACCTGCATATCGGGCGCGCGCTTGATGATCATTTCCAGGGCTTCGCGCATCTTGCGGGAGTCAGGCGAGTCGCTTGAACCAAAATCGGAATGCGACAGCAACGCCGTTTTGGGCGTCATGCCAAAGCGGCGCACATGCTGGTCGGCCATGATGGCCATATCAGCGATTTCGCGTGCATTCGGATTCCAGCGCACATGGGTGTCAGCCATGAAAAATGCCCCTTTTGACGTGACCATCAGGGATAATGCGGCAAAATCTTCGACGCCGGGAGCCAGGCCGATGATGTCCTTGATGTAGCGCAAACGAGAAGTAAACCGCCCTTCAACGCCACAAAGCATTGCATCGGCATCACCGCGTTGCACGGCCAGTGCGGCAATCACCGTGCTGTTGGTGCGAACCTGCGTTCTGGCAGCACCCGGCGTAATGCCCTTGCGTCCCGCTACATCCTGATAGGTGGTTACGTAATCACGGTAACGGGGATCATCCTCAGGATTGACCAGTTCAAAATCCTTGCCGGGTCGAATGGAAAGACCAAACCGTTCCAGTCGGGTTTCGATGACAGAGGGACGGCCAATCAGTATAGGAATGGCAATGCCTTCCTCCACAACGGATTGTACGGCCCGCAATACACGCTCGTCTTCGCCCTCGGCATAGACCACCCGCTTGGGATTGGCTTTGGCCGCCTGTATCAAAGGCTTCATGATGAAGCCGGAACGGAATACAAAACGCGAGAGCTGCTCATTATAGGCTTCAAAATCCGCGATGGGCTTGCGGGCTACACCGGTTTCCATGGCAGCACGCGCGACGGCGGGTGCAATGCGCAGGATCAAGCGCGGATCAAACGGGCTGGGGATGAGGGAATTCTTGCCAAATGTGCGCGTTTCACCACCATAGGCCTTAGCAACAACGTCGGATGGAGCCTCGCGGGCGAGCTGGGCAATAGCGCGAACGGCAGCCAGTTTCATAGCCTCGTTTATGGTGGTTGCATGCACATCCAGCGCACCGCGAAAGATGTAAGGAAAACACAATACGTTATTGACCTGATTGGGATAATCGGATCGGCCGGTGCACATCATCGCATCCGGGCGGATCGCCATGGCCTCGGCGGGCATGATTTCCGGATTGGGATTGGCCAAAGCCATGATCAGGGGTTTGGCTGCCATCTGCTGCAACAATTCAGGCTTGAGAACACCTGCAGCCGAAAGCCCCAGAAAGATATCGGCCCCCTCTATGATATCCGCCAGTTTCCGGGCTGATGTTTCCTGCGCGAAGACCGATTTCCAGCGGTCCATCAGTTTCTCGCGGCCAACATAGACGACGCCCTCAAGGTCCGTGACCGTGATGTTCTGGCGCTGAATGCCCAGTTCAACCAGCAAGTTAAGACAGGCAAGTGCGGCGGCACCGGCCCCTGATGTCACGAGTTTCACTTCCGACAGTTTCTTGCCCGCCAGTTCCATGGCGTTAAGGACAGCTGCCGCAACAATGATCGCTGTTCCATGCTGATCATCGTGGAAGACCGGGATATTCATGCGCGCGCGGCACTGGGCCTCGACCTCAAAACATTCCGGCGCCTTGATGTCCTCCAGATTGATGCCGCCGAAAGTAGGCTCCAGCGCCACCACGACATCGACGAGTTTACTGACGTCTTTCTGATCAACCTCGATATCAAAGCAGTCGATGCCCGCAAACTTCTTGAACAGGACAGCCTTTCCTTCCATGACGGGCTTGGATGCCAATGGGCCAATATCACCAAGACCAAGCACCGCTGTTCCATTGGTTATGACGGCCACAAGATTCTGACGGATGGTCAGTTCTGCCGCTTCGGCGGGGTTATCCTTGATCGCCTCACAGGCAGCGGCAACGCCGGGTGAATATGCAAGAGCCAGATCGCGCTGATTACCAAGGGGTTTGGTGGCTTGGATTTCCAGTTTTCCGGGGCGTGGATTGCGATGGTAAAACAATGCGCCCGATTTCAGATCCTGTGAAACGTCGCTCATTATATCCCCCGTGATTACTTGTCGTGTTTATGCCCCTGATTGCGATGGCTGGGAACGGGGGTCAATCATAAATGGTTGTCTCGTGCCTTGCAGAACAGAATAATCCTCTTTTTCATAACAATCCCAGTTTGCAGATGCTGCATTGCAGCATCGATTTTTGCTGCTACCGGCTTGAATTGTTTTAAAAAATACCACAGACGGTACCAATCATACGCATCCCAGATTTGCGGTGGTGGCTCGGGTCTTTGGAGGAAGACAGTTTCTTGGAACGCGACCAATTGGGCCCGAGGAAGGCGCAGGAACGTTTCGAGAGATTCAAATTTTTTTGTTCCTGAAAGACGAAGCCAACGCTTCGTCTTTTCTTTTGGTGCTTATCGGCGGCCAATCTCGTTGATGATAGCAATATCAAAAACGTTGAAGACGTAGATCGCCCAGAATGCGCCAAAAAGCAGAAGCGAAAGACATGTTGTGATTACCACAACGCGCAATCCGCGGGTTATGACTGGTGCACCCGGATCGGAGCCGGGCACAACCGCGCCGGTCTCCACCTGCGAGCGGATGCCGAAAGGCAGAACTGCAAAAAGCGTTACCCACCAGAAGATAAAATAAACGGCAAGTGCCGAGCCTATTGCCATGGTTCAAACCTGCTCCAACTCAACCAGTGTTCCACAAAAATCCTTTGGATGCAGAAACAGCACTGGCTTGCCATGGGCGCCAATGCGCGGCTCACCATTGCCAAGAACACGGGCACCCTGCCCGATCAGATGATCTCGTGAGGCGATAATGTCCATCACTTCGTAGCAGATATGATGGATGCCGCCGTCAGCGTTCTTTTCCAGAAATCTGGCAATGGGACTATCCGCACCCAGTGGCTCCAGAAGCTCGATCTTGGTGTTTGGGAGTTCGACAAAAACCACTGTTACACCATGCTCAGGCAAGGTTTGCGGGGTTGATAGTTTTGCACCCAATGTGTCCCGGTAAACCGCTGA
>JANMLW010000114.1:0-2123 GCA_031372765.1 Hyphomicrobiales bacterium
GTGGGTATGCGCCGGGATGATGAGGTTTACGAAAAGGCGGGAAAGCGGGTGGACTGAGGTGGGGCAGATGAGGCTAATGATTAAGTGTCTGAATGTACTTTCACCGTTGACACAGCCTCAGCCGCGCTCGGCAGTGCGTTCCTCAAGTCACTGTATGGCGGTTGCAAGGGTCTGTTTATCAGGGTTGATGGGCTTTTACTCGGGCAGCAAGAATGGCAGAAGCGGCGCGACCAACGTCAAAAATACGGTTTCCGTCCATGATGCGCGGCAACTTTGGATCGTCGATTGGCAGACGAGAAATAGTGGCATAGTAACGCGCAAGCTCAACATGGCATTCAAACAACAGAGCATTAATGACAGACGGTACATCAGCTTTGCCATCGTCAATCAGTGGAATTTTTTCTTTGAAACATGGTGGAATATCAGTCCTCAATCTTGGCTCTGCCTGCGCTAAAGCCGACACGTTGGACACCATAATAAATGCAGCAATCAACCTGTTGCGCATAAACGCCCCTTGAAAAATCACCCGGTTTCAAAGCTCCAAACCCTTGGAGCTTTGAAACTTAATAATGCAATAGCGGCCAGTTGTGGAGCCCGAAAGTCCCGATACTCCGCATCCATTCGAGCATTTTGGTCACGGTGAATATAATTATTGCTTTGCGCTCTCTCAGCTGTACGAGACCGCATTCGATTCCCACCGCAAGCCGGAGATAGTCAGCTTTTTTCTCCGCTTCGCTCCGAAGAAAAGACAAACTGTCTCTGACGTGTTCTCGCCCAATTCGATCCCGTCATCCTGAGGTGCGAAGCGCAGCGAAGCCTCGCCCTTCGACAGGCTCAGGGTGAGGGGACGCGCAGTGCCTATTCAGCGCTTCAACGGGACCGCTAGCTTGCACTGACATTATGCGTCCTTCGAGACGCCGCTGAAGTGGCTCCTCAGGAAGAGGAGTTCTGGAATTGGGCATTTGGTTTGGATGAGTCTTCCCTCATTTCGAGGTGCGAGCCTAGCGAGCCTCGAGAAACGAGGGAGTGCGTTATCACCGGGAATGTCTCGAGGCTCGTTCGCTGTGCTCTGTCGCACCTCGACATGAGGCACAAATCTAACCAACTGGACCATTTCTGCCCCTCCCTCAAAAATCCCTCTTGATTTCCTCTCGCGTCCATCGTCCATTGCACATCCCCACGGTGTTGTGCCGTGTAACGAGAACAAATGCGATGCGGCGGCATAAACGGACCGTCGCGGAGGAAGTAAGGGACAATGGCATCAGTTGAGGTGCGCGGTGTGCACAAGGCCTACGGGGCCACAAAAGTCATTCACGGCGTCGATATCGAGATAAAGGACGGCGAGTTCGTCATTCTGGTCGGGCCGTCAGGTTGCGGAAAGTCCACCCTGCTGCGCATGATCGCAGGGCTTGAGAACATCACCGGTGGTGAGGTGCTGATCGGGGACAGGGTCGTGAACAATGTGCCGCCCAAGGAGCGGGACATCGCCATGGTTTTCCAGAACTATGCGCTTTATCCGCATATGTCTGTGGCCGATAACATGGCCTTCTCGATGAAGCTGCGCAAAGCCCCCAAGTCCGAAATCGAGGAGCGCGTCTCAAAAGCGGCGAAGATTTTGGGCCTTGAAAAATTGCTGGATCGCTATCCGCGACAGCTTTCTGGCGGGCAGCGCCAGCGCGTCGCCATGGGACGCGCCATCGTGCGTGATCCGCAGGTGTTCCTGTTCGATGAACCCTTGTCGAACCTTGATGCCAAATTGCGTGTGCAGATGCGCACCGAGATCAAGGAACTGCACCAGCGCCTGAAAACCACGACGATCTACGTCACCCACGACCAGATCGAGGCCATGACCATGGCTGACAAGATCGTCGTGATGCATGATGGCATCGTCGAGCAGATGGGTGCACCCCTTGCGCTTTATGACAACCCCAGCACCCTGTTCGTGGCGGGCTTCATCGGCTCCCCGGCGATGAATTTCATCAAGGGCACCTTGCAGAAAGGCGGCGTCAAAGCTGCCGACGGAACCGTCTGGAAGATCGGCAAGACGCCCGCATCCCATGTCGGCAAGGCAGTCACCATGGGTATCCGCCCGGAGCATGTGATGCTTGATCCCAAAGGCATAG
>JANMLW010000036.1:0-47063 GCA_031372765.1 Hyphomicrobiales bacterium
GCATGCGCTGCTGGATGGTATTGCGCTGGGGCCAACCGGTCTGCACGCCTACTTCCTGCATGCCTATCATCTCAGGGCGGACAATGCCTCCGATGTTATCGCCGTGGCTGACTACGGCGCGCCGGTGACAGCAGTGCTGGCCCGGGGCAATATCGCAGGTACACAGTTCCATCCCGAAAAGAGCCAGAAGCTAGGGCTACGGCTTCTGGCCAATTTTCTCAGGTGGAGGCCGTGATTCTCTATCCCGCCATCGATCTCAAGGAAGGCCAGTGCGTGCGCCTTAGACAGGGCGACATGGCGCAGGCCACTGTCTTCAGCAACGATCCCGCAGCGCAGGCCGCCAGTTTCGAGGCGGATGGTTTTGCCTGGCTGCATGTGGTGGATCTCGACGGAGCCTTTGCCGGCAAGCCGATGAATGGTGCCGCTGTCGACGCCATCCTCGGGCGCGTCACGTTTCCGGTCCAGCTCGGTGGCGGCATCCGCGATATGGCCACAGTCGAGGGTTGGCTGACGAAGGGCATCGCCCGGGTTATCATCGGCACGGCTGCAGTGCGTGATCCGGAATTTGTGAAAGCAGCCGCACGGCGCTTTCCGGGCCAAGTGGCCGTCGGCATTGATGCGCGGGACGGCATGGTCGCGGTGGAAGGGTGGGCGGAAACCTCCAGCCTGTCAGCGCTCGCGCTGGGCCAGCGTTTCGAGGATGCGGGCGTTGCCGCCATCATCTACACCGACATTGCCCGCGACGGCATGTTGCAGGGCCTTGATATGACCGGCACGCGCGGGCTTGCCGAAGCACTTTCCATCCCGGTCATTGCATCCGGCGGCCTCGCTTCGCTGGCGGATGTGGAACTGCTGATGCAACCTGAAAACCGCGTGATCGCCGGGGCCATCACTGGTCGGGCGCTTTATGATGGACGGTTGGATGCGCAGCAGGCGCTGCGTGTGATTGCGTCAACTTCCTGAACTACCCCCAGCGGTGCAGCTCCGCGCCGTGACGCTTGAGCCAGGCTTCCGCCCGCTCGTAATCAGGATAAATCGAGGCAACCACCCGCCAGTAGCGGGCGGAATGGTTCATCTCCACCCGGTGCGCCACCTCGTGTGCCGCCAGATAGTCCAGCACGAACGGCGGTGCCAGGATCATCCGCCATGAAAACGACAATGAGCCGTCAGCCGCGCAGGAGCCCCAGCGGCTGACCGTGTCCTTGATCGCGATGCGCTTGATCTTGACGTTCAGTCTGTCGGCATGGGTGCGGGCAGCCAGTTCGATGTCTTTCCGGGCCTCGCGCTTGAGAAAATCCTTCACGCGACGTGTCAGGAATGAGGCTTGTCCGGCAACAGCCAAAACATGCGTGCCGTCAGTATTGGCTTCTGCCCAGGCGGTTCCACGAGCCTCTGGCCGGTGCTCAATACGGTGGGGTACGCCGCGCAAGGGCACCAGAGCGCCTGATACAAAATCGACGGTCTCAGGCAGTTTGGCATAGCGTGCCGCCAGCCAACCGCCGTGGCGTGCGGCAAAATCCCGGGCTGTCGCCATGCTGCCGCGCGCTGGCATCGTCAGCACCGCCTCACGGCTGGCGGCTTTGACGCGCAACGTATAGCGCTGCGCCTGCGCTGACCGCTTGATGACGACAGGATAGGTCAGGCCAAGATGCTCAACCTCGATCCTCTCGGTCGAGGGCGGATCAAGCAAGCGGAGGATGCGTTGCAACATGCATCTTGGTGTAAATGAGTCGGCACCGATGTGCGAGTAGGCGGGCAAAACAAGATTGCTGCCTGTCACCACGTCGTGATGTAAAATAATGTTCTGCCATCTTTCCGCCACACCCAATTTGAAATATAACGATTGTTGTCGATTGGCATAACGCGGTCGAACAAAGGTTTGCCTCATATGAGGGAACCATGGAGGTTATGATGGCTTACGCATCCATGCCTGTGCTTGCAGGCGATACGGGTCTTTCCCGTTATCTTGATGAAATCCGCAAATTCCCACTTCTGGAGCCGCAGCGTGAATACATGCTGTCGAAGCGCTTTCTGGAACATGATGATTCCAAAGCGGCACATACCCTTGTGACATCGCATCTGCGCCTCGTGGCGAAAATTGCCATGGGTTATCGCGGCTATGGCCTGCCGATTGGTGAGGTTGTGTCCGAAGGCAACGTGGGCCTGATGCAGGCGGTCAAGCGCTTTGATCCCGACAGGGGTTTTCGTCTGGCGACCTATGCCATGTGGTGGATCAAGGCCTCGATCCAGGAATATATCCTGCGGTCATGGAGCCTTGTGAAAATGGGCACGACCGCCAACCAGAAAAAGCTGTTTTTCAACCTGCGCAAGGCAAAAAACCAGATACAGGCCCTGGGAGACGGCGATCTTCGCCCCGACCAGATCAGCATCATCGCCACGAAACTGGGTGTCGGAGAGCGCGAGGTGGTGGAAATGAACCGCCGTCTGGGGGGTGATTCATCCCTCAACGCGCCTCTGAGCGCAGAGGGCGAAGGCGGCGAATGGCAAGACTTCCTGATGGATGACAGCCAGTCGCAGGAAACACTTGTGGCGGATGCCGAAGAGCGCGGAAACCGCTCGATGGCCTTGACGCAAGCCCTGTCGACATTGAACCCGCGCGAGCGGCGCATCATTGAGGCACGCAAACTGGTAGATGATCCCATCACGCTCGAAGAACTTTCGACCGAGTTCAATGTCAGCCGTGAACGCGTCCGCCAGATCGAGGTTCGGGCATTCGAGAAATTACAGGCCGCCGTGGTGCGCAACCTGACAGCCATCGAATCCGTGCCTCAATTGAAAGCCGCCTGACGGCTTGAAGGTTAGGGAGGGGTGGGCTAGCCTGAGCTATGCTCAAGCCGCACACCCCTCCAGACCTGCATCCGCCCTTTGCAAAATACAGCCATGCTATCGAAGTACCGCCTGGCACGCGTATGGTTTTTGCCTCCGGCCAACTTGGCATAACGGCAGACAAACACGTGCCGGAGGATGCGACAGGCCAGACGGAGCTTTGCTTTCAGGCAATTGGTGCCATCCTCGCCTCCGCTGGTATGGGCTTCAGCGATATCATTCGCATCAACGCTTTTGTGACGGACCGCATCCATCTCAAGGATTACATGGCCGTTCGGGACAGATATGTGGCTGATCCGCCTCCTGCTTCAACACTGATGATCGTATCAGGCTTTGCCGCCGAGGTTTACAAGGTCGAGATCGAGGTTGTGGCGGCAGCGCTTTAAGGAAGGATGGCGGACTTCCTGCCGCTTTCCATATCACCCCTTATCAGTAGCGCTGACTGGTTGCCGCCAATGCGTGCCCGGTAGACCTGCAGATTTTCCATCACACGCTGCACGTAGTTGCGGGTTTCCTGAAACGGGATGCGCTCGGCCCAGTCGATGATATCAACGCCGGGCTTGCGCGGATCGCCGTAAGCTTCGATCCATTCGCGTACCCGCCCGCCACCGGCGTTGTAAGAGGCAATGGTCAGCAGGATGGAGCCTTTGGTTTCTTCCATCAACTCGCCCAGATGCGCTGCACCCAGCATTGCACAGAACGCCGGATCTTCCGTCAGCCGATCAGGGCTGAACGGCACCTTGAAGCGCTGTGCCGTGCGTGAGGCGGTGGAAGGCAGCATCTGCATAAGGCCGCGGGCATTGGCATGGGACACCGCCTTGGCCTGAAAGGCGCTTTCCTGCCGGGCAATGGCATAGACCATGGCTTTATCGCCAGAGCCGGGCAATGGCCTGTAGTCGGGAATACCAAACAGTGGGAAGGCATGCTGGTTGACGGCAAGATCACGCAAGGCCCCGGCCTTGCCGATAGATAGCACGGTTGTGGCATCGCCCCGCGCTGCAAAGAAACGGGCGGTGGCATCAATGGTTGCCGGCAATGCAGCCGTGCGGCCCAGATCGATGGCCAGCGGAGCAGCAAGGCTCTCCAGACCCGCGTCCATGAGGCGGGCTAAAACCTGCCCGGTGGATGTGGCGCGAAAAGCAGCTGTTTGGCTCTCAGACGCCTCGTAAACCGGTATTTCCAAGTGCTCCAGCCCCACATGAGCCGCAGCTAACTGGCCATAATAGGTTGTGCTGAAGCGGGCTGCGCTTGCAAACAAGGCTGTCCCATCATCACCCAGAGCACCAGCTTCCACCGCACGCCCAAGCCAATAGAATGCGCGGGCCCTGGCGGCAGGTGTCTCTGCGATGGCGAGTGAGTTGCGCAAATGCATGTAGCCTGTCTGCGGGAAGTTCAGGTAACGCAGGGCAATCCAGCCTGCGTGAAACTCAGCCTCTGCACGGCGTCCGGGTGAGCGGGCGGAATGCTCGGCCACCACGCGGAAAGCCCCCGGTGTATCCCCAGAATCCAGCAGCTTGCGCGCCAGCACACGCCGCTCGATCCACCATTCATCAGAATCCGCCAGCAAATCAGGCGCATGGGGCGCAGCAAGCATCGCATCGCGCGCTTCGGAAGGCCTGTCCTGCCGCCGCATGATCTGGGATTTCGCCAGCAGGTAAGAAGAATGTGCCTGCATGGATTCAGGAACGTCATTGAGGATGCTGCTGGATTCCCCTTTTTTGGCCGCATGGGCCAATGCTTGCGCCAGCTTCAATTGATCTTGCCCCAAACTGGCGGCCAGCCTTAAACCTTCAGCGGACTGGTTGTTGAGGATCAGCCGATGGGAACGTAAAGCCTTTTCGGCGTCTGTGATGACATCAGGAAAGGTTTTTGTCAGAAACTCAGCTGTATCACGTGTCAGCGTCCGGTCACGGTAGGCTTCCAGAGCAAGCTGTTTGGCGTGCTGACCGTGCCCTTTGCTGGCCGTTGCTGTCGCCAGCATGGCTTTGCCATTGGGGCCAAGCGCTGTGCGCTCCCTGAAAAAGCCCAGCACGACATCAGGCCTGGCTTTCTCGATGACAAGGGCGTCCTCTGCCTTGCGCTGCAGCCAGTTCTGCATGGGTAAATCAGGATTTGCCATGATGAACCGCTGGATGCGGGCAAAGCCCAGTGAGCGCGGTGTTGCACGCATGGCCACCCATTCCGCGGCTATACGCATGACCATATCCTGCATGCCCGCACTGATGGCATCACCTGCGATGATATCGCCGCGCCTGTAGGCTTCCGCCGCTTGCTTAAGTCTGACAGTCTCGGCAAATCCCGTTGATTCAGGGGCTGGTACCGATGAAGGCCTGATAACGGGAATCGATCCCGTGTGATCAGGCGTCTGTGCCTGTACACCAGACGATCCTGATACCAGAACACTGGCAATCAACGCACGGATAACCCGTGCCGGACATGAACCAACCATCAATCAAAACCCTGTCTGCACCGGGTTCATGTTGTCTGCTCAAGCCGTTGACGTATGGTTAACCACGATTGATTATTGTTCTTAAATACAAAAAGAAGGGTCGCGAATGCCTCTTGTCCAGCTGACATATTGCAGTCGTATTGGCATTTCCGCGTCGGAAATGACCAGCACTATGACAACTCTGTTCGCTGTCGCCTCAGCACGAAACCAGAAAAACGGCGTGACGGGCTGTCTGGCCTATACGACTGAGTGGTTTATTCAGGTAATAGAGGGTGAAAAACAGATTGTTGAGGAAACATTTGACCGTATTGCCCTGGACAGACGCCATTCCGGATTAAAAGTCATCAATCAGAGAGATATCCGGGGGCGCAGCTTCCCCGACTGGCACATGGCGGGTTTCAATCTCACCGAAGAGCCATCAGCGTTTCTTGATACATTTGGTCTCAACAAGTCGTTCGAGCCCGAAACGGTGCTGGGGTCACAGTTGCTGTTGATGCTCATGCAGCTTGCCGATCGCCGACGGATTGAAGGGTAGGTCTGTCCAGCTGATCTTGATGCCGTAAGGCGGCTCAAATCTTTTTGCATCTGCCGACAAGCAGGGCTAAGAGTGACTTCCATTCAGTGGCGGGCAATCTTTCCCGCCTGTCGAGGTCATGGTCATGGTTGCACATCGTTCACTCAAGGGATCGCTCACCGCGCTTGTTACACCCTTCAGGAACGGCAAACTGGATGAGACCGCTTTTCGGTCCCATGTCAGCTGGCAAATTGATAACGGTACTGCTGGCCTCGTGCCTGTAGGCACCACCGGTGAAAGCCCGACCCTTAGCCACGACGAGCACAAGCGCGTGGTGGAATGGTGCATTTCGGAAGCCAGGGGCCGCGTGCCCGTTGTGGCCGGTGCCGGATCCAACAACACGGCAGAAGCCATTGCGCTGGCGCAGCACGCTGAGAAGGCAGGTGCTGATGCGCTGCTGGTTGTAACCCCTTACTATAACAAGCCGACGCAAGATGGCCTGTATCGGCATTTTGCTGCCATTGATGATGCCGTGGGCATTCCCATCATCATCTACAACATTCCCCCGCGCAGCGTGGTGGACATGTCGGTGGCCACCATGGCGCGGCTTTATGAGCGCAAGCGCAATATCGCGGGCGTAAAGGATGCGACGGGCAATGTGGCCCGCGTCTCGCAACAGCGCCATGCCATGGGTGCCGATTTCATCCAGCTCTCGGGCGAGGACATGACGGCGTTGTCCTATAATGCTGCCGGCGGTCATGGCTGCATCTCCGTTGTTGCCAACATCGCCCCAAAGCTCTGCGCTGAATTGCAGAACCTCACGCTGAAAGGCGACTATCTGGCCGCACTGGCAGTACAGGATCGCCTGATACCGCTGCATGATGCCACCTTCATGGAGCCGGGTCTGGCCGGGGCCAAAGCTGGCCTCAATCTGCTGGGCCGCATGAACGAAGAGGTGCGCCTGCCGCTGCTGGGCGTGATGGCACCAACGAAAGAAGCCATTCGCAAGGCACTTGTCCATGCTGGTCTGTTGAATTGATGCTGCTGCCGCGTTCATGAGCACCACACCCACCAAACCGGCGACTGCAAGGCCGCAGCCTGCCGGCAAACCCAAAAAGAGCCGTTACAAACTGATCGCTGACAACCGCAAGGCTCGGTTCAATTTTGAATTGGGCGATGTGTTCGAGGCCGGTGTCATGCTGACCGGGACCGAGGTCAAAAGCCTGCGCCTTGGCAAGGCGATGATTGCGGAAAGCTATGCTTCCAACGAAAACGGCGAACTTTTCCTGATCAACTCCTATATTCCGGAGTATTTGCAGGCCAATCGTTTCAACCATGAGCCCAAGCGACCGCGTAAACTGCTGCTGCACAAGAAAGAAATCGCCAAGCTGTTTCACGCCATTTCACGCGACGGCATGACAATTATTCCGCTCAAGCTGTTCTTCAACGATCAGGGCCGCGCCAAGGTCGAGATCGCACTGGGCAAGGGCAAGAAACTGCACGACAAGCGTGAGACCGAGAAGGCCCGCGACTGGAATCGCGAGAAGGGACGTTTGCTTCGTGATAAGGGCTGATAGGCGTCACTCCGCCGCAAATTTGGCAGCCTTTGGTGCTTTTGCGGTCGGATTGTTGGGGTGCTCCATCCAGCTGCGGTGACCGCCGACTTTTACGCCGGTGCGCCTGTCGAGCTGTCCCTCTGACAGCGGCTCCATGCTGATGCAGTTTTCTACCGGGCAGACGACCGCGCAGAGATTGCAACCGACGCACTCTTCCTCGATAATTTCGAAGCGGCGCTTGCCATCGACCATGCTGGTGATCGCCTGATGTGACGTATCTTCGCAGGCGATATGACAGCGGCCACAGCTGATGCACAGCTCCTGATTGATATTGGCCTTGACCACATAGTCGAGATTGAGATGCTGCCAGTCCGTCACTTTTGTCACGGCACGGCCAACAAAATCGTCGATGCGCGCGTAGTCTTTCTCGTCCATCCAGGCTTCCAGACCGGCGGTCATTTCCTGCACGATCTTGAAGCCGTAGACCATCGCAGCGGTGCAGACCTGCACATTGCCAGCCCCCATGGCCATGAACTCCACAGCGTCACGCCATTTTTCAATGCCGCCAATGCCCGAGATCGGCAATCCGGCGGTCTCGGCATTGCGGGCGATTTCCGCCACCATGTTGAGCGCGATCGGCTTGACTACGGGCCCGCACATGCCGCCATGCGTGCCCATGCCGCCGACACTGGGCCAGGGTGACATCGCATCGATATCAACGCCCATCATTGAATTCACGGTGTTGATGAGGCTGACGGCATCAGCACCGCCCTTTTTCGCGGCTTCCGCCGGGCGCAGGATGTTGGAGACATTGGGCGTCAGTTTCACAATCACCGGCATGCGGGTGTGCTGCTTGCACCAACGCGTCACCATCTCGATGTATTCGGGCACCTGACCTACCGCAGCGCCCATGCCGCGCTCGCTCATGCCGTGCGGGCAACCGAAGTTCAGTTCCACCCCGTCGGCTTCCGTGTCTTCCACGCGCCTGAGAATGGTCTTCCAGCTTTCCTCATCGCAGGGCACCATCAGCGAGATGACCATGGCCCGGTCCGGCCAGTCCCGTTTTACCTGCTTGATTTCATCCAGATTGACCTGCAACGGACGATCCGTGATCAACTCGATATTGTTGAAGCCGATCACCCGTCTGTCGGAAGCATGGATCGCGCCGTAGCGTGGGCCGCTGACATTGACGATCGGCGGGCCGTCTTCGCCAAGGGTCTTCCAGACCACGCCGCCCCAGCCTTCCCTGAAGGCGCGGATGACGTTGTAGGCCTTGTCGGTGGGAGGTGCCGAAGCCAGCCAGAACGGGTTGGGCGATTTTATGCCGGCAAATGTCGTGCGCAGATCAGCCATGTCTCTATCCTCCCTGATCAAGCGACTTTTAGAGCAGCTGCACCAAGCGCGCGGTCTATCGAGATTGCAGCCTGCTTGCCATCTTCCACCGCCGCAACGGTCAGATCAGAGCCACCTGCAATGCAATCCCCCCCGGCCCAGACCCTTGAAACAGATGTGCGCCGCCCCGCATCAACCTTGATGCGGCCCTTTTCCATCGCCAGTCCTGCCTTGCCCAGATGTGCAGTCAGCAAAGTCTGGCCAATGGCAGTGAAGACCTGATCGCAGGGGATGCAGATGATCTCGCCGGTACCGACCAGCTTGCCGCCTTTCAGCGCAGTATATTCAAACTGCGCATGGGTAACGGACTTTGCCTTGCCATCCCCACGGCCTGTCAATCCAACCGGCATGAGATTATGGCGGATCAGCACGCCGCGGGTTTGTGCCACCTCCTGCTCGTGCCGCGAGGCTGACATCGCCTCCTTGCCGCGCCGGTAGACAATGGTGACGGTTTCAGCGCCCAGCAGCTTGGCCTGTGTGGCGGCATCAATCGCGGTCATGCCGCCCCCAATCACCACAACATTGCGCCCTATGGGTATTGCGGCCTTGTCCGGGCTCTGGCGCAAATCAGCGATGAAATCCACCGCATCGAGCACGCCGTTCATGGCGGCTTGATCAAGGGCGTTGGTATCACCAAGACCCATGCCAAGGAATACCGCATCGAAGGATTTCAGCAGACTGTCCAGCGTTACATCCCGCCCCAACGCCTTGCTGTACTGAACGGTTATGCCACCAACCGCCAGGATATAAGCCAATTCCTTCTGCGCGATGTCGTCATTGGCCTTGTAGGCCGCGATGCCGAACTCATTGAGACCGCCCCCTTTCGTGCGTCTCTCAAGGATCGTCACATCATGGCCAAGCACAGCCAACCGGTGCGCACAGGCAAGCCCTGCCGGACCCGCACCAATGATGGCAACCGTCTTGCCGGTTTTGATGCCCTGTCGATAGAACTGTTTTCCAGCCGCAAAGGCTGCATCCGTGGCAAAGCGCTGCAATCGTCCGATTTCGACTGCGCGGCTTTCGGATGTCTCCTTGACGCAGGCGCCCTCGCACAAGTTTTCCGTGGGACAGACACGGGCGCACATCGCACCCATAATGTTGGCGTCCAGAATTGTCCTTGCGGCAGCGACCGGCTGCGCATGGGCAATCTGCCGGATGAACAGCGGGATATCGATTGATGTGGGACAGGCCGTCACGCAGGGCGCATCGTAGCAGAACAGGCACCGCTCCGCCGCCACCCGCGCTTCGTTTTGCGCGAATGGTGCCGCCAGATCGGCGAAGTTGGCTGCGCACTGCGCGGCGGACAAGCGCCCGGCGGCAATATCTCCCATGATACTCTCCCTGATCGTCACGCACAGACGACCAAGAAAAGCCTGTGATGTCAAACGCTCTGATGCGTGATCAGAGTTTGATGTTGGCTGCCGCCTTCTGCACGAATGACCCGATGAATGTGTCGGCGACATTCACGTTGGCAGCCGCCATCTCGGAATCGAGTGCCTTGAGCATATCGTAAACGCTCGTCATGCCCTCCGCCGAGGATTGGCCAGTGCGGGAATAGGCTTCGCGTGTCTTGGCAAAAGCCGCGAGATACAGCGAGCGGTCGCCCAGATGATACTCGGGTGGAACAGCGTCCGCCACCTGATCGGGCGTGGCTTTCTCCAGCCATTTCAGCGCCTTGTAATGCGCGTTGACCAGCGCCTGAACGGTGTTCGGATTGGCCGTGATATAGTCATTCTTGAGGTAGATGCAGGCCGCCGGGTTGGAGCCGCCAAACAGGGCGCGGGTGCCCGCCTCCGTGCGGGTGTCGATGAGGGTGATGATATCGCCGTCCGCTTCCAATTTGGAAATTACCGGATCGAGGTGCGAAATGACATCGATCTCGCCCTTCTTCATGGCAGCAACACCGCTCGCCCCTCCGCCAATGCCGATGAAGGCAGCATCCGTGGCTTTCAGGCCCGCTTTTGTCATGGCGTGAACGGCCGTGATGTAGGTGGATGATCCGGGAGCCGTGACGCCAATCTTCAGGCCTTTGAAATCAGCGGCAGACTTGATTTTTCCTGCCAGATCCTTGCGGATTCCGATGACGATGGAGGGAAAGCGCAAAAGCTCCACCACGGCGCGGATATCCTGACCCTTGGCCTGCATGCGCAGGGTATGCTCATAGGCACCGGCAACCGCATCAACAGACCCACCCACCAGCGCCTGCAATGAGCGCGACCCACCGGCAAAATCATTGATTGCCATTTCAAGGCCGAATTCCTTGAAATAGCCCTGCCGCTCGGCGATGGTGAGGGGCAGGTAATACAGCAGGTTCTTGCCGCCTACGCCCAGTGTCACCTTGGCCTTTTCGGGAGCCTGCGCCATGGCGCGGGGCATGAAACCCAGGGTCGCAAGGCTTGAGATTGCGCATGTGCCTGCGATGATCTCTCTGCGGTTAATGGTCATGGGTGTCTCCTCCTCGATTGTGTTACCTCCCCCGTTTACAGGGGAAGAAAGTCATACTGTCTTTGTCTCACCCGGTTTCCATACGAGCAGACGATTTTCAACCAATGTAACGATGCTGTCGATGATGATGACGAAGACCATCAGGATGGCCATGCCGGCAAACACGCCCGTGACATCAAACACGCCCTCGGCCTGATGGATGAGATAACCAAGACCGGCAGCCGACCCCAGATACTCGCCCACAACGGCGCCCACCAGTGCAAAGCCGACAGAGGTGTGCAGCGAAGAGAACACCCAGCCAAGGGCAGATGGCCAGTAGACATGACGCAGCAGTTGCCGCTCGCTCATGCCCAGCATGCGGGCATTGGACAGCACGGTCTGGTTCACATCCCGCACGCCCTGATAGACATTGAAGAAGACGATGAAAAAGACGAGCGTGACGCCCAGCGCCACTTTCGACCAGATGCCCAGCCCGAACCACAGCGCGAAGATTGGCGCCAGCACCACCCGTGGCAGGGCGTTGATCGCCTTCACATAGGGGTCGAAAACGGCGGCCAGCAGCGGCTTGCGGGCAAACCAGAAGCCGATGGCGATGCCACCACCAGCGCCGATGACGAAAGCCAGGATGGTTTCGGTCAATGTGATTCCCAGATGATACCAGACCTCGCCACCCACCACCATCCTGACTACCCGGGCCCCGACATCCCACGGCGTCGAGAAGAAGAATTTCATGGTCTTGATCTCACCAAACAGGCTTGTCGCCGTAGCGACATGCCAGAATCCGATGAAGGATGCAGCGACCAGCAGTTGCAGCGCCAGAAGCACAGGGCGGGAAACGGCAGTCATGATGATGTCCCTCCCAGTAGGCAGTTGTTATCAAGATGGATATCATCTGCTCAAGAAAGGGGAAGAGCTGTTTAACAGCCTGTCACTGGCGATGTTGAAGCCTTTCCTTGACAGCCTTACCTTGCAAGCGTCGTTTTCAGGCCTTATGTCGCTGTTATCAAGTTAGCCAAAGCGTCGTTATCGGAGCATCCCGTTGGGTCATGCCACCTCACCGGCTCCGCAAAAGCGGCGTCTTAAAATACTTGGAACAGTGGCCAGCTTCTGTCTGTTTGCCGTTTCTATCGGCGTTCTGGCCTATATCATCCGCGAGCTTGACGCGAACGAGATCAAGGCGGCCTTCGCCGCGGCCAGCGCACGGCAGATTACATTGGCGATCCTGTGTACCATCGCAAGTTACCTGCTGCTGACGGGCTATGATGCACTGGGCTTCCGGCAACTGGGTGACAAGGTGAAGTATCCCATCACGGCGCTTGGCTCCTTCACCAGCTATGCCGTCAGCTTTACCCTCGGCTTTCCGCTGATCACCGCCGGAACCGTGCGTTACTGGATCTACTCGACCATCGGGATCGGGGCAAAGACCATTGCCAGCCTCACGTTGATTGCGGGTGTTACTTTCTGGCTGGGCATGGGGGCTGTTCTCAGCTTTTGGCTTCTGTGGAAGCCCATGGAGATCGCCGAACTCAGCCGCTTGCCTGTGTCGATCAACCGCCTGATCGGCCTTGCGCTCTTCGGATTCATCATCGCCTATCTGGTGTGGGTGTCGCGCAAGCCGCGCTTCCTCTCGTTTCAGGGCTGGTCGCTTGTCTTGCCCAACCTGAAGGTCAGTCTGGCCCAAATGGCGCTGGGTGCGCTGGATGTCTGTGCGGCGGGTGCTGCACTCTATTTCCTGCTGCCACAAGGCTACGGCATCCCCTATGGCACCTTCATCGCAGCGTATGTCTTTGCCTGCATTCTGGGCATCATCAGTCATGCGCCGGGTGGAATCGGCGTCTTCGAGGCCACCATACTGCTGGCATTGCCTGGCGTTCCCAGTGAACAGCTGCTGGGCTCCCTGCTGCTCTTCCGGTTCTGGTATTATCTCGTGCCTTTTGTGCTGGCGCTTGCTCTTCTGGCAGGACGGGAAATCCTGTTGCGCTCACGTATCCTGAAATATGATATGGCACAGGTCTCCTTTGACCAGCACGGTGGTGCGCCGCAGGACGACAATGCAAAACCTCCCATCCGGTAGAACGACCTCGGCTGATCTTGTTGCGGCGTATCCGCATGCCGCAATCCTGCTGGATTCGGACGGGACGGTGATGGCTTTCAATGCGTCTGCCTTGTTGCTGTTTCCCCTGCTGCACATCAACCAGCCACTCAGCTTTGCCATCCGGAATCCTGAACTGCTTGATAGCGTTGAGAGTGCCGGCAGGACCGCGCATTTTTTGGAAATCGTCGAGCGGTTTCCTGTTGAAAGGGCTTTCAAGGTCAGCGTCATGCAGGCAGGTGCAACCGGCATTCTGGTGGTGTTTGACGACCAGACCGCCGATCGCAGACTGGAGCGCATGCGCGTCGATTTCGTTGCCAATGCCAGCCATGAGTTGCGCACGCCGCTGGCTTCCCTGCTTGGTTTCATCGAAACCATGCGGGGGCCTGCACGCAATGACTTTGTTGCACAGGCCAAATTTCTCACCATAATGGAGCAGCAGGGCAAGCGCATGGCCCGCCTGGTCGATGATCTGCTGTCCCTGTCCCGCATCGAGATGAATGCCAGCATCCGCCCGGATGACAAGGTGGACCTGATCGGCGTGGTGCGTCAGATCATTGATGCCCTGAAGCCGATTGCGCGGGAGCGCGATGTTACCATTCATGTTGATCCGCACGTGATTGATGCAACAGTGCTTGGTGACAGGGACGAATTGCTGCGGGTGTTCGAGAACCTGATCGAGAATGCCATCAAATACGGCGCGTCGGGCAAACGTATCGACATAACCATACGCCTTCAGGGTGAGCGCGATATCCTTGTCGTGGTCCGGGATTACGGTCCGGGTGTGCCGGCGGAATATCTGCCGCGCCTGACGGAGCGGTTCTACCGGGTCAGTGTCGTCGCATCGCGTGAATCGGGCGGCACAGGCCTAGGCCTGGCCATCGTCAAGCATATCGTCGCCCGCCATCGGGGACGGCTTGATATCCAGAGCACACCGGGAGAAGGATGCCAGTTCAGCATCACGCTGGCCCGCAGTGAATAAGCGGCTGTCACGCGGTGTGGTTTTGAGGCAGAATACCAGACATCGCCATTCAAGGCAGCCGAATGTCTGAAACTCTCTCTGAGGCCAATCCTGTCATAGCGCTTGATGCAACACATCGGGATGACGAAGGAATGATCGTTCCATCAGCCACGGGCAATGATCTTTCACCCCTCGTTTGGCGCGGCTTGATCCTGACCATTGTCTCGATGGGATTTTACCGTTTCTGGTACAGGACGGATCTGCGGCGCTGGTACTGGCGCAACACAATCATCGGGGATCAGGGACTGGAATACCGTGGCACGGCGCGGGAACTGCTTATCGGCTTCCTGTTCGCATTGGCCGTGGTCTTGCCGCTGTATTTCAGCGGCTCGCTCATTGCGCTTTTTGCCGGAGAAGCGCTGGGAAACTCCGTCACGGCTCTGTCCGGCCTGATCTTTGCCGTGCTGGTGCAATACGGCGCCTATCGTTCGCGCCGCTATCGCCTGACGCGCACCTTCTGGCGCGGCGTGCGGTTTGACCAGACAGGTTCTGCCTGGCGTTATGCAGCGTTATCGATTTTCTGGCTGGCCGCATCAGTGCTGACCTTTGGGCTTCTGTTTCCGTTTCTTCGACGCGCTCTGGAGCGATACCGCATCGCCAACACCTGGTTTGGTTCGGCACAGGGGTCGTTTGTGATACCCATGCGGCCCTTGATGACGCGCTGGCTGCTGATATGGCTGGTGTGTATGCTGGGGTTGGGCGCTGCCCTCATTGCTTTCGGCATGATGTCATTCGACATGGAAGCCTTCGAAAGTGGTCAGGCCCCTTTCGTGGGGCTGGGTGCAGTCCTGGTGGCGCTGGTGGTGCCATTCATGCTCTGGCCATTGTACCGCGCTGCCGAGTTCAGGGCTTTCACCAATGGCACCGCTATCGGCGATGTCCGGTTTGTTTCTAACCTCAGAACGAGCAGCTACTACGGCATCTTTTTCAGGTTTGCCGTGGTCTTTCTTGCATTGTTCATTCTCTGGGGCTTGATGCTGGCTGCGATTGGCTATGCACTGATCTCAGCCGGGCTTATGTCTTTCACGGTCAGCTATTTGCCTGTCGCGTTCATCGGGCTCCTCATGGTGGGATATCTGGGTACATTTCTGCTCTTTGGCGGCATCAAAGAGATCGTGCTCAACCAGCGCTTCTGGCGGTTGGCTGCCCAGACATTGACCATCGTGAACCTCGAAGCCGCCGATAGTGTTCTCGCTCAATCGGTGAACGACGAGGCTGCAACAGGCGAAGGACTGGCCGACGCATTCGATTTCGGGGGCGTATAATGGAGACGACGGCCGTCTATTTTGATGGACTGCGGCCTGTGCCGCGCCAGGCAAACCTGTCATTGGGGTCCGATGGACTGGTTGTCGCTGCTGAAGATGCAAACCCTTTCCTGTGGCTGTATGAGAGCATCCGGCTTGCCGAGGACAATGTGGCTACCCTGCGCTTTCACAGGGAGCAGAGCGGCGCGCATACCGGTGAGCAGCTGGAACTGCCGCCGGGCGATTTTGCGCAGGCTCTCAAGGCCCGCTGCAAAGCCCTGGGCGGCAGCCATATCGAGCGGCAAAGCCTGCGGCGCAAGGTACTGTTCTGGTCATCTGCCGCCATTGTGTCCCTGTTTCTGATCGTCTTTTACGGCGTGCCCGCTCTGGCCACGCGCCTTGCGCCGCTGGTTCCGTGGCGCACCGAAGTGGCGCTTGGCCGCGCCGTCGAGGGAGAGGTCCTGCGCTCGCTGACAGGCGGCTCCACCAAACTCTGCGAGGCTCCCGGGGCGGGCAAGGATGCATTGGCAAAAATGGTATCAACCCTCACTACCCATGCGACTTTGCCGGGCGGCGTCAATGTGCGCGTGGTTGATACCGGCATGCAGAACGCTTTTGCCATTCCGGGCGGCACCATCTTTCTGCTGCGGGGCCTGATTGAGAAGGCTGACAGTGCCGATGAGGTGGCGGGTGTATTGGCCCATGAGTTGGGGCATGTTGCCAACCGCGATTCAATGCGCGGCATCATCCATGCTGGTGGTATCTCGTTTCTGGTGGGGACACTCCTGGGGGATTTTACAGGTGCCGGTGCCATCGTGATTGCTTCCAGGTTTTTGCTCGGCAACCGCTATTCCCGCGAGAATGAGGCGCAGGCTGATGTGTTTGCCATCGAAACCATGGCAAAAGCAGGTGGCGACGTCAAAGCGCTGGGGCGCTTTCTGCAAAGGGTGGCCAAAATGCCGGGCGAGCGGCAGATAGAACTGCTGCTGAGCCATCCGGTCACGGATGATCGGGTGGCGGAAATCGAACGCCTTGCGCCACGTGGCCCCCTCCGCCCCATCCTCTCTCCGGCCGAATGGCAGGCGATGAAGACGATCTGCAAATCATGAAGCTGTTGAAGAACTTGAAGCTGTTGAAGAACATGAAGCTGTTGACCTGCTACCCGCAATACTGACATCACAAATCCATGCGTCGTTATGTCATAGAACCCGCTCCGCGTCTTGCCGCCATCAGCCAGTGGCTAGCCATGATGGGCTGCTCTCTTATCGTGCTCAGCATCATTGCGGTGCGGTTTGGCGGGGTTCCTGTTCTCAACGGCATGGTTTTGCTGGCAGCCAGTATCGTTGCCGCCGTTCTGGCCATCGTTGCGGCTTTGGGGGCCTTTGCGCGCATCTGGCAAAGTGGTGCGGCTGGCACGGGTCGTGCGGCCAAAGGCCTGATTCTGGCGCTGCTGCTGCTGGTCTGGCCCGGCTTCATGGCCGTGACAGCGGCTCGCCTGCCCGTGCTGAAGGATATCACCACGGATATTGTTGACCCGCCCTCCTTCGGCCGGTCCCGTGTGGCGCTTGATGCGCGTGGCGGGCATATCCCGCCAGAGTACGACCGGCAGAATGGCTTGGAACAGCAAGAGGCCTATGGCGATCTCAGGAGTGCCGTCATCGAGCAGCCACCCGAAGAGGTGATGGCTCTTGTGCGGCGGGCCGCCACCAACCTTGGCTGGCAGATCGTTGATGTGGCCAATCCCGCAGGCAGGACCGGCAATGGTCGTGTCGAGGCTGTGGCGACATCTTTCATCTATCGTTTTGCCGATGATATCACCATTCGTATCAAGCCCGGGTCCAATGAAACGCGTGTCGACCTGCGCTCTGTTTCACGCTTTGGGCGGCATGATTTTGGTGTGAATGCCCAGCACATCCGCAGTTTTCTGCGCGAGATGGAAACACTTGCGGCTGCACGTTAACGCCTCGAAGCTATTTGACATTGCGGCTGATGGCCGTATTTCAACCCGACCATGAATGACTTGAAAACCATGACAGACCTTTCGACACTGACTCGGGCCGATGCTGCGCAAACCTCGCTTTCCTGGCCTTACGAGGAAGCACGCAAACTTGTGGCGCGTCAGAAAAAATCAGGCAAGCCGGAAGTCCTGTTCGAGACAGGCTATGGCCCGTCAGGTCTGCCGCATATCGGCACATTTGGCGAAGTGGCCCGCACCACCATGGTCCGCCGAGCCTTCGAAGTCTTGACCGAGGGCAAGATTCCAACCCGCCTGATTGCCTTTTCGGACGACATGGACGGCCTGCGCAAGGTGCCCGACAACGTGCCCAACAAGGAGATGCTGGCACAACATCTGGGCAAGCCGTTGACAGAGGTGCCGGACCCCTTTGGCACGCACGAGAGTTTTGCCCATTACAACAATGCCATGCTGCGCCAGTTCCTCGATCAGTTCGGCTTTCAGTATGATTTCCAGTCTTCCACCGAGAGCTACAAGGCAGGTGCTTTCGACAAGACCTTGCTGCTGATGCTGGAGCGCCATGAAACAATCATGAAGATCATGCTCGCTTCCTTGCGTGAGGAGCGCGCCGCAACCTATTCGCCGTTCCTGCCGATCCACCCCAGGACGCGCATGGTCATGCAGGTACCTGTGGATGAGTGGAAAGTGTCAGAAGGAAGCATCGTCTGGCGGGACCCTGACAGCGGCGAGCGGTTTGAATCCCCCGTCACTGGCGGACATTGCAAGTTGCAGTGGAAGCCGGACTGGGCGATGCGCTGGGTGGCTTTGGGTGTTGACTATGAAATGGCGGGCAAGGACCTGATCGACTCGGTCAAGCTCTCGGGCCAGATCACACGGGCGCTGGATGCGCCGCCGCCCGAAGGATTCAATTACGAACTGTTTCTGGACGAGCAGGGCCAGAAGATTTCCAAGTCCAAGGGCAATGGCCTGACCATCGATGAATGGCTGACCTATGCTTCGCCCGAAAGCCTGTCGCTGTTCATGTACCAGAAGCCGCGCGAAGCCAAGAAACTCCATTTCGATGTCATTCCCCGCGCCATGGACGAGTATCTGCAATTTCTGGATGCTTATGGACGTCAGGACTGGAAAAACCGTCTTGGCAATCCGGTCTGGCACATTCACGACGCAGCACCGCCCGCGCCTGAAACCATGCCGGGCAGCGAGGGCGGCAACGCGCCACGCGCGCAGGTGTCGTTCGCGCTGCTCCTGAACCTTGTGGCGGTCGCCAATGCCGAGGACAAGGATGTGCTGTGGGGCTTCATCCGGCAATATGCGCCGGGAGCTGATCCTGCCACCCATCCGCGGCTCGATCAGATGGCCGGCTATGCCGTGCGCTACTTCAGGGATTTCGTCAAAACCGAAAAGAAATACCGCATGCCGGATGAAGCCGAGCGCGTTGCCCTGACCGACCTGATGCGGAAGCTGGATGATGTGGCGGCGGCAGGCATCACCGATCCCGTCGAAATCCAGAATGCCGTGCTCGAGATCGGCCGCCGCGATCCCTATCGCACCCCCAACAAGGATGGCGGCTTCAATGTCGGCGGCAGCTGGTTTTCCATGCTCTACCAGATTTTGTTGGGTGAGGAAAAAGGCCCGCGCTTTGGGTCCTTCGCCGCAATCTACGGTGTCGCCAACACAAGGGCGTTGATTGCCAAGGCGCTGTCAGGCGATCTGATCAGGGAGCACGAGGCGTTTCTGGCGGCGCGGGGGTAGCCAATGCCTTCCGCCCCGTCAGCGCCTCCACCATCATGCGGCGCACATCGCTTTCGGCCTCCCTGGCCAACTGCTTGCGGTCGCCTTCGCGGTCATAGGAGAGCGGCGTGCCAAAGCTGACGGTCATGTCCAGTGCGCCGCCGCGCAGGATGCCAACGAGATGGGGCAGCATGTCCATATCGCCGTACCAGCCGATGCGGGCACGACCCATGCGCCCCGTCGGCAGGCCGTCTGCTCCGCGATAGGCAAGCGCTACGGGTTGCAGACAGACGTGCTTCGTCGGGCTGTCGGACAGGATGGCATCGCGCGCTGCACCCAAGAGGGCCGATCGAAAAGGCAGGATGCGGTTGCCGTCTGATGTGGTCGATTCGGCAAACAGAACGATCGGCGTGCCTTCTTCCAGACGCTCGGCAATGCTTTCCGTCATTTCCCTCGTGGCGCTGCGGCGGGTCCGGTCCACAAAGATCGAGCGCTGCAATTTGGCCAGGAGACCGAAAAGCGGCCAGGCCTCAACCTCGGATTTAGCGATGAATGACAATGGAAACAGCGATCCCAGGGCGATTATATCAATCCATGAGACATGGTTTGACAGGATGAGCATGGGTCGGTCCTTCGCGGGCTCACCAATGACCTTGATCCGGATATTGAGAATGCGCAGGACTGTCCTGTGAAACACCAGAGGAATTGTGCGTCCCAGTCGCCAGTTGAATTTCCAGCTCGCATACTGAAACGGGAACAGTACGGCTGCCAGCAGCAGAATTGCTGCACCGGCGATCACAAGCCGCAATGTCCCCCGCGGCTGGCTGACATCATCGATGAAGGATGCCATGGCGCTACAGGCTCCGGCGCATGACGAGCGCCGTGGCTGCGGACCCATCGGCCTTGCTGTAATATGCATTGCGTCGGGCAACCTCACCAAACCCTTGCCGTGCATAAAGCGCCAAGGCGGGCCTGTTGCCTTCCTCCACCTCAAGAAAGAGTGTTTTAATCCGGGCCAGCGCCAGCATATCCCTGTGAGCGGTCAGCAACTTTCCCGACAGGCCTTCCCCGCGCCGTCCTGGTGCCACAGCGATGGACAGGATTTCCGCCTCATCCGATGCAAGACGCGACAGCACAAAACCCTGTGCCTCGCTGCGGGTCGCCTCGGCAATCGCCACATGGGCCAGGATATTTTCCTCTGCCAGCATCCGCTCGAATTCCATCAAGCCCCATGGCCTGTCAAAGGACCCGGCGTGAATCTGGGACATCGCACGCGCATCAGCCATCATCGCAGGGCGGACGCTGAGCGGCGAACGGGGGCGGCCAAATCCGAAAATCATGATGACGCTGCTGGTTTATCGCCGGGGAACACTTTTGCTCTCCTGGGGTGCTGCTGTCGGGGGGCGCAGATAAAGCGGTTTGGCAGAGGCTGTTGCAGGGTCGGTTGCAAGACCCAACCGCCCGATCCAGACAATGTCCGGTGCGGCCTTCAAATCGGCTATGGTGGCTTTCAGGCCCAGCGCCATTGCCTCCACTGCCAATGCGGCCGAGCCTGAGCCGGCTAGCCGCACAGGACCTGCACCGATGGCACGGCCTGCCTCTTTCACAGCAATAACACGGGGCAGCACGATCGTGCGGCCTGTCGCCGTGAAAGCCTGAAAAAACAATGCGCCATGACGGGCATCTATGCCAACAGCGATGACACCGGGCTGATTGCCATCAATCAAGGGTGCGGCATAAGCGGCCAGTGTCGAGACACCAACCACCGGGATTTCGGCGGCCAGACCAATGGCGCGTGCGGCTGATATGCCGATGCGCAGGCCGGTGAAACTGCCCGGACCAATGCTGACCGCCACGCGCTCCAGCGAGGCAAAGCCGCCATCAACCTGGTCCATCACCCGTTCGATCATCGGCATTAGCGCTTCAGCATGGCCTTTTGCCATGATTTCACTGTCAAATGCGACAGGCAAGGGGCGCCCGTCCTCGATGACGGCAACGGAGCATGCGCCAAGGGCCGTATCAATAGCCAGAACGCGACGTGCATGCGATTTGAGGTTTGAACGATCCATTGCCACAGCTTTGCTACAGATCACCGCTGAAATGAAGCCCGCAATGGTGAATTATGTTGTCAGACGACCGCTTCGACCGATTGTACATCAGGCAGGAAGTGGCGCAGCAGATTCTGGATGCCGTGCTTCAGGGTCGCAGTGGAGGACGGGCACCCCGCGCATGAGCCCTTCATGGTGAGATAAACCACGCCATTCTTGAAGCCTTTGAAGGTGATATCACCCCCATCACCTGCGACGGCAGGGCGGATGCGTGTTTCGAGCAGGTCCTTGATCGTCGAAACTGTCTCGGCGTCTTCCGGTGCAAAAAATTCCTCGCCATCATCGGAGTCGGCTGTCGCACCGCTCTTCATGATTGGCGCACCGGACATGTAATGTTCCATAATGGCGCCGAGAATGGCGGGCCGCATGTGCGCCCATTCCGCCTCGCCCTTGGTCACAGTGATGAAATCACCACCAAAGAACACGCCGGTCACACCCTCAACCGCAAACAATTTTTCCGCTAGGGGAGACTGTGCAGCGGCAGCCTGAGCGTCGCGCATTTCCAGGGTGCCATCGCCCATCACATCGCGTCCGGGCAGGAACTTGAGGGTTGCGGGATTGGGTGTCGCTTCTGTCTGGATAAACATGATATTTCTCCTGAACCAGCAGGTTAAAGGCTCACAGATCACATAGGAAGTGTTTAGCAGCAAAGACGCAATGGGGGAAGGGTCAGACCCTCCTCCCCATTCCAGGATGACATCAGGCCTTCTTCTTCTCGTCTTTCACTTCCTTGAAGTCCGCGTCGATGACATCATCCTTGTCGGATTTCTTGCCACCGGCTTCTTTTGCCATATCCGCTTCGGCATCGGCCTTGGCAGCTTCGTCTGACTGTGCCTTGTACATGGCTTCGCCTATCTTCATCGAGGCCTGCATCAGGTCATTGGTGTTGGCTTTCACCATTTCCACATCGTCCTTGGCGAGTGCATCACGCAGCGCAGTGATGGAATTCTCCACCGCTTCCTTGTCCGCCGTGCCAATCTTCTCGCCGTATTCCTTCAGCGATTTCTCGGTGGAATGGATGAGCGATTCAGCCTGGTTCTTGGCTTCCACCATCTCGCGGCGGGCCTTGTCATCCGAGGCGTTGGCTTCTGCTTCCTTCACCATCTTCTCGATATCAGCATCCGACAGACCACCGGAGGCCTGAATGCGGATCTGCTGTTCCTTGTTGGTCGCCTTGTCCTTGGCAGAGACATTGACAATGCCGTTAGCGTCGATGTCGAAGGTCACTTCCACCTGTGGCATGCCACGGGGTGCGGGTGGAATACCCATGAGATCGAACTGGCCCAATATCTTGTTGTCCTGCGCCATTTCACGCTCGCCCTGGAAGCAACGGATGGTAACAGCCGTCTGGTTGTCCTCGGCAGTCGAGAATACCTGTGATTTCTTGGTAGGGATCGTGGTGTTGCGGTCAATGAGGCGTGTGAAAACGCCCCCTAATGTTTCGATGCCCAATGACAGCGGCGTCACGTCGAGCAACAGCACATCCTTGACATCGCCTTGCAGGACGCCCGCCTGAACTGCGGCACCGATCGCCACCACTTCATCGGGGTTAACGCCCTTGTGAGGCTCCTTGCCGAAAAAGTTTTTCACAATCTCCTGTACCTTGGGCATGCGTGTCATGCCACCGACCAGCACCACTTCATCAATATCGCCAGCTGTCAGGCCTGCATCCTTGAGGGCCTTCTTGCAAGGTTCCATGGTGCGTTGCACCAGATCATCGACAAGGCTCTCGAACTTGGCGCGGCTGAGCTTCAAGGTCAGGTGCTTGGGACCGGAGGCGTCTGCCGTAATGTAGGGCAGGTTGATTTCGGTTTGCGCCGTGGATGACAATTCGATCTTGGCTTTTTCAGCCGCTTCCTTCAGGCGCTGCAGCGCGAGCTTGTCCTTCTTCAGGTCAATGCCCTGCTCTTTCTTGAACTCGTCAGCGAGATACTCAACAAGGCGCATGTCGAAATCTTCACCGCCCAGGAACGTATCGCCGTTGGTGGATTTTACCTCGAACACACCGTCGCCGATTTCCAGAATCGAGACGTCGAAGGTGCCGCCGCCAAGGTCATAGACCGCAATGGTGCCGGATGACTTCTTGTCCAGACCGTAAGCAAGGGCCGCCGCTGTCGGCTCGTTGATGATGCGCAGAACTTCCAGGCCCGCGATGCGACCGGCATCCTTGGTGGCCTGACGCTGGGCATCGTTGAAATAGGCAGGAACCGTGATCACGGCCTGTGTGACAGGCGTACCCAGGTGCGCTTCCGCAGTTTCCTTCATCTTCATCAGGGTGAAGGCGGATATCTGCGATGGTGAATAGGCTTGACCATCCGAATCGACCCAGGCATCGCCATTGGCGTTCTTGACGATCTTGTAGGGCACAAGACCCTTGTCCTTCTGTGTCATCGGATCGTTATAGGTGCGGCCGATCAAGCGCTTGATGGCAAAGAAAGTGCGCTCCGGATTGGTGACGCCCTGACGCTTGGCAGGCTGGCCAACAAGGCGCTCGCCATCATCCGTGAAAGCGACGATTGACGGCGTGGTGCGCGCGCCTTCGGCATTCTCGATTACCTTTGGCGTCGCGCCGTCCATGACAGCCACGCAGGAGTTGGTGGTTCCAAGATCAATTCCGATAACTTTACCCATGGTATGCCCCTTTGAAGCTGGCGTTGTCCCCACGTCCCGTAGCAACGCGGATTTGTTGAATGGCCGGGATATAGGGGCTGGTTCGACGGCTCACAAGAGTGTGATTGCCGAAAACAGCTACAAGCCCACTTCGTCCGGCCTGCGGGCTGTTCTTGATCGATAGACTGGCAAGGACCAGCCACGGGACAGGGCCAGGCCGCGCAATACGAGCGCTGCCAGGAATCCGGCGATCAATGCGCCCTCGCGGCCAAAGACGAGTGTCCCGAGCAAAAAGATGATCGCGCCAACCAAGGCTGCCGTCGCATAGATCTCTCGCCGCAGAATTATCGGGCTTTCGCCGCCCAGTATATCGCGGATCATGCCACCCATGGTGGCGGTGATCACCCCCATGGTGGCGGCAACGACCGGACCGTGGGGCAGGGCTTTTTCAGCCCCCATAACGCAGAACAGGGCAAGACCAAGCGCATCGAGCCACATCAGCAACCGCAACCGCGAATCCGGCAGGTGCGCGAGGGCGAAAACCAGCGTGGATGCCCCGATGCACACTATAAGATAGACCGGCTGCTGTACCCAGAAAACCGGTGTTTGCCCCAGCAGCAGATCGCGGACCGTACCGCCGCCAATGCCTGTCACCGTGCCCAGGAAGGCAAAGCCGACAATATCCATCTGCTTGCGGGAGGCGACCAGGGCGCCAGTTATGGCAAAGACCGCAACACCAAGCAGATCAAGCCATGCTAGCAGCTGAAAGGTCACGAAGACCGCGCCACAAGGGCAGGATGGGCTGCCGCAACACTTTTGCGGTCTACACCCTCCCAGGCACCGTTGCTGCGCGCCTCATAGGTTTCGGCTGCCCCCAGTGCAACACGGCTGTCATCCACCACACGCTTGTAGGTCTTCTGGGCCGGTTGCCCCGTGACGTTGCAGCGGGCGGTCAGTTTGGTCACATGGTCCGCCATCGCCAGCAGGCGCGCCGTGACCTCGAAGGGCAAGCCGCGCCAATCCAGATCCAGGCCTCCGCAAGTCACGGTGTGGCCCGCTTGCAAGAGGCTGTGCACCACGAGGTGAAAGTCTCCGGCAAAGTATGGCTTGTCGAGGAATTGCACCTCGTCGACAAAGAGATGAATGCCTGTATCCTTTTCTGCATCGCCTTCTGCGGCGGCTGTGGCGACAGCGGCAAAAACATCATGGGCAGATGCTACAGGCAGGGCCAGATGGCTTACACCGTCGTGGGTGACAATGGCAGCATCGGCAAAACGGCTGTCCATTGCGGGCTTGATGATGACAACAGGTCGTGAAGCACCCTCAATGGCAATCTTGATGCTGCTGATCAGCGCCGAGGTTTTGCCCGCAAACATCGGACCGGAGAAAACTGTGAGGGTGGCAATCACGGATGCACTTTCGACTATATCTATATTCTTTCCACCATGATTCGCCGGTGTTGTGAGTCGACAAGGTGACTGTTTGCCCAGTCATCCACTGCAATCTGCTGATACGCAGTCGTGATTTGCGCCTTTCAGCAAGTCCGTAAATAAGATGACGGGATGTTTCGTCTGTTTGCCATATTTTTTCTGCTCACAAGCCTCAATTCTGGATCTGCACAGGCCTGCGGACCGGATACACCCTGTCGCCTTGGCCCAGAGGCGGAATACAGGGTATCGCCGCCAGCCGGATGGGATGGCAAGAAACCGATAGGGGCTTTCCTGTTCTTTCATGGACACAGGTCCAGCGCGGCCGAGATGGCGGCTTACAAGGAACTTGCTGAAGCCGTGCATGCACTGGGCTTCCTGTTTGTTGCGCCTCAAGGTGTGCAGGAAAGCTGGTCAACGCCTGGATCACCCGGAGAGGGCCGGAGGGATGAACTAGGCTATACAAAAGCGCTTCTTGATGATCTGACTGCAAGGTACCCCATTGATCCGGCACGCATTGTTGCCTCGGGTTTCAGCCAAGGCGCATCGGTTGTCTGGGAAATCGCCTGTCGCGGGGATGCACGCTTCAGTGCTTTTCTGCCGGTGGCAGGCGTTTGGTGGCAACCCATGCCCAAAACATGTACCGTGTCGCCAAAACCGCTGCTACATATTCACGGCACAGCCGACACCGTGATGCCAATGAACGGCCGCAACCTGCGGGACCGCTGGAAGCAAGGCGATGTGCGTGAGGCTTTTGCGACCATGAGACTCGCCCACGCCTGTTTGGGTGAGCCAACCCGTCAGCAACGGCGCGGGCCGCTCACCTGCACTTTCAATGACACCTGTGGCAGTGGCAAGAGCCTGGTTTTGTGCCTGCATGGCGGTGATCACCACACCAATCCTGCCTGGTTCATGGAGATCAAGGACTGGCTGGAGCGTGTGTTGGCGTACTGACTGTCATACGCTGACCTGCCCGGCTTCCCAGCCCAGGATAGCCTGCTTGCGCGTCAGACCCCAGTGATAGCCTGTCAAGGCGCCTGATTTGCCAAGCACCCTGTGACAGGGCACCACGAAACTGACAGGATTGCGCCCCACCGCCGCACCGACGGCACGCGCTGCCGAGGGTTTGCCGATGTGGTTGGCCACATCGCCGTAAGTCGTGGCGCGGCCCATGGGGATCTTGAGAAGCGCCGACCAGACACGTACCTCGAAATCCGAGCCAAGCATCACAACGTTGAGCGGTTGATCGTGTTGCCAACGGGCGGGATCAAAGATGCGCCCGACAGTTTGCGCAGCCTTGGCAGTATCCTCGATAAACCGCGCATGAGGCCATCGGCGCACCATGTCAGCCATGGCCCCCCCACGCCCTCCGGCAGGCTTGCCCGAATCGCTGGCGCGACCGGCGTGGGTTTTGTCATCGACCCAGCCGAGGCCGGCGAGACCACGTTCCGTCATTACGGCCAGCGCCTCACCGAAAGGAGATTGGGCATAACCGAATGTCAAGGTCAGGCCCGCGGCGCCCGTTTTCCACTCGCCAGGTGACATCGCCTCATGGGTGACGAACAGGTCGTGGAGGCGGCTCGGCCCGGACAGGCCAACCTCATAGGTGGCATCCAGCACGCTGGCGCTGTCTTTCAGCAACAGCTTGGCGTTATCCAGCGTGATGGCCTGTAAAAAAGCCTTGGGTGTCAGGCCGGCAAAGCGGCGAAACAGATGGTGAAAATGCGATGGCGACAGATCGACATGTGCAGCCACATCATCAAGGCTTGGCTGATCCCGCCAACGCAACGTGATGTATTCCAGTGCCCGTCGAATGCGGTCATAGTCCGATCCGTCGCCCGCCGGCATGTGCAGCGGTTCGTCTGCAAGTTTCATGAGCATGGTATGGCTCCCGATCATTTATCTGATCCGAACCTAGAAGTCTTGCAAGACCATAACCACCCGAAAACGGTTATGGATGTCAGGTTATCAAGTTCTTGCCCCGCGTCGCGCTACAACGAGCGCCTGAGACAGCGCTCCGGCGAAGTCAGCCTTTTCTTCCGCACCCAGGAAGGCAGCCATCTCAACCCGGCGTTGACCTTCCTGGAGGGCAATCCATTGCGTTCCGAACTCCTCGTGGTCTTCACGGGCCAGTTTCACCCAGAGCGGATTGAACCGCCATTCGCGCAAGCGGCCCTGCCATGTCATGCGCCGGAACAGCAATTCCACATGGGACAGTACAAGCTCCTCGTAGGCCCGCGCCCTGTTGTTGGAAACACGGAAGGCGATCCACAGCAGCAACACATCAAGGCCGAAGAAACCAACGACCGGCAAGGCACCCACCAGGTAGAACGGGATGGACAATACACAGGTCGCACCGATGATACAGGTGAACAGGATGATCTGCCCCGTGCGGCCCAGCGATCTGTGCGGCGAAAGGCGGGCGCGAAAGACAATTTCGTCTGACGCGGTGGACATCGCAAGATTCGGGCTGTTTCCAGTCATGACCCATACTATATCCGGATCATGCCCACAGAAAAGCCCATCAGACCACTGATTTCCGCCCGACAGCCGAGGCCAAGCGCCGCAGCCCCGGAACCGGTCAATCTCACTCCATCTGCGAAAGACTTTCGCGGTGCCGCCGAAATTGCCAAAGCAGGCAGGGTGAAGGGCGGTTCAATGCCGACCTTGCTGTCTGATGCTGACCTGACAGTATTTTTCAGCCGTTTGCACGCTATCGAGCCTGAACCCAAGGGTGAGCTGGAGCATGTCAATGCCTTCACCTTGCTCGTGGCAGTGGTGCTGTCAGCACAGGCTACTGATTCTGGCGTCAACAAGGCGACGCGGGCTTTGTTTGCCATAGCCGATACACCGCAGAAAATGCTTGCCTTGGGGGAAGATGCCGTGCGCGAGCACGTCAAGACCATCGGGCTTTATCGCAACAAGGCGAAGAACGTGATTCTGCTGTCCGAGAAGTTGCTGCGCGAAAAGGACGGCGTGGTGCCCGCTGACCGGGATTATCTGGTGACGTTGCCCGGCGTGGGGCGCAAGACAGCCAATGTGGTGCTGAACATGGCTTTTGGTATTCCCACCATGGCAGTGGATACGCATGTCTTCCGCGTTGCAAACCGACTGCCCCTCGCCATCGGGCGCACGCCGGAGGAAATCGAGGAACGGTTGATGGTACGCATCCCACCAGACTATGCACTTCATGCGCACCACTGGTTAATCCTGCACGGACGATACACCTGCAAGGCCCGCGCCCCGGACTGTCATCGCTGCGTGGTGAATGATCTGTGCCGCAGTTCCGAGAAGAGAGTTTAAACGCTTATTTACCTGTTTTCACCCGTGTCCAGATACGGGTCACCACACGTTGCAACTTGTCATCAAAGGCGGTGTTGGTGAACAGGCGTTTCATCACCTCTTCGCTGGGATAGACACTCGGATTGTTGCTCACCTCGGGCTTGATAAGGGTGCGGGAGGAAAGGTTGGCGTTGGCATATTCCACCAGATTTGAATTGGCCGCCGCCACATCCGGGCGTAGCATGTAGTTGATGAACACATGCGCATTCTCGGCATTGGGGGCATCCTTTGGGATAACGAAGGAATCGAACCACATCTGCGCGCCCTCACGCGGGATAATGTAATCGATCTCGACATCATTGCCGGCCTCTTTGGCGCGTTTGCGGGCCTGCAGGATATCGCCCGAAAAGCCGAGTGCCATGCAGATATCGCCGCCTGCAAGGCCATTGATATACTCGGAGGAATGGAACTTGCGCACGACATCCCGGACGCGGAACACGGCATCGCCCGCTTTCTGGATATCGCTCTGGTTCTTGGAGTTGGGGTCCAGTTTCAAGGCACGCAGTACATTGGGCAGCACGTCCTCTGGACCGTCCAGCACATGGATGCCGCAGTCTTTCAGTTTGCCTGAAATCCTGGGATCAAGCAGCAAGTCCCAGCTTTGGGGAATGCTGCCACCAAGGCGTTCCTTAACCTTGGCGACATTCACACCAAGACCGATGGTACCCCAGAGATAGGGCACGGCATGGGTGTTGCCCGGATCATAGGCTTTCAACCGCTCCATGATCTCCGGCCAGAGATTTTTGTGGTTCGAGAGTTTGGCGCGGTCAAGCGGCATGAAGACCTTCGCCGCCACCATGCGCTGCAAAAACGGCGCTGACGGCACCACGATGTCATAACCGGATTTGCCCGCCAGCATCTTGGTCTCGACAATCTCGTTGTTGTCATAGGTATCGTAGACAACCTTGATGCCGGTTTCCTTGGTGAAATCCTCCAGCACCTTGGGGTCGATATAGTCGTTCCAGTTATAGATATTGACGATCTTTTCCTGCGCCGGGACAGGCACAAAGCCGAGGCAGAGCGCGGCAAAAGCAGTTACGATGGTTTTGAGCATGACTGTTGGCTCCGGCGTGCAATGATCATTGCAACCATAAGACGGCAGGGCATTGATCTGCAATCGGTACGCCTCACTTTTGCGCCAGGCAAAACAACGGGCTTGAACCTGCTTCCGGTTCCGCGCATTCATGGGTCATGAGCACGAGACCACTTGCCACCATGATTGCGCAGGGCGCGGCGCGCGAACCGGCTGATCTCGTGATCCGGAATGTACGGCTCTATGATCTGGTCACGGGGGCGTTGACGCCAACGGACATCGCCATCTGCGGGGACCGCATCGTGGGCACCTACGCCTCCTATGGGGGTGTGCAGGAGATTGACGGTGCAGGTAGGATAGTTGTTCCAGGATTCATCGACACGCATTTTCATGTGGAATCATCGCTGCTGACTCCCATGGAGTATGACCGCTGTGTGCTGCCACACGGCGTGACAACGGCGATCTGGGACCCGCACGAGATCGCCAATGTGTTGGGAGCGGAGGGCATCCGCTATGCACTGGCCTGCGCCGAGGCCACGGTGATGGATCTGCGTGTCATGCTGTCTTCCTGTGTGCCGGCCACCGATCTGGAGACCTCGGGTGCACGGCTCGATGCCGCTGATCTCGCGCCGTTTCGCGCCCATCCCAAGGCATTGGGTTTGGCTGAATTCATGAATTTCCCCGGTGTCATTCATGCCGCTCCTGAAGTTCTGGCGAAACTTGAGATGTGGCAGGACGGCCATATCGATGGCCATGCGCCATTGCTCTCAGGCACGGCGCTGAACGCTTATCTTGCGGCCCGCATCCGCACGGATCACGAGACGACATCTGTCGCGGAAGCGTTGGAAAAGCTGCGCAAGGGCATGGCGATTCTCATCCGGGAAGGCTCCGTTTCCAAGGACCTTCATGCATTGACACCCTTGATATCAGCAGAAACATCGGCATTCCTGGCTTTCTGCACAGACGACCGCAATCCATTGGATGTGGCAGAAGAAGGCCATCTTGATTTCATCATCCGCGAGGCGATCCGAAATGGCGCACCGCCTTTGCATGTCTACCGCGTGGCAACGGTGAGTGCGGCACGTCTGTTCGGATTGACTGATCGTGGCCTTGTCGCACCGGGCTACCGGGCTGATATTGTGCTCCTTGAGGGAGCATTGGAGGATTGCCGCGTCTCCGAGGTTATCGCGGGGGGACGGCCCGTGACGCCAGCGCTGTTTGCCGGGCGCAAGGAAGTTAAACCTGTTGGGCTAGAAAGCATGCATGCCAGGCCGGTTTCCGCTTCCGATTTTGTCGCAACGCACCATGGTCTTGATACGCCGGTGATTGGCGTCGTTCCGGGCCGGATCATCACCGGGCATCTGAAGCGCCCTGTTCCCCCGTCTGGCGTCGACAAGGATCAGGACATCATCAAGGTGGCTGTCATCGAGCGGCATGGCAAGAATGGCAACGTAGCGGTGGCTGCCGTGCATGGGTTTGGCCTGCAACGGGGTGCCATAGCCTCATCCGTCGGGCATGACAGCCACAACATCACGGTTGTGGGCGTGGACGATGCTGATATGGGGCTTGCCGTAAACCGTCTCGCAGCACTTCAGGGTGGATTTGTTGTCGTGGCCGAGGGTGAAATTCTTGCGGAACTGGCCTTGCCCGTAGCGGGCTTGATGAGCACGCTCGATTTTGAAGGGGTCCGATCAAAGCTGCTGACCTTGCGCGCTGCCGCAAAGACCCTTGGCTGCACCCTGCCCGAGCCTTTCCTGCAGGTGGCCTTTCTGCCCCTGCCTGTCATTCCCCATCTCAAGCTGACTGACAGGGGACTGGTTGATGTCGACCAGTTCAGACTGATCACAAATTCAGACTGATCGGCTAATGCAGAAATCCACGACTTCGACCATCGCCGATTTCATGGGCGAGGCCGGGAAAATACCAAGCGCGTCCTTGGCCATCGCCCCGTAATGGCGGGCGCGTTCCACGGTGTCCTCCAGTGAGCGGTGTTTGCGCAGCAGGCCTAGCGCCTTGTCGAAGGAGGCATCCGTGGCATCGCCATTCTCGATGGCGGTTTTCCAGAAGCTGCGTTCTGTTGCGTCACCCCGGCGATAGGCCAGAACGATCGGCAATGTGATCTTGCCTTCGCGGAAATCATCGCCAACATTCTTGCCCAGTTTGGCAGTGGTGCCGCCATAGTCGAGTACATCGTCCATCAACTGAAAGGCGATGCCCAGGTTGGAACCATAGCTGCGGCAAGCCGTGACGGCCTCCTTGCTTTCGTTGGCCACCAGCGGGCCCACTTCACAGGCCGCCGCAAACAGGGCAGCTGTCTTGGCGCGGATGACAGCCAGATACTCGTCCTCCGATGTTGCGAGATTCTTGGCTGCGGCCAGTTGCATCACCTCTCCCTCGGCAATAACGGCTGCGGCAGTCGACAACACATCAAGACAGGGCAATGATCCCACTTCGACCATCATCTTGAAGGCCTGACCGAGCAGAAAATCACCAACCAGAACACTTGCCTCATTGCCCCAGACCTTGCGGGCCGCCGGTTTGCCCCGGCGCATGTCGCTTTCGTCCACCACATCATCATGCAGCAGCGTGGCCGTGTGCATGAATTCAACGGATGCAGCAAGTTTGAGGTGCCCGTCTCCCGCATAGTTGCACAACCGCGCAGCTGCCAAAGTCAGCATGGGTCGCAAGCGCTTGCCACCTGATGAAATCAGGTGATTGGCCACTTCCGGTATCATGGCAACGTCTGACCCGGTGCGTAGCAGGATCGTTGCATTGACACGGTCCATATCGCCTTGAGTCAACTGCACCAGCGCATCAATGCCGGACGGACTGGGTTTTTCTTCAAATGCGACAACAATGCCCACGCATGCCTCGTTTCTTTTTGCAAGACGCGATAATAATCTGACATGAAAATGGCATGGACAGGCCATGGCTTGCAACAGGCCGTGATGCCGCAACGGGGAAAGGCCTTGAGCAAGCTCTTGATGGCGCACACCGATGACTGGTTTCTGGACGCGCGGTTGCTGTTGCGTCAGCCCGCCCGTGGCCATCGTATCGGTACGGATGCACTGCTGCTGGCGGCTGCAACGCCCGCTGCCGGGCGGGTCTGCGATCTGGGCAGCGGCATTGGTGCGGTGGGTCTGGCGCTTCGCATGGCAGGGGCCAGCAGCGTCGTTATGGTGGAGCGGGATGCTGATTTCGCCGCTTGCGCAGGGCATAACATCGCTATGGCACAGCAGGAAACCACGACCACCCTGGTGACAGTTGACCTGTTTGATCGAAAGGCAGTGCTGAAAGAAGCAGCATTGGCTGACCAGGGTTTCGATGCCGTCGCCACCAATCCACCCTATGATCAGGTGCTGCGCGGGCGCAAATCGCCTTCAAAGCTGAAGCAGACGGCTCATGCCATGCAAGGCGGCGATCTTGCAGACTGGCTGACAATGGCCGTACGCCTGCTGAAAGATGGCGGTCATCTGACCCTGATCCACAGGGCTGATCGTCTGACAGATGTGCTGGCTGCCATGCCGCGGCGGGCTGGTGGCATTGTCATCCGCCCGGTTCAGCCCAAGACAGACTCGGCAGCGACACGCATTCTCGTGGCGGCCACCGCCGGATCACGGGCGCCTCTCATACTGCTGCCACCACTTGTGCTTCACACAATGGATGGCGGCTTCACACCTGATGGCGAAGCGTTGCACAAGGGCAGGGCCGCATTGAGCATGCAACCCGGTCCCATGTTGCTGCCGCGATAAAGACAGTCCTGAATAGCGGCAGATTTTAGTAACGGCAGATCTCAGTAACGACAGACGCGCCGGGCTGGCCGCAACTGGTAGCCGTAGGCTGTCCAGATGTAGCGCGCCGGGCGGATGAAGCAGCCTGCGCCGTAAGCATAGGGCGAGCCATAAAAGGCCGGACGGTAGGCGCGGCGATAACCTCTGTAAGGGCGGTATGGCCGATGAAAGCGCGCCTGACGATAATGTCCACCCCTGAAGGAGCGGGCGCCGCGAAATCCGCCCCTGAACCCCCGTCCGCCACCTCTGAATCCACCCCGTCCGCCCCGGCGCACAAGCTCGGTTGTTTGGGGAAGTGTATCACGGATGATGGCGCCGCCGCCCATGAGAACGGGGGCCGCCTGTGCGGATGGAACGGGTGCAAGTCCAATGAACACTGCCGTCAGTGCGGCGTAAACCAGGCCCATAAACCGGATCATCTGTTCCTCCCTTGACCCGCTTTCAAGGGTGAAAGCCAAGCCGGACGGTCACAGTGGATCAAAGGGTTTTACCGCAAAACAACCATGGGATGAAAGTTTGTTAATCTTGCTGGCTTGTGTGGACTGCTCATAGCGCCTTGGCCCTGTCACGCAGGAGAAATTTCTGTATCTTGCCCGTCGAGGTCTTCGGCAGTTCAGCAAAGACAACCGTTCGTGGCACCTTGTATCCCGCCAGATGTGTCTTGCAGAATGCAATGATCTCCATGCTCGTTGCCATAAGTCCCGGTTTCAGTTCTATGAAGGCGCAAGGATGTTCGCCCCACTTGCTGTCAGGTCGCGCCACAACGGCAACAAAGGCCACAGACGGATGCCTGTAAAGCGCATCTTCCACCTCTATGGAGGAGATGTTTTCTCCGCCTGATATGATTATATCCTTCGAGCGGTCCTTAAGCTGGATATAGCCATCAGGATGCATGACGCCGAGATCGCCGGAATGGAACCAGCCTCCGGCAAAAGCCTCGGCCGTGGCAGCAGGATTCTTGAGATAGCCCTTCATCCCGATATTGCCGCGAAACATCACCTCGCCCATGGTTGCCCCGTCTGCTGGAACCCGAACCATGGTCAGGGGGTCCATAACGGCAAGGTCCTCAAGGCCGGGATAGTTGACGCCCTGCCGGGCTTTCAATTGCGCCTGCCTGTCTTTGGGCAGATCATTCCAGGCACCCTGCCAGGTGTTGACGACAGCGGGACCATAAACCTCTGTCAGGCCGTAGACATGGGTGACATCAAAACCTTCCTCCGCCATGGCGGCAAGAACCGCTTCCGGCGGCGGGGCGGCTGCGGTGATGAAACTGACGCGGCCCGGCAGGGCGCGCCTTTCATCGGGTTTTGCCGCCAGCAATGCGCTCATGACGATGGGTGCGCCACAAAGATGCGTCACCTTGTATTCGGCCATGGCGTCAAACATGGCTTTTGCCCGCACCCAACGCAGGCAGACATGGGTGCCGCCAATGGCTGACAATGTCCACGGGAAGCACCAGCCGTTGCAATGAAACATCGGCAGGGTCCAGAGATAGACCGGATGCGGCTGGATGCTTGCTGCCAAGGTGTTGGCAAAGCACATGAGATAAGCCCCGCGGTGCGAATAGACCACGCCCTTCGGGTTGCCGGTGGTGCCAGAGGTGTAGTTTAATGTGATCGCATCCCATTCATCAGCGGGATAGTTCCAGGTGAACGCCGCATCGCCGGAGGCCACAAGCGACTCGTATGCCGCAACCGGTTGATGCCCGGACATGGCAAATGCCGCATGAGGAAATTCCGGATCATCATGGTCCATCAGAACGGGCTGGTTAAGCGAAAGGGCGAGTGCCGCCTGCGCGAGTGGGGCAAACTCGCGGTCCACGATGAAGAGCTTCGTTTCGGCATGGTCTAGCATGAAGGCGATAGTTGTCGCATCCAACCGCGTGTTCATGGCATTGAGTACCGCCCCCAGCATCGGTACGGCATGATGCATTTCAAGCATGGCAGGCGTGTTGGCAAACAGCACGGAGACCGTGTCTCCCTTGCCTATACCCCGTTTTTGCAGGCCCGATGCGAGTTTGCGGCAACGTTGCTCGAAATCCCGGTAATTCAGACGTGATTGGCCGTGAATCACGGCAATATGGTCAGGCCAGACCTTCGCGGCGCGGCTGAGGAATGACAGGGGCGTCAGCGGTTGGAAGTTCGCCGGATTGCGGTCAAGGGCTGTAGTGTAAAGCGACATGATGGCGCGGTATCCTACCCTGTATGATCCATATGGCGTTCCTGACTGACGGAACACCCTAGCCGAAACGATATTCCGTGAGCTGGGTATAGACTTCACCGGGCCAAAGCGCGGCATTGGTGAAGTGCGGGCGGTTGGGGCTGTCGGGATAGATCTGTGGTTCCAGACAGAAGCCACCGAAGGCACCGTAGCTTGCCCCGCCCAATCCCTTGGGCTTCACATTGATCTTGGCCCCATCATAGAACTGTACCGCAGGCTGGTCCGTCCAGCACTCCAGGCTGAGTTCATTCAATCTGCTTTCAACCCGGGCGCAGCGGCCAAAACCACTGTCGGCCCGCACGAAGTTGGCGTCAAACCGCATCCGTTCATCCCTATGCATCACGGCCATGGGCTTTGCCTTGCGAAAATCGAAAGGCGTGCGCGATACGGCAACGATCTCACCGGACGGGATCAGGTCCTTGTCCGTCGGCGTGCGATAGGCGCTGTCGATGCTGAGATAATGGTCCTTGATGTCGGCTGATCCATCAAGGTTGAAATAGCTGTGATGGGCCAGATTGACGATGGTTGGCTTATCCGTGGTCGCTGTCAGCTCAACCCGCAATGTCCCCGGGTCAAGCAAGGTATAGACACAGGTCGTGGTCAGTGTGCCGGGGTAGCCCTCATCACCATCAGGCGAAACCAGCACCAGCGTCACGCTGTCGTCTGTCGTCCTTGCAATGGTCCAGTGTTGTTTTCCAAAGCCTGTCTTTCCGCCGTGCAGATGGTGCCTGGGCGTGCCAGCAGGGCCGGGTGGAACGTTCTGGTTTAGCGAGAGCTGAATCTTTTTACCTTCAAGCCGAAATGAACCACGGTTGATGCGGTTGGCAAAGCGACCGGCAATGGCCCCGAAGTGCGGTGAGTGTTGCGGGTAGGGATCGAAGGTATCAAACCCCAGAACGACGCGCTGTAATTTGCCTTTGTGAGGGATTTGCAAATCCCTCAAAACAGCGCCCCAGGTCATAATCTTTGCCACGGCCCCCGAGGCGCATGTCAACGTCACCTCACTCACGGGCGTACTTTCAAAGTTGCCGATCACAGCAATACCGCTCATATCCATTCTATCCGTCAGTTCTTTCCGTCAGTTCTCGCCGTCAGTTCTCGCCGTTAATTTTTGGCGTCAGTTCAATCTGTTACCCGTGCCCGCATCAAAGACATGGATGTCGGCGGCTGCAACGGAAAATCCGACCTTGCCACTGCCGTTGACAGCGTGGGAGGCTTGCACCTGCATGATGACAGGTTGACCGGCAAAGCGACCATGCAGCAGGCGCGTGGCACCCAGTTCTTCCACGAACTCGATGTCTGCCGTCACGCTGCGGTCACGCGCATCCGCCACCACGATGTCTTCAGGCCGCAGTCCAACGATGATCTTGGTGCCATCGGCCATGCCTGCCGGCAAATCCGGTGCGGGCAGTTTGAGATCGCCAACCAGCGCCTGCCCACCTTGAATCTCACCGTCCAGCATATTCATGGGGGGAGAGCCGATAAAGCTCGCCACAAAGGTCGTCTGCGGCCGTTTGTAGACATCGGTGGGCAAGCCGATCTGCTCGATGCGGCCACCGTTCATCACCACAAGCTGTTCGGACAGCGTCATGGCTTCCACCTGATCATGGGTGACATAGATGGCTGTAACGCCCAGTGACCGCTGGAGCTTCTTGATCTCGACACGCATCTGCACCCGCAACTTTGCATCAAGGTTGGACAGCGGCTCGTCAAACAGGAAAACCTGCGGTTTGCGCACGATGGCCCGGCCCATGGCAACGCGCTGGCGTTGCCCGCCTGAAAGCTGGCGTGGGCGGCGCTGCAGGAACGGTTCTATTGCCAGAATGCGTGCAGCCTCGTTCACGCGTGCATCGATCTCGGCTTCGGGAGTCTTCCGGTTGCGCAGTCCGTAGGCCATGTTGTCGTAAACGCTCATATGGGGATAAAGCGCGTAGTTCTGGAACACCATGGCAATATCACGCTCGGACGGCTCGACTTCATTGACCACGCGACCGCTGATGGAACACGTGCCGGTGGTGATCGTCTCAAGGCCGGCAACCATGCGCAGGAGCGTGGATTTTCCGCAGCCTGAGGGACCCACAAGCACGGTGAATGAGCCATCGGGAATATCAACCGAAACACCCTTCACAGCCTCGACATTGCCGGCATAGACCTTGCGGATATTGTCGATTTTTACAGTCGCCATAATATCATTTCTCCTGGTCTACCAGGCCCTTGACGAAGAGATTCTGCATCAACACCACAACGAGTACAGGCGGCAGCATGGCCAGCACGGCAGTTGCCATGGCAAGCTGCCATTCGGTAAGCGCGTCAGCCGTTACGATCATCTTGCGGATGCCGATGACAATGGTCTGCATCGAATCCTTCGTCGTGATCAGCAACGGCCAGAGGTACTGGTTCCAGCCATAGATGAACTGGATAACGAAGAGTGCGGCAATCGTGGTCATAGACAACGGCAGAACCGTATCCTTGAAGAAACGGAAGGGACCAGCTCCGTCAATTTTCGAGGCTTCGAGCAACTCATCGGGAATGGTCATGAAAAACTGGCGGAAGAGCAGTGTGCCTGTCGCAGAGGCAATGAGCGGTATGGCAAGGCCCTGATAGGTATCCAGAAAGCCGATATCAGATACCACCTTGAATGTCGGGAAGATGCGCACCTCGACCGGCAGCATCAGTGTGACGAAGATCAGCCAGAATGCGATCATGCGGAAGGGAAAGCGATAATAGACCACCGCATAGGCCGAGAGAATTGAGATAAAAATCTTGCCGCCCGCAATCGCCAGTGCCATCACGAGGCTGTTGAACATCATGTTGAGGACCGGCTCGCGCGTGGTGCCGGAAGTGCCGACAAACAGGATGCGGTAGTAGTTCTCAAAGAAATACGGGCCGGGATAAAGCGGCATCTGTCCATTTATTATCGTCGCCGCATCCCAGGTGGAGGCGACGAAGGTCAGATAGACCGGAAAGGCCACGATCAGCACCCCGATGGAGAGGATGATATAGGCGAGCCTGTCGCCAAAGGTGCGGTTCTCCACCATGTCAGTAGTTCACCTTGCGCTCGATGTACTTGAACTGGATGGCAGTGAGGATGATCACCATGCCCAGCAGGATCACGGACTGTGCTGCCGATCCGCCAAGATCAGCGCCGCCCCGGCCATCATGATAAACCTTGTAGACGAGCGTTGTCGTGGCTTTCGATGGCCCGCCGCCCGTCACCGTGTCGATGATGCCGAAGGTATCAAAGAAGACATAGACGATGTTGACGACCAGCAGGAAGAATGTGGTGGGCGAAAGCAGCGGAAAGACAATGGTCCAGAACCGTCGCAATGGCCGCGCACCATCAATGGTTGCAGCCTCGATGACGCTTTTGGGGATAGCCTGCAAACCGGCCAGAAAAAACAGGAAATTGTAACTTATCTGCTTCCAGACAGCAGCGATTACCACCAGCCCCATAGCCTGATTGCCATCCAGAAGCGGGTTCCAGTCAACGCCCAAACTCTGGAGGCCGCGCCCCAGTATGCCAAGGGACGGGTGAAACAGGAACATCCACAAAACGCCTGCAATGGCCGGGGCCACGGCGTAGGGCCAGATCAGCAACGTGGTGAAAATCTGATGGCCCTTGATATGCCGATCCGCCATCACCGCGAACAAAAGCGCGATTGAGAGTGAAAAGAAGGTCACAAGACTGGAAAAAACCAGCGTTGTCCCCAGGGCCTGCATGTAGTCCGGTGTCTTGAAAAGCTGGATGTAGTTCTCAAACCACACAAATTCGGTCGAGGTGCCAAAGGCATCCTGCACCAGAAACGATTGCCAGACAGCCTGACTGGCAGGCCAGTAGAAGAAAATTACCGTGATGAGGAGTTGCGGCAAAAGCAGCAACCCCGGGATCAGCAGGCCTTTAAAGTGGGCGGTTTTGTTCATGGTATGAGGCAATCAGCAACGGGCAGCAGGCAGTCGGGGGATCGTGTTTGTTCCGAATGCCTGCTGCCAACTGCCTGTTTCATTTACCGCGTCACTGTCCGCTCAAACTGGCGCAACACAGCATTGCCACGCTCAACCGCGGCATCCATGGCGGCCTTGGGTGCCTTCTGGCCGTTCAGGGCGGATTCGTATTCCTCGGACCAGATATCACGGATCTGCACAAGGTTGCCAAAGCGCAGGCCACGGGAGTTGGCGGTCGGTTCCTTGTTGTTCAATTGCAGCAGCGGCGTCTCAAGGAATGGCTTGTCCTTGTAGAAGCCGGAGTCCTTGACCTTGGAGTAGGCGGCCTTGGTGATTGGCAGGTAGCCTGACTCGGTGTGCAGTTTCACCTGACGGTCCGTATCCGACAGGAAGGTGAAGAACTTCGAGACACCCTTGTACTCGGCAGCGTTCTTGCCACCCATGACCCAGAGCGAGGCACCACCGATTATCGAGTTCTGCGGTGCACCAGCCACATCAGGATAGTAAGGCATCACTGTGTTGGCCCAGTCAAACTTGGCATTGGCCCGTACGTTGCCAAAAAACGCCGATGATGTGAGGAAAATCGGGCATTCACCCGATGTAAAGCGGCCTTCGCCGGTGTTGGTGCGGCCGGAATAGCTGAAGACGCCTTCCTTCTGCAGGTTGACCAGGTTGGTCAGGTGCTTGACGTGCAGATCGCCGTTGATCTGGAACGTCGTGTCAAACCCGTCCATGCCGTTGGATTTGGTACCCAGGGGCACATTGTGCCATGCGCCCAATTGCTCAATGTTGACCCAGGTGATCCAGGCTGTCGAGAACCCGCACTTGTCCCAGCCTGCGGCTTTAAGCTTCTTGGCTGCTTCAAACACGTCCGGCCATGTCTTGGGCGGCGCATCGGCATTCAGGCCAGCCTTCTTGAAGGCATCCTTGTTGTACCACATCACAGCGGATGACGAGTTGAACGGGAATGACAGCATCTCGCCCTTCACGGTTGAATAATAGCCCGTGATGGCGGGTAGGTAGGAGCCCGGCTCAAATGTTTCGCCGGCTTCCTTCATCATTTCCTGCACGGGCTTCACGGCGCCCTTGGCACCCATCATCGTGGCTGTGCCAACCTCAAATACCTGCATGATGTGCGGCGCACTGCCCGCTCGGAAAGCAGCGATACCTGCGTTCAGCGTATCGGCGTAGCTGCCCTTGTAGGCCGGAACAACCTTGTAGTCCTTCTGGCTGGCGTTGAAATCCTCCGCCAGTTTGACGATGACATCGTTATTGGCGCCGGTCATGGCATGCCACCACTGAATTTCGGTCTGGGCCATGGCAGCGGTCGCGCTGACAGACATGGCGAATGCAAGTGACAATCTTTTCAACATGGTTTTTCTCCCTATCGCTTGGCGCTGCTCGTTCTAATCCAGGCGATGAAGGGCAATGCCCACCATGCCATTGTGACAGGCCGATGACGATTGACATGAATTGAGCATGTCAGCGGTTGCACTGCAACGGCATTTAACCCGGCGTCAGATAATTTTGCCGACTTTACACCCCAGGGGGGCGAATGACAGATATTCTTGGTACAGTGTGGGCGGTTTTAGAGGCAGGAGCGATGGCAGGGACCGTGAGGGCTTTTTGCAATTTTGATTCATCAATGCGCTTGGGCAGCCGTGCCGGGCTCACCGGGTAGCTCGCCGGCCGATCTGCCTTTTCACCGGTTTTTTCTTTCCTGACAGCCTCTGCTGTACTGCCTTTTGGCTGCTTTGAAAGGCTTGCGGTGTAGAGGTCAGCGCTCTGTGGCCGCAATCTGGGCGAGGACGGTCCGGCGCCCGTCGCCTGCATCATGGCTTCTGCAAGACGACCGGAATGGCGCAGGATTTCAAATGTGGCGCGCTGGCCTTCATATCTGCTTTCGATCTGGCTGCGCCGCACTGTGAAGCTGGACATTTGCGAGTCGAGGAGTTCAAACACGGTCCGACGGCCCGCCTTGAACTGTTCGAGGTAGAGCTCCATCACTTTTGCCGAGGTTGTGACGCCCTCGCCAACCAACCGTTCCTTGCGCAGCGCACTATCGACGGCCCTGTAGGCCTGCCTGATATCGGCAGAAGTCTGCTCTTCCTCGTTTTGCAGCATGTGCAGATTGGAATCCCGCCGATGGCTCAACTGATCAAGGGTTGCATTGCCAAGGCCGCCATCCATGAACCTGTATCGCATGGTGATGAGCGCCCGTGCTTCAGACTCGTTCTTGTGCCGGTTGAGCGCAGCATAGTTTTTGCTGTCACTGTCCACCTCAAGTTGCACTTTTGGCATTTGTGACAAGCGCTGAAACTCTTGCTCTTTCTGGATGGACAGTACCGTTGCATTCATCGATCCCAGACGGGGATTGTTGCGTTTCATCAATCCGATGGCTTCAGCCGCTGATCTTGGCAGGCGTCCGTTCAGCACAGGTGCTGATGCCAGAGAGGCAGGTGAAATCTTTGTCAGGCGCTGGAACTGTTCTTCGGCGCCTGCCAGTTGCAGGCTGACATCGCTGCGGATTGCATGCATGTCTGTCAGGCGGGAATTGACCCGGTTTACATCAGCTGCGGTGCCATTGCCCTCCCGCTGGTTGGCCTGCACAATGCCGGCCAGCTTGCGATGGGCGGCAACCGTTTCATCCACAAGGCTAAGCAAGGCCCGTGTCTCCAGCACCTTCAGGTATGATTGCGCCGTTTTCAGCACAACGTCGTCAACCTTATCGAGCAATTTCAACTGCTCGGCATCGCGGATATAGGTGGTGCGTTCGATATCAGCGCGCGTTGCACCAAAATCGTAGAGCAGTTGCTTGAAGGAGAGGGAGCCATCAAGGCGGCCGTTGCCGTCGGGATTTGCCCGCTCGTAGATATTCTTGCCAACAGCATTGCCACCAAAACTGCCACCGCTGGCCAGACGCAAGTCTCCCTGAGGATAGAGTCCGGCCTGCGACATAGCGATGCCGGCCTTTGCTTCACGCACGCGCGCTTCCGAAGCGCGAATCTCGGGGAATGTCAGGACGGCCTGCGTTACGGCCTCGTGCAGCGTCACGGCTCTGCGCGGGGTTGCTGATGCTGGTCGTGCCAGCGTTGCCAAAGGTTTGGATGAACTCTCGGCAATCGAGCCGGTTATGTCGCCGTTGCCGCGCAGGAAAGGCGGCAGGACAAGGGGATTACGCTGCGCTTGCGTCTGCAGGTTCCGACCGAAAAACCAGCTGGGATTGACCACGGCTGTAACCTGAGAGTCAGTTTGCGGCTGAGGAACAATCGGTGTTGCCTCAGGCGTTGGTACCATTGTCGTGACGACACTGCCCGTGGTCTCTGTTGTGGCAAACCCAACACATGCCGCTGATTCCGAGCCAGATAGACAGGGCCCGTGATTTCCAGCCTCGGACAGTGTTTTGCAGGCAGGAAGCAACGCAACAAGCGCCATTGCCAGCAAAAGCTGGCCTAACCCCCGCGGGGACACTGGACTTGACAGAAACGCGGTACGAAGCACGACACAACCTGTGTTATCACACAATGATGACTATGCTCTGTTAACCTTAATGCATCGTAAAAACGCGTTAAATCAATTCATTAAGAGGTTAACCTGAATTAATATATTATCTGATTTCATTGATACTGAGCGATCAATCCAGGCAATCTATTCTTATACCACCTGCACTTTGGCCAGTTCGGTTGTCATGGTTACATCCGTAAAGAAAGTGGTCGTGTTGGTGCCGCCGTTAAATGTCGTAAACTCGCCTGCACCGACTGTGAAGGTGTCATTGCCGTCAAAATCCAGTGTCAGAGTGCCCGTACCGCTGCTGATGCCAAGGATGGAGCGGATATCGGCGGCGGTTGCGTTGGAGAAATCACCGACGACGCCTGATGCCGAAAAATCGATTGATTCAATGCCGCTGACTTTTCCGAGAATGTCAGACAGTTCCAGAATTGGGCCAGCGTTGGTGATTTGCAGACTATCAACACCACTGCCGCCCAGTATATTTGTCAGACCATTCTCGAGTGCTGCAGTGTCTATGATGATCATATCATTATCAGAACCACCATCAGCCTGCACGGTTGAACCAGAGGTGGAAGCATCCAGAATATCGTTACCATCTCCCCCGTTGAGAGAATTGTGTCCTGCGCCGCCTACGAGCGTGTCCCCACCCATTCCACCCGTCAATGTATCATTGTCGGAACCGCCATTGAGTGAATCGTTGCCATCCTGCCCGTCAAGCACATCAGCTCCGTCGCTGCCAAATACGGTGTCCGCACCGTTGCCGCCCAAGATCGTATCTGCCGTTATCTGACCAAAGATTGAATCGCCGAAGGAAGAGCCGATGATAGTTTCGATGCTATTGATGAGCGTTCCGGTGGAAGCGCCTCCGGTAACGAGGCCGCTTCCCAGATCAATACTTGTGGCGTCTGCAACCGCGAAATCAAGCGTGTCGACACCAATGCCGCCAAATATACGGTCATCGCCGCCACTCATGATGAATGTGTTCGCGCCATCCCCGCCAACCAGAGTATCATTTCCGATGCCGCCATTCAGTGTATCGTCGCCAGTGCCACCATCAATGCTGTCGTTGCCCGCCAGTCCATCAATAAGGTCGTTGTCATCCCCACCAAGAATGGTGTCGCCCAGTCCAGAGCCGGTAATGGTGTCGTTCCCTGCAAGTCCGTTGGCCAAAAGCTCTTCGCCTGGACTGGCGTATGAGTCAGCACCTACGGTGAATGCAAAACCAGCCATTTCATTGGTCACGTTGATGGTGAACAGCTTGTCGACGGTGAGACCGCCTTGATCGGTGGTGCGGACGGTTACGGTGTGGGAGGTCGCCCCCTCGAAGTCGAGGAGGGTGCCATTGGCCACGGTGATCTGTCCCCCTGCCGAGATTGCAAAGCGTCCGCCTGCGTCCTGCCCTGCCACGAAGGCATAGGTGAAGGTGGCACCTGCATCGGGATCAACGCCGGTGACCGCACCGATGACCGTGCCGTTGGCGGCATTCTCGACCACGGTATTGGCCGAGAGATTGGCGTCGGTGGGCGTTTCATTGGCATTGGTCAGCGTCACCGCGATAGCTTGCGTATCAATGCCACCGAGGCCGTCCGAGACCTGCACGGTGACATCATAGATGCCATCCGCATTGCTATCATTTGGTGCTTCGAAATTCTGGCCTGTTGTCGTGAAGCGCAATTGCCCCGTTGTCGGGTTCAGCGTGAATTTGCCCGCATCCGCCCCTCCAACGATGGAGAATGTAAGTGTTGCGGCCGCATCGGGGTCGAGCGCGGTTATGATCGTGAATAACAAGCTATTATTTTCGGGTGCTGTATCGATCGCTGTTGGGCCGCCACCATTGGAGGTGATGACCGGCGCTTCGCTCGCATTGGCCAGATTGATCGTAAACATTTTGTCGAAGGCAAGGCCACCCTGATCGGTGGTGCGGACCGTAACGGCGTGGGAAGTCGCTCCCTCAAAATCAAGCAACAGGCCGTTTGCCACGGTGATCTGTCCCCCTGCCGAGATTGCAAAGCGTCCACCCGCGTCCTGTCCGGCCACGAAAGCATAGGTGAAGGTTGCCCCTGCATCAGGATCAATGCCGGTAACGTTGCCGACAATCGTGCCGTTGGCGACATTCTCCACCACCGTATTGGCCGAAAGATTCGCGTTGGTCGGCGCTTCATTGACGTTGGTCAGCGTTACAGCGATGTCCTGCGTATCGATGCCGCCCAGACCATCCGATACCTGCACGATGATATCATAGACATTGTTGACGCCTACATCGGTCGGTGTCTCAAAGTCCTGTGCTGTAGCAAGGACCAGCAAACCTGTGGTTGGGTTGAGCGTGAACTTTGCTGCATCAGCTCCGCCCGTGATCGTGTAGGTAAGGGTCGCGCCTGCATCTGCATCGGTCGCAATTACTGATGTTACGGCGGTCCCGTTCTCCCCGATGTTGAGCGCGGCAGTCGTTGCACCCCCATCCGAAGTGATGACCGGCGCCTCATTGATGTTGGTTACATTGATCGTAAACACCTCATCATAGGTGAGACCACCCTGATCGGTGGTACGCACCGTGACGCTGTGTGAGGTTGCCCCCTCGAAGTCGAGCAGACTGCCATTGGCCACGGTAATCTGTCCGCCCGCCGAGATGGCAAAGCGTCCGCCCGCGTTCTGACCGGCAACGAAAGCATAGGTAAAGGTGGCTCCGGCATCGGGATCAACACCGGTTACCGAGCCGATAACGGTGCCGTTGGCTGCATTCTCCACCACCGTATTGGCCGAGAGATTGGCGTCGGTGGGTGTTTCATTGGCATTGGTGACATTGATGGTGAACAGCTTGTCGACCGTGAGACCACCCTGATCGGTGGTGCGCACGGTGACAGTATGGGATGTTGCCCCTTCGAAGTCGAGGAGCGTGCCATTGGCCACGGTGATCTGCCCACCCGCCGAGATGGCAAAGCGGCCCCCGGCATTTTGACCTGCGACGAAGGCATAGGTGAAGGTGGCACCAGCATCAGGATCAACGCCACTTACGTTACCGACAATCGTGCCGTTCGCGGCATTTTCGACCACGTTGTTGGCGGAAAGATTGGCGTTTGTTGGCACTTCATTGACATTGGACACGTTGATCGTGAATATCTTGTTGAAAGTCAGACCGCCCTGATCTGTGACGCGCACCGTCACATTGTGGGAGGTTGCCGTTTCAAAATCGAGCAGGCTGCCGTTGGCCACCGTGATCTGTCCCCCTGCCGAGATGGCAAAGCGGCCTCCAGCGTCCTGCCCGGAGACGAAGGCATAGGTGAAGGTGGCTCCAGCATCGGGATCAACGCCGGTGACGTTGCCGACAATCGTGCCGTTCGCGGTATTCTCGACGACCGTATTGGCCGAAAGGTTCGCGTTGGTCGGCGCTTCATTGACGTTGGTCAGCGTCACCGCGATAGCTTGCGTGTCAATGCCGCCCAGGCCGTCCGATACTTGAACAATGACATCATAAATGCCGTTCGAACCAATATCGTTGGGCGCTTCGAAGTTCTGACTGGAAGCGATAAAATTCAGAGCACCCGTGGTTGCGTTGATTGTGAACCTTGCTGCATCGGCTCCGCCTGCGATGGAATAGGTCCTTGTCGCGCCCGCGTCGGGATCAGCCGACGTCACAGTCGTGATGAGCGCAGTCGCATTTTCAGGGGTAGATCTCGCAGCGGAAGCGCCGCCACCGTCGGAGGTGATGACGGGCGCTTCGTTCGCATTCAGAACGGTGATGGAGAAAGTCTTGTCGACGGTGAGTCCACCCTGATCGGTGACGCGTACCGTGACGCTGTGGGAAGTCGCCGTCTCG
>JANMLW010000060.1:0-4417 GCA_031372765.1 Hyphomicrobiales bacterium
AGCAATACGCGTTCGATCTGAACAGAAAGCGAGTCGATTCATCACGTACGGCGAGGGGAATTCACGGCAAAAACCTCATCCCGTGTTACCACTGCAGCCTTCCTGTTCAGTGCCTGTGCGATGATCATCCGGTCAAAAGGATCGCGGTGCAGCAACGGCAGGTGGGCTGCGCGGAGGGTGTCCTCAAGGGTGATATCCAGGATGATCAGCCACTGCGATAATTGAGGAGAAGCCCAGTCGATCTTGCCGAACTCCAGTTTTCCGTTCGCCTGCTTGATCTCGATTTCCCAGATTGATGCCATGCTGAGCCAAACAGGCCCCTCATGGGCCTCAAGTGCTCTCACGGCTGCAGGCTTCAGCCGTTGAGGCTCATGCTGGAGCCAAAGAAAAGTGTGGCTGTCGAGAATGAGCATCAGCGTTTGAATTTATCAGGTCTGTCTTTGCCCTCAAACAGATCCGCCATCTCATCGTCAGGCTTCCACCAATCCGGGTCTACTTCACGGACCTGACCGCTCATGGAGCCAGCAAGGGCACGAAAGGCGGCACCCGCTTTCTTTTCCTGTTCAACAGGCACCAACCGCACAGCCGGAATTCCGCGTCTGGCGATCGTCACGGTTTCACCACGCAACGCTGCCTCGATCAGTTGAGACAGGTTGGATTTTGCATCGTGCACATTAAACTGGGCCACAAGATAAATATAGCTAACTTAGCTAGATTTGTCCAGTGATCACGCGCCACCCTTCATACTTGTTGCCATACGGCCAATGGCTTGCACATAAACGCCGGCCTTGTTCCACTCGCGCAACACACCGGCATTGGCCGTTCCTTCAGCCCAGCCAGCGCCTTTTTGCCAGCCTTTCCTGCGCAGGAAGTTGGCGGTGGAAGCCAAGACATCAGGCACTGACGAAACAAGGTTAGGGCGGCCATCGCCGTCAAAATCGACGGCATAGTTGACATAGGACGAAGCCATGAACTGTGTCTGGCCGATTTCACCGGCCCAGGCTCCGCGCATCTGCGTGATGGGCAGATCGCCACGGTCAACGATCTTGAGCGCAGAAACCAACTCATTTTCAAAGAAAGCCTGTCTGCGGCAATCTGATGCGAGCGTTGCGACAGAGCGGATAATAGGCAGGTTGCCCTTCTGTGATCCGAAGTTGGTTTCCAGTGCCCAGATCGACACCAGAATTTCGGCGGGCACGCCAAACTGTTGCTCAAGCCGTGTGGCAAGGCCGCGGTTTGATGCGATCCAATTGCGTCCTTTGGTGATCATAGCGTTTGAAACGCGGCGGGCGTAAAACTGTTCAGGAGAAAGCCTGAAAGACTTCTGGTTGCGATCAAGGCTGATGACCGTTGAATCGTAGCTGACACCCGCAAGGCCGCGGTCGATAGCGCCTTGGGAAATGCCTGCGGCGCGGGCGCGGCCTTTGAATGCCTCCAGCCATGGGCCGAAAGCAGCCGCTGTTGTTCCGCACGCCTGTGCGTGGGCGGCAATTGATGATGAAATCAACGCTAGAAAAGCAGCGGCAATTATAACCGATCTGTTCGTTGCAATGAACATGAGGTTGATCTTCCTTCGACTCATTGTTGCATGTTTACGGAAGATAACATGGAGCATGCACAGTTCACCAGACTACGAACCGCAAGTAATTTAAATTCTAGAGTGCACTTCAAAGGTTGCCATGAAATGTGCGGTATCGAGGGTGGTCAGCTCGACAACCGCAGTGTCATGAGTTTTTCAGCGATTGATTTGAAGGCCGTGAGTAAACCGGCAGCTTCGTTGACTTTGTAAAAATCCTCGGGATTTGAAGCGCAATTTTGAAGCAAGACGTCATTGCCCTCGATAACTCTTATTGTGAAAACACGGATGTTTCCACTCTTCGCAGTGCGACAGAGCTCTGCCATATCCACGTCCATCATCGAAGAGGGCTGGTCAAAACGATCAGCTGTATTGAGGCCGTCGGTCAGAAAAACGATGGCTTGCGTTGGTTTGTTGCCACTTGTTGAAACGCCTTCACTCAGTGGATTACCCTTGGTAAGAATATTATATCCCCAGGCCATTCCGATGGTTGTGTTCGTATTGCCTTCGGCAACCAGAGAATTAATCTTGGCTTTCACAATTCCTGCATTGATCGTTATCGGCAATACGGTCTGAAGATTTGGGGTGGAACATTTCTGGGCTGGCTGAGCCTCCTGGGATTTGCCTGGTGTCGGTTTCTTGGTGTTGGTATTGTTGGGCTTGTCACGGTCCATTATGCACCCATCCCAATCAGCACGATTGGTATTGTGCCTGGGGTTGGGTTCGGATGACTTGAAGTCAATCCAGTCTGCCGAAGAATATGTGATTGGAACGCGGACCTGAGTAGAGAATGGGACAATGCCAAAGGCAATTTCAGTGCCTGATTTTTGAGATAGTGACAAGAAATCAACCAGATCGATGGCTGCTTTCTTTAATGCATCCATTTTTCCGAGTCTCCCCATGGAGCCAGTGCTGTCAAGGACAAGAGCAATTTCAAGACGATTTGAGCCCAACGGTACAGACGCCCTGACTCCTATCGGTATGGTGTCCTTGCCGATGATACTGCCGAAGGCCAGTTTTATGTTGGCAGTCGCATTGGCGACCAAATCAGTTCCTGACTGGGATACTGTGATATTGTTGGCCAGATAGTGGTCTTCGGGCTTGAGGTTTGCCAGTATAGATCTTTTGACTGAAGCGGGTGTGGCTTTTTTGCCAGTTGCGAGGGCCTCCTTGCCAGCCATCAGAACCGCTGCATCAAGTGCGCTTTGCAAAACGGTTCTTGCATTGCCGGCGCGGGAGTAGTCGATCGAAACGCCTGCCCCAAAACAAATTGCCAACAGCGAAAGACAAAAAAGAATAGCAATGCTTCCGCGCTGATCTTCGCGAAATCGGCGCAAAAGGACCAATTGGTTTTTCATGAGAGACCCCCGTCATCCTCTCCAATTCGTGCACGCAAAACACTAATGCAATTTTAAATTTTAAAAATTGGAAGAAGAAACACGCTGGAGTGGTGTAGGGTTTGTAAATAGGAGACCGAAATATCCACTGTACTTCACGGGGGGATCGGCGCCTCTTTCGATCATGCCATTGCTGAACTACCGATGTTCCTGTTAACGGGGCGCTTCCGCAAAACGGGAAGTGCCAACCAGTGTTCAAAGATAGCAATACAATGATTGTTCCACCGCTTTTCCCCGATATCTCCGTTGGCCTTTCGAGCCGCATGCCCAAACTACGCGGGCGATTGCTGGCCAATCAATCCATGGCACCCCTCACATGGTTTCGCGTGGGCGGTATGGCACAGGTGCTTTTCACCCCGGCTGACGAGGATGATCTGGCGTATTTTCTGGCCAACCTGCCGGAAGAGATTGCGGTGACGACAGTCGGCGTCGGATCGAACCTCATCGTGCGCGATGGCGGCATTGAAGGTGTTGTCATCCGCCTTTCGCCCAAGGGTTTCGGCAATATCGACTATGCGGGCAAAGGGCATGTTCAGGCAGGCACAGCGGTGCTTGACAAGAAACTGGCGGAAGCCGCCCTGTCCAATGGTGTAGGCGGTCTGGAGTTTTATTTTGGCATTCCCGGCTGCGTTGGTGGAGCGTTGCGCATGAATGCTGGAGCCAATGGCGGTGAGACCAAGGATGTGCTGGTTTATGCCACGGGGGTGAACCGCGACGGCGAGTTTGTCACCATGTCAAAAGAGGAGATGGGCTTTACCTATCGCCATTGCGCCGTTGATCGGTCCATCATCTTCACATCAGCGCTGTTTGCCGGAAAGCTGGAGGATGCCTCTGTTGTCCGCGCACGCATGGACGACGTGCAGCGGCACAGAGAAACAGCGCAGCCAATTCGTGAAAAAACCGGGGGTTCCACATTCAAGAACCCTGAAGGGCACTCAGCCTGGAAACTGGTTGATGCCGCTGGTTGCCGAGGCTTGCGTGTTGGCGGCGCTCAGGTGTCTGAAATGCACTGCAATTTCCTCATCAACACAGGCAACGCCACCGCCGCCGATATCGAAAACCTGGGCGAGGAAGTGCGCCGCAGGGTTGAGGACAAAAGTGGCATCGAGCTCCAGTGGGAGATCAAGCGCATTGGGCGCACGGCCTGATAGTCAATGACGCGGAGTTTCCTGAAGATTCTCATAGTTAACGAAATGCTAACGACTGGTCGCGCAAAATCCTCTTGAGAGTCGGAGCTTTGCGTTATGTCGAAACACGTTGCCGTCCTGATGGGCGGCTGGGCCGCTGAACGCCCTGTCAGCCTGAATACCGGACGGGGATGCGCTAACGCGCTGCGCGGTGTTGGGTATCAGGTTACAGAAGTGGATGTCACACCAAACGTCGTGGCTGATCTTCAGGCACTGAAACCCGATGTCGCTTTCAACGCATTGCATGGCCCTTTTGG
>JANMLW010000063.1:0-10735 GCA_031372765.1 Hyphomicrobiales bacterium
CTTCAGCTGTCATGGTTTGAAGACTGGCGGCTCCTGATGGCAAAATTATGAGACCCGTAAACAAGACCTCTTGGACCTCGCTTTTGCAGCTTCATTGTGTTAGCGCATGCCACGCAGAAGTCATCCCTACAATCGAAAAGCTGATACCAAAAGCAAATGTCTGATATCTTTCGTGAAGTTGATGAAGAATTTCGCCGTTCCAAAGCGGAAGCCGTCTGGTCGAAGTATAGCGGGTTGATCCTGGCTGCCTGTGCCATCATCGTGTTGGGCGTTGCAGGCTATCGTTATTTCGAGTGGCAGCGTGAAAAGACGGCGGCTGAAGCTGGCGCGAAGTTCGAGGCCGCCCTGCAACTGACACAGACTGGCAAAACTGCAGAAGGCGAAGCAGCCGTAGCCAAAATTGCTGGTGAGAACAGCGGCGTTTACAAGGCGCTGGCGCAGTTCCGCGTGGCTGGCGAGCTTGGCAAGAAGGATGCACCTGCTGCCATAAAGGCCTATGATGCACTGTCGGCAGATGCCACGCTGGACAAGGCCTTGCAGGATATCGCGCGTTTGCGGGCAGGTGCCCTTGCGGTGGATGTATTGCCTCTGGCGGATGTCGAGCAGCGCCTGTCGCTCTTGGCATCGCCAACGAGCAACTGGCGGCACAGTGCCCATGAATTGCTTGCCGCATCTGCCATGAAGGCAGGAAACATCGAAAAAGCCCGTACGCATTTTGATACCATCATCATTGATCGGGATGCGCCGGCAGCCATCAAATCCCGCGCGGAATTGCTCATTGGCCTGACGCGCGGCACGAAATGAGCGGTACTCAAACGCCACTGGCCAGCGCCTCTCTGGCAATTGTTGGCCGTCCCAACGTCGGCAAATCAACGCTTTTCAACCGCCTCGTCGGCAAGAAACTGGCATTGGTGGATGATCGCCCGGGCGTGACCCGAGACAGGCGCGAGGGTGAAGCCAAACTGGCCGATCTGCGCTTCACCATTGTCGATACGGCTGGCCTTGAAGAGGCAGACGAAGGCGTGCTGTCCGTGCGCATGCGCGAGCAAACGGAAGCGGCCATCGCAGGCTGTGATGCAGTGTTGTTCATGATCGATGCGCGCATCGGCCTCACGCCGTCAGACCAGTTCTTTGCTCAGCTCACCCGTCGCACCGGAAAGCCGGTCATCCTTTTGGCCAACAAGGCGGAAAGCCGCGCCTCACTCGCGGGTGTGGACGAGGCCTATGCCCTTGGACTTGGTGAGCCGGTGGGCATATCCGCCGAGCATGGTGAGGGCATGTCCGACTTGCGACAGGCCATCGTCGAAACCCTGCCATGGATACTTGATAACGATTTTGAAGAGGACGAAGAGCGTCCTTCCTACAGCGACGAAGATGACGGCATTGTGCGCCCTATGCGCATCGCGGTGCTGGGTCGCCCTAATGCCGGGAAATCCACACTTATCAACCGGATGCTGGGCGAGGAGCGCCTGCTGACCGGCCCTGAAGCAGGTATCACGCGCGATTCCATTGGAGTGGACTGGCAGTGGAAAGAACGACCGGTCAAACTGTTTGACACCGCTGGATTGCGCAAGCGGGCGCGGATCGAGGACAAGCTCGAAAAGATGGCCGTCTCCGATGCCCTGCGTGCCGTGCGCTTTGCGGAGGTAGTGGTGCTGCTGCTGGATGCGACCATACCTTTCGAGAAGCAGGATTTGACGCTCGCCGATCTGGTGGAAAAGGAAGGCCGCGCCCTCGTTATCGCCATCAACAAGTGGGATCTGGTCAAGGATCAGAAGGGCTTGCTGAAAACCCTGCAGGAGAAGGCAGGGTTTGCCTTGCCGCAGATCAAGGGCACGCCGGTTGTGCCGGTTTCTGCCGCCGCGGGCGAAGGCATCGACAAGCTCATGGAAACCTGCTTTGCCGCCGCCGAAGTGTGGAGCCGCCGCATCTCGACCTCGAAGATGAACCGCTGGCTGGAAGCTGCCCTCAACGCCAATGCACCGCCCGCCGTCTCTGGCCGCCGCATCAAGATCAAATACATGACGCAGGTAAAATCCCGCCCGCCGCATTTTGCGTTGTTCGGCAACCAGCTCGATAACCTGCCCCAGAGCTATGTGCGGTATCTGATCAACCACATGCGTGAGGACTTTGAGCTTCCTGGCACGCCGATCAGGTTGTCAATGCGCACGCAGGAAAATCCCTACGACAAGGGTGGCAAGAAGTAGGGGAGACAGCCCTTCAGGAAAATGCCGACAATAGCAAGATCGCCTCATGCTGAGGAGGCGCGTAGCGCCGTCTCGAAGCACGCAAGATGATCTGGCAATATGCTATTGATTGATCTGCTCTCAGGAAAATGGTGCGTCCTTCGAGACGCCGCCAGCAGCCAAGTTTACGCTGGCTGCGTAAACTTGCCAGCACCGCGGCTCCTCAGGATGAGGAGATCGGAAAGAGCCTTGCCGTTCAAGCCGGCGCCTGCGGGCTCAAAATCTTCCCCGTTGGAAAATCATAGATCGCACCGCGTTCGCGGGAAGTCGGCCTACACAGCGCCACGATATGTGGGGCCAGGTCTTCCGGCGTGCGCAATGACAGCGGATCTTCACCGGGCATCGCATCAGCCCGCATGCGGGTGCGCAAGGGGCCGGGGTTCACCAGCATGGCCTGCACATTGGTGCGCTGGTTTTCGGCCGCATAGGTCATCACAATGGCTTGCAAGGCCGCTTTTGATACGGAGTAGGGCCCCCAGAACGCCATGGTCTTGTGAGCGGCACCCGATGAGACAAAGACCGCACGTCCGGCGTCAGATGCCTGCAATAGCGGATCAAGCAAGCGGATCAGCCGCCAGTTCGCCGTCACATTGACAGCCATGACCTCGTCAAAACTTTTGGGATCGATATGGCCAAGCGGCGATAAAGGTCCCAGCATGCCGGCATTGCCGACGAGAATGTCGAGCTTGCCCCAACGCTCGTGGATGGTTGCTCCCAACCGATCAATCGCGGTAAAATCCTTCAGATCGAAGGGCACAAGCGTAGCGCTACCGCCAGCGGCTTTAATTGCATCGTCAAGCTCTTCCAATCCGCCAACCGTGCGGGCCACAGCCACCACATGCGCGCCTGCAGCCGCCAATTGTAGCGCTGTAACATAGCCGATGCCACGCGACGCGCCGGTAACGACCGCTACGCGGCCCGTCAGATCAGGCATCTGGAGATCAGGTGCGGACATGGTTCAGCTGGCTTCCGCGAGAAGCGAAAGCTGTTGCTTCTCGCTGTCGCCGTTCAGGTCTGTCAGCGGTGTTGGATATTCACCTGTGAAGCAATGATCGGTGAACTGCGGCGTGACGTTATCACGCTCCGCATATCCACAGGCGCGATAAACACCGTTGACGGTGAGAAAAGCCAGGCTATCAGCCCCGACATACTGACGCATTTCTTCGAGGTTCATACGGGCCGCCAAAAGGTTGTCCTTGTTGGGCGTGTCGATGCCGTAATAATCGGGATGGGTGATGGGCGGGCTGGCGATGCGAAAGTGTACCTCGGTTGCACCGGCCTCGCGCATCATCCGCACGATCTTGACGGACGTCGTGCCCCGCACGATCGAATCATCCAGCAGCACGATACGCCGTCCCTCGATGATCGCCCTGTTGGCGCTATGCTTCATGCGCACACCAAGTTCGCGGATGGATTGGCTGGGTTGAATGAAGGTGCGACCCACATAGTGGTTGCGGATGATACCAAGTTCGTAGGGAATGCCGGAGGCTTGGGCGAAGCCGATTGCGGCGGGCACGCCTGAATCAGGCACAGGCACGACAACATCCGCCTCGACAGCGCTTTCACGTGCCAGTTCCGCACCAAATTTCTTGCGAACATCATAAACGTTGCGGCCATGCACCACCGAGTCCGGCCTTGCAAAGTAGATGTACTCGAAGATGCAGGGGCGCATCGGTTTTGATTCAAACGGTTTGATCGACTGGATGCCCTGATCTGAAATAATCACGATTTCACCGTTCTCGATATCGCGAACATAACGCGCCCCGATAATATCGAGCGCACAGGTCTCGGACGCCAGGATAGGACAGCCGTTGAGATCACCCAGCACAAGCGGGCGGATGCCAAGCGGGTCCCGTGCGCCAATCAGTTTCTTGTTGGTGAGGCCAACGAAGGCATAGGCCCCTTCGATCTGCATGAGCGCATCAATGAAACGATCCACAAAACGGCTGCGCAAGGACCGGGCCACCAAGTGCAGCACAACCTCTGTATCGGATGTGGACTGGCATATCGCGCCTTTGCGCACCAGATCACGCCGTAAGGTTAAACCATTGGTCAGGTTGCCATTATGGGCAATAGCCAGACCACCGACATCCAGTTCGGCAAACAGAGGCTGCACATTGCGCAGGATGGTTTCGCCGGTAGTCGAATAGCGCACGTGGCCAACGGCGGCATTGCCGGGCAATCGCTCGATCACGTCCTTTTTGGAGAAGGTGTCGCCCACGAGGCCCATACGGCGCTCGGAATGATACCGTCCACCATCGAAGGTCACGATACCAGCGGCTTCCTCGCCCCTGTGCTGCAACGCATGCAGGCCAAGTGCGGTAATCGCCGCCGCATCGGGATGGCCGAAGATGCCGAAGACGCCGCATTTTTCTCTGAGAAAGTCGCTGTCTTCGTCGTGAATTCCGGTCATCAGGTTTTTCCCGTTGAACTCTGGCAGTGAACTCTGGGATATCATCAAGCGTCTATCGGTTTTGTGTAGGCCGTTGTCCACCGTCAATCAGGCGTTGCAGACTTGCGCGATCCGCAGGGGCTGTTGAGGCCGTTGTCGTGCCAGCGGGGAGGTCGCTACGCTTGGCCGGTGTTTCAGACGCTGGCTCGCGGGGCGTTTCACCCTCCACGGGCTTTGGCCGTACGCGCTGCAGAATGGCTTTCTCGGGATCATCCGGCAAAAGACCCAGCAGGGTTGTTCCGGTGGATTCGAGCAGGGGCTTCAGTTTGGCGTCGCGCACCCAGGTTGGCTGCTGCTTGTCGGAAACCAGCCAATTGAAAAACAGGAAGCCGACGACGGCCAGCAGCAGACCGCGCGCCGCACCAAACAGGAAACCCAGTGTCCGGTCCAACGCACCAATCCGGCTATCGAGGATCATGTCAGAGAGTTTTGAGGTGAGGAAATACGCCACCAGCAAGGTCAGCAGGAAAATGCCACCCGCCGCAACAGGCTGTGCGATGCTCTTGTTGGCCGAGACATATTGCAGCGCCAAAGGCACCGCCTGCTGATAAAACATGAAGGCAACTACAGCGGCAACAGCCCAGGAGCCGATGGCCAGAACCTCGCGGGTGAAGCCCCGCAGCGCTGCAAGCAAGGCGGAAATCAGCACGACGCCGATAACGATCATATCAAGAATGGTTACTGGCATGGGTGCTCCAGAAGATCATCAGGTCCAGGCCGACACCCGGTTTTGCGCTCTCTATAGCGGCATCGAACCGTTCCGTCACGTCTCCCTTTGCGCACGCTCAACTGTTCTTATCGGTTTTCCAGCAGCAATCAGCGCCACAAGATCGGCTATTCGCTGTATTTGCCGTGCATTGACCGATTTGACGGGCTCATCCGTTGGCTTTCCTGCCGGTGTGGCGGCGCGCTCGAATCCCAGTTTTGCTGCCTCTTTCAGGCGGTGCCCGCTATGCGAGACGGGGCGAATGGCGCCCGAGAGGCTTATTTCGCCGAACACGACCATATCCATCGGCAGGGGATTGCCTGTTAGCGATGACACCAGTGCCGCCGCTACCGCGAGATCCGCTGCAGGCTCGGTGATCTTAAGGCCACCGGCTACATTCAGATAAACATCGTATTGGCCCAACCGCACTCCGCCGTGCGCTTCCAGCACTGCCAGCACCATGGCGAGACGGCTGGAATCCCAGCCAACAACAGCGCGGCGTGCATTGCCCAGGCCGGTGGGGGCAACCAACGCCTGCAATTCCACCAACAAGGGCCTTGTACCCTCCATGCCTGCAAACACCGCTGTTCCCGCCGCATTGGGATCACGGTTACCCAGAAACAGCGCGGAAGGATTGGCGACTTCGCTGAGGCCATCACCGCGCATTTCAAACACGCCGATTTCATCGGTAGGGCCGAAGCGGTTTTTCAGGCCACGCAGGATGCGGAAATCGTGCCCGCCTTCCCCTTCAAAGAAGATGACCGCATCCACCATGTGTTCCACCACGCGGGGCCCTGCGATCTGTCCATCCTTGGTGACATGACCCACCAGAATGACGCAGGCTCCGCTGGTTTTCGCATAGCGGATAAGGCTTTGCGCGCTGCCGCGCACCTGAGTGACGGTGCCCGGGGCAGCCTCCACTGCGCTGGTCCACATGGTTTGTATGGAATCGATGATGACGAGGGCTGGCGTAGCGCCAGCAGATAATGTGGCGACAATATCCTCCACATGGGTTTCAGCCGCCAGTTCGACATTGGCTTTCGATAGGCCAAGCCGCTCCGCCCTCAGGCGCACCTGTGCGACCGCTTCCTCGCCCGAGATGTAGACAACGCGTTGCCCTTTCATGGCGAGTGCTGCCGCTGCCTGAATCAGCAGGGTGGATTTGCCGATTCCTGGCTCACCGCCCAGCAGAATGACTGAGCCACGCACGAAGCCGCCACCAGTTACGCGGTCGAGTTCCGAAATACCGGAGGACACACGCGGCGCTTCATCGGTGGCCCCCGTCAGGCCTTCCAGCCTGATCATGCGGCCTTTGCCGGCGCGCGCACCGCCGGGCAGGGGAGGTGTCATCCCATCCGCTTCCTCGACAATGGTATTCCATTCGCCGCAGGCCTCGCAGCGGCCCTGCCAGCGGCCATGTACAGCGCCGCACGCCTGACAGGTGAAGGTCGACCGTAGTTTAGCCACTGTCAGTGCCCCACAATACGCCGGTTGTAACGTCCGCCGAGCGATGTCAGGATTTCGTAGCCGTTGGTGCCCGCTATGGCGGCTGCCTGATCCACATCGAGGCCGTCACCCAGTATGGTTGCCAAATGTCCGGCCTTGACGCTGCCCGCCGGACAGTCCGTCGCATCAATGGTGATCAGGTCCATCGAGATATGCCCGACAAACGGGCACAGCACACCGTGAACAAGCGCCATACCGCCGGTTTTCTTGTCCGTGGCTGAAAGCGCCCGCAGCCAGCCATCGGCATAACCCAAGGAGAGCGTGGCGATGATCGAGGGGCGCTTGGCGGTCCACCTGGCATTGTATCCAACGTGATCTCCGGTTTCGACATGCCGCAATTGCAGGATCGTCGCCTCCAGTCGCACCACCGGCTTCATCGGGTTTGGTTTGCCCGGTGTAGGATTTCCACCAAAAAGGCCATAGCCCGTGCGCGTCATGTCATAGCGCGGCACATGCGGCAGGAAATGCGCAGAAGTGTTGGCAAGGCTACGACGTTTTACATGGGTGCCCAGCATGGCGCAAAGCCGCTCAAACCGCGTGACCTGCGCCAGGTTCAATGGGTTCTCTGTCTCTTCGGAAGCTACTAAATGCGACATGACAAGTTCGACATCGATGCCCGTCCAGTCCTCAAGGCTTGCGAGTGTCTTTATATCTTCAAAAGAGAGGCCCAACCGGTTCATGCCCGTGTCGATATGCAGGGCAATCGGCCCGCCACGTATGCCCCGCCAGCGCGATATTTCTCCCAGAGTGCCCAAAACAGGCCGCAATCGATGGCCGGAATACATCCGTTCCGATCCCGGTGGCATGCCGTTCAGCACATAGATATGCGCCATAGGGGCGGCTTTGCGGGCGCGCACGGCTTCATCAAGATGGGCCACAAAAAATGTATGGCACCCCGCCCGCGCCAGTGCCTGTACCACAGGTTCGATGCCCAAGCCGTAGGCATCCGCCTTGACCACAGCGGCGCACTCCGCCGGTTTTGCACGCTCGGCCAGCAGTTTCCAGTTGTCCACGATGGCCGTGAGATCAACGGTCAGAGTAGCGCCGTGGGGATTGATGTGAGGGGGATTCTCCATGGCACAGTTAAAGGCTGAAGCGGGCGCGTGCGCAAGGGGAGGGTAGTGCCGTATTTTGAGGCTCTAACCACAGAAAATATTGTGGGCAACGCGACTGGTGCCACGGCCGTTCTATTTATGCCTGTTAATGCAACGAAGCCAAAAAACTGGTCGGGGTCAGAGATACATAGGCGTCCAACGGCGGGCGAATTACAAAGGCTTTAGGCTCGCGAGCAAAATTCCAAAGCCGAACAAGATGCCAAGTATCTCTGTTTCGGTCAGCTGTTTCGATTTCGTTTCGAGAAATGTGAAAAGGCGTTCGCTCCCAGCCATTCGTGGTCTTTACTTCAATAAGGCGTGGTTTACCGTCGGGTTCAAAGCTGTTGATGTCGTAACCTGCGCCATCACCGTCTAATTTGGAAACCCAGCGCACGCGATCCGCGAGGTCTCTCCGTCCTGCAAATCGAAGCGTATCGGTTTCATTCTTAAGAATGATTTCTTCGCCTGCATCTCCAAGTTTGCGATTGCGAGCGTCCCGTCCAGCGATGTCAAATTTGCGTGCTGTCATTTCAGTACGTGCAAGGTCAACGGGGGAAGGTGCATTTGAGTGCGTTGGTGGTGGGCCTATCCATAGTGGAGACCTGTTTTCAGAAAAGCCATATGTAGGTATTGTTTGGCTGCTTTGAGTTCCTGGAATGGTCAACCAGTCTGGATGTGCATTAAGCCAGCGATCAACAGCGTCTTCGAGAGAATTTTGGAACTCCTTCGCTGGCTTGTAACCGATAATCCACGGCTGGCCAAAGCCAATTAGAACTGCACTGATGTTTCGATGTTTAAACTCAATTGACCCGTCTGATCGGGCGTTGAGTAGAGGCGAAAGTCGTCGCCCATGTTCAGCTTTAACATATGCTGCTCCTACCAAATCAGCTGAGAGCATGGCAAAATAATCAGCAACAATCAGGTCGTTCTCTTGATCAGTCCAATCAACAGCCATTATGCCATGTTGCCAGCTTGAACCCTCGTGGTCTAGCAGCTTATTATAGAGACGTATTTTTGGATCCTTGGTAATCTCAACAGGTAATTCGCGCATTGCTGCCACCTCTCCTCTTGCGAATCCCCCTCTCTCGTTCCATATTCGTTCTCATTGAACCGATGCGACAGATTGTGCGTATGTTCACAGTGGGCATAGGCGGGAGCCGGTTTTACGCCTAGACAACGCGTCTCACGGGATATGATGGCCAAGGATAGTGACAGGGCGTATGGCGGTTTCCAAATCCAGCAAGGGCAAAGCGGCTACAGCCAGAGCGAATGTCGGCAAGGCCAGCGATATTGACACGCTGTTTGACGCTATGGGCGACCGGCCCCACCGGGACCAGCGCGTGATATCCGTGCGTGGTGCCCGCGAGCACAACCTGAAGAACGTCGACCTGACGATCCCAAGGGACAAACTGGTGGTTTTCACCGGTCTGTCAGGCTCGGGCAAATCCTCGCTGGCGTTCGATACGATCTATGCCGAGGGCCAGCGCCGCTACGTGGAATCGCTTTCTGCTTACGCCCGCCAGTTTCTGGAAATGATGCAGAAACCAGATGTTGACCAGATAGACGGCTTGTCGCCCGCCATCTCCATCTAGCAGAAGACCACCAGCAAGAACCCGCGTTCCACCGTTGGCACCGTCACCGAGATTTACGATTACATGCGCTTGCTCTGGGCGCGCGTGGGCGTGCCCTATTCGCCCGCGACCGGCCTGCCGATCGAGAGCCAGACGATCAGCCAGATGGTCGACCGCGTGTTGACCCTGCCTGAGAAGACCAAATTGTTGCTGATGGCGCCCGTGGTGCGTGGCCGCAAGGGCGAGTTCCGCAAGGAATTTGCCGAGTGGCAGAAGAAGGGCTTTCAGCGCGTCAAGGTGAATGGCGAGATTTACGAGATTGGCGATGCGCCCATTCTCGACAAGAAATTCAAGCACGACATTGATGTGGTAGTGGACCGTATCGTGGTGCGGGCGGATATCGCGGCGCGTCTGGCTGAGAGTTTCGAGACAGCATTGGGACTGGCTGACGGCATCGCTGTTGTCGAGTTTGTGGACGAGAAGGACGAGGACGGCTCGAAGCGGCGCATTCTCTTTTCAGAGAAATTCGCCTGTCCCGTATCCGGGTTCACCATCTCGGAAATCGAGCCGCGCCTGTTCTCCTTCAACAATCCCTTCGGGGCCTGCCCCACCTGTGGCGGCATTGGCCATGAGATGCGGATTGATCCCGAAATGGTCATTCCAGACCGTGCGTTAACCTGCAAGAAGGGTGCCGTTGCGCCCTGGGCCAAATCGACATCGCCCTATTACGGCCAGACACTCGATGCGCTGGCACGCCATTTCGGCTTTTCGCTCACCAAACCATGGGATGAACTGCCCGCCAAGGCGCAGAATGTCATTCTTTACGGCTCCGGCAGCGAGGACGTGACATTCAAGTATGACGATGGCCTGCGCAACTACGAGGTTAAAAAGCCCTTTGAGGGTGTTATCATCAATCTGGAACGGCGCTTCAAGGAAACGGATAGTGATTGGGCGCGTGAGGAAATCGGCCGTTTCATGTCCGAAACGCCGTGCCATGCCTGTGAGGGCAACCGCCTGAAACCCGAGGCGCTGGCCGTCAAGATCGCGGGCCTGCATGTGGGGCAGGTTGTCCGGATGTCGATCCGCGAGGCCTATGACTGGTGCCTGTCGGTCCCGGAATCGCTGAGCAAGCAGAAGAACGAAATTGCGCGGGCGATCCT
>JANMLW010000069.1:0-8440 GCA_031372765.1 Hyphomicrobiales bacterium
ACAGCTGCTGCTGGGCCTGTTGCCGGATTTGTGGACACCATTTTAAGGTGTTTCATGAAGCCGGAGGTGGTCGATGCAGAGAAGACGGCTTGGCAATGCGTTCAAGATCGAGTCGGTTCATGCCCAGCCCACTTTAGGAGAAGGCCTTGTTGAAGATTCTATCACTGGTCAGAAGGTCGCGCGTCTTGTTTCGCTGAGTTATTGGATTCTGCCATGGCCCGCGATGGAAATAAAAATCGCCCGCGACTACCCTCTGTGATTATTCACTCTTGATGCTCTGTAGATCAGTCTCGCGTTACCAGCAGTTTGTCGATGCGCCTTCCGTCGAGATCGACAACCTCGAAGCGCCACTGATCCTTTTCCAAAACCTCGCCAACACTCGGTAATCGTCCCATCGCGTCGATCACGAACCCTGCAACCGTTTCGTAGTCGGCATTGCGATTGACAGGACCACCGATCTTGTCGGCAAACTCATCGATAGGCATCCATCCAGATACGAGGAATGACCCATCCGCTCGCGTGACGTAGGGTGGCTCTTCCCCTCCTTCTTCCTGAAACGCGCCAGTAATCGCCTCAAGAAGGTCACCGGACGTGACCACGCCTTCGAAATGGCCATATTCATCGAAGACCAGCGCCATATGGACGGTCGATGCCTGGATAAGTTTCAGAACATCCAGCGCGCCTGTCGCATCACTTACGATTGGCACGGCCTGCACAAGGCTGCGAATATCCTGAACCTCTCCGTCGGTGAGCGCATCGAATAAATCCTTCACGATAATGACACCTATGATCGTGTCGGCCTCGCCGTCCTGAACCGGCAGGCGTGAACGACGGGTAGCGCGGATCTGGCGTTTGATCTCGTCAGCTGTGTCAGACAGGTCCACGACCTCGACTTCGCGCCGTGGTGTCATAAGGGCCTTCGCGGTGCGGTCTGCGAGCCGCATAACGCCAGCTATCATGTCACGTTCAGCACTCTGTAACACACCGGCAGTTTCTGCCTCGGCAATGATCGTTTTAACTTCTTCCTCGGTCATTTTCTCATTGCTGGCTCCCTTCTGGCCTAGAAGGCGCAGAATGAACTTACCAGACCCGTCCAGGACCCAAACAAGAGGCGATGAGACTCGCGACAGGAGTACCATCGCGGGGGCCACGCGAGCGGCCATGCGCTCGGGATCCCGCAGGGCAATCTGCTTTGGCACAAGTTCGCCGATGATCAGCGATAGATACGTGATAGCCATGACGACTGAGCCAACGCCGAGAGCATCGGCGAGCCCATTTGAAATACCCTGTAGTTCAAGCCAGGTCGTCAGACGCGCCCCCAACGTCGCACCTGAAAATGCCCCGGACAGCACTCCAACAAGGGTGATCCCTATCTGGACAGTAGAGAGAAAACGACCAGGATTTTCGGCGAGCCTCAGAGCGGTGCCCGCACCGGCATTTCCCTGATCCTGAAGAACTTTGAGCCGAGCGGGCCGCGAAGAAACAACGGCTAGCTCAGACATTGCAAGAAGACCGTTAATGACGGTCAGGACAACGACAATGGCTATTTCAGTAAACAATCGTCACACAAGCATGCAGTCCTGAACCCAGGGTCAGGCTGCCTCGATGCTTCCTTCGGGTGCTGGCTTCATATATCTAAGTGGCGCGCAAAAAGCCACATGTGCCTGATGGGGCTGTTTTCCGCACATGACCACGATGTCAGCTGTTGGCGCAACTCGCCTATCTGTAAAACAGCGTTTCCGGAACGTCCCCGGTTCGCATTTCTGTTCAGGAATGGTGCACCCCTGATGATTGATCTGGGCACCTCATTCTGGAGGTTACGCTATGACAACGTTTGAAACATCCAAAACAGTTCAGGTTATTGAATTCATTTTGTTTTTCCCCTAATCTCTGACCTGTCGCACTTTGACTCACTCTGTCACATTATGACTCCTATTGATTCATCTTGTCGCATCAGCAGACTGAACCGCCACGCGAATGGTAGATACAGCATTCGTTGTAACACGGGTGATTCCCTGTTTGATGAGCGGGCGGCGTCATGAAACGAAAGCAACAGAGCACGCATATGAGGCCAGATGGTTGTCACTGGCAAAAAGAGCATGCCTTGAGATCTTCGATAAATTCCGGGACGACGTCTTGCCGTTGTTCATGGCCAACTGGCTGTCAGGTTGCAGATATCAGCTACGCCCGGAATCCTATCGTCGGTATCGAGCGGCAGTCATCTGGCATATTGAGAAGGATGAGCGGCTTGATGTCAGTCATCGGGAACACGTTCGTACGCGGCTGGACAGCATGTATTTACATTTTGGACGGGCCTCATTCACATTTAACCAGACGGCGACATCCTTGCGCGCACTTAAACGTATTGCACTCGTTGAATGGGTCAAACTGACAAGTGCTCTGGCCTTGAATCGATCTGTCCATGACGCAGCATTTTCAATGGCTTAGCCAGAACGCGCTATGGTATTTGAGTTTTCATTCGATGTCGCCGCCTTCTGCATGCGCTCCCACGCAGGATGGTTCATCACCACATTGGTAACCAAAGAAACCTGCTCAATAGATACAATACAAGCGGCGATGGCGACGTGACCTCCATTTTTTTGCATGTTTTTCCAGAAAATTCATGGCATGCGTATTGCCCGAACCAAGGGCAGTCTCAACGCCCGCAAACCAAGGAGATGTCTGGATGGCCTTTGATACGATCATCCGCGGCGGGACCATCGCCACAGCCTCTGACACATTCGATGCGGATATAGGAATCAGTGACGGCAAGATCGTGGCACTGGGCAGGGATATGAAGGGCGCGCGGGAAACCATCGATGCCCGCGGGAAGTACGTTTTGCCGGGTGGCATTGACAGCCATGTGCATATCGCCCAGCCCTCAGGTCCCGGCATTGTCATGGCAGACGACTTTGAGAGCTGCACGCGCTCAGCCGCCTTTGGAGGCAACACGACAGTTCTGCCATTCTGCTTGCAGGAGTCAGGAACACCGCTGCGTCAGACCGTGAACGCCTATCAGAAGCTCGCCGAGGGCAACTGCCATGTGGACGTTTCGTTTCATCTGATCATTTCGGACCCATCGGAGCAGGTGCTGGGGCAGGAGCTGCCAGCACTCGTCAAGGATGGCTACACCTCTTTCAAGGTTTTCATGACCTATGACGGACTGGCACTCACCGACCTCCAGATCATGGAGACCATGGCGGTCGCGAAGGACACCGGGGCACTGGTGATGATCCATGCCGAGAACTACGACATGATCCGTTTCCTTACGGCGAAGCTGGAACAGCAAGGCGACACTGCACCTTACTTCCACGCAAAGTCACGCCCCATTCCCGTCGAGCGGGAAGCAACGCACCGCGCGATCACGCTGGCTGAACTCTCGGAGGTTCCGTTGGTGGTCGTGCATGTCTCCAACCGCGAGGCCATGGACGAGATCAGTCGCGCACAGGCCAAAGGGTTGAAGATCAAGGCAGAGACCTGCCCGCAGTATCTGGTCCTTACGGAAGATGATCTGCAGGGTCTCAACATGGAGGGTGCCAAGTATGTCTGTTCACCGCCACCGCGCGACAAGGCCAGCCAGATCGCCTGCTGGGAGGGCTTGCGGACAGGCGTGTTCACGCTCTTTTCATCCGACCATTGTCCGTTCCGCTATGACGATGAGCAGGGCAAGCTTGCGCCGAAGGGAAAGACGAGCTTTCGCTGGGTACCCAATGGAATACCCGGTGTCGCGGCCCGCCTGCCTATCCTCTTCTCGGAGGGGGTAAGCAAGGGCAGGATCGATATCAATACCTTCGTGGCTGTCTCGGCCACGAACCATGCGAAAACCTATGGCCTCTATCCGCAAAAGGGTACCATCGCGATTGGATCGGACGCGGATATCGCGATCTGGGATCCCAGGAAGCGCATGACGATCAACAACGCCAACCAGCATCATGGAGCGGATTATACGCCCTATGAAGGCATCAAGGTGAAGGGCTGGCCGGTGCTGACCATGGTCCGTGGCAAGACCGTGGTGAGGGATGGTGCTCTGGTTGGTGCTGCGCCTTCAGGCGTCTACCAGACCCGCGGCCTGTCACAGTTCGCAAAAGGCCAGGTTTGACGCGCCGCCCATTCGCGCCGACAGATCAGGCCGCCCAGTTCGCCATCACCAACGCTGCTACTTTCACGGAGCGCAGATAATCTGCCGCGTCGACCCATTCGTCGTGCGAACCGTTCTGCGTGAGATCGCCGCAGAGCGGTCCCAGCCCCACCGTTGGAATACCCGCCTGGACCATCGGTACGCGGATGTCGCTGGATGTATGAAGGGGATTGACGAAGGGCTGCTGACCCGTGACGCGCGTCACTGCATCGCTGACCGTTTGGTAGAGGGGGTGGCTTTCGCTGACCTCCGCGCCGGTTACGCCCGATATCCAATCCAGTTTCGGGGGGTATGCCGCCAGCCATTCATCGCTGCTTGCAGCCTTGTCCAGTGCCGCAGCAATCTCGGCCTGCACGTCCTTGAGGGGTTCGCCCGGCGGAAAAGAGACTGATACGCCGAAGCTGCACTCGGGCGAAATTCGTGTGGAGCGGCCCGCCGTTCCGCAAGCAAGGTTAGCGACAAGAATGTTGGTGGACCGGCCAACTGCTGCCTCGAGCGCGGGATGATGCAGGCGGCCAGCGCGTTCTTCACCCAGGGCTTTCAAAGCCGTGATCAGTACGATTGCCTTGTCGAGCGGATTGATGGCTCTATGCGCAAATGCCGTATGGCTCGGCTCACGTGTGTCGGGCAAGCGCCCCTTTACCGTTATCCGGAGATCCAGCAGGCCGGACGCTACCGCCTTGATCTCAGCCATGCCGACACCTGATTCCGCTGGATGCATGTAAACAGCCGCATCGGCCCTGAAGCCTGCATGGAGCACATGAAAGACACCCCGTGCGTGGCGCTTGCTTGGCGTCGAGGCGAGCAGGATGTCTCCCTTGGGTTGCACGCCAGAAGCCGTGATGACAGCAATGGCCTCAACGAAACCTGCGATACCGGCAAGATCGTCAGCGACGCCCCAGCCGTACAGGCGACCGTTCTCTATCACGCCGGTGAATGGGTCATGGTGCCAACGCGCCACATCCCGCACCGGCTCGCCGTCGGGATGAGCGAAGAAGATGAGGCTGCGGCCTTCACCACTGCCCTTGAAGGTTGCAATGATGCTCTCGCGTGCTTCGGTGTTCATCGCCGCAGTTGAAGCAAATTCGTGGTGCACCGGCACATCCTCAGGCCTGTAGGTGAGTCTCTCCACGCTACAGCCCAGCGCAACAAGGGCTTCGGCTATGCGGTTTTGAACGGCACTCTCCCCACGTGGTGTCAACGCAATAAGCTCGCGCAGGAATGCCACAGAGGCATCCGCCCGTTCGTCGGATACCGCCATCACCTGATCAGCCAAAGCGTTGTTCATTCATGCCTCCGTCAGCTGTCAGTTCAAAATTATATACAGCTTGCATAATCTTTGTATTTAGGAGAGGATCAAAAAACTAACAATAGTCATTTTTTGGGAAGCGAGAATGAAACTGAAAGTTCAACTCGACCGCCGCCAGATGCTCGTTGCCGCCGCTGCAACCGTAGCTGCACCATCCCTTCCGCGAGTGGCTCTTGCCCAAGGGCCAGCGCGGGGAATTACCGCCTCGATCCTCGGTAACTTGCCCAACATCCATCCTTGGCATGTAGGCAATATCGAGACGGGGGCGGCGAACCTTCTGGTTTATTCCAGCCTCGTCAAGCTCGGCGCCGACGGCTCGATCTTCCCTGATGCCGCCGTGGAACTGCCCCGCATTACCGAAAACGGATCCGTCTACACGTTCGAGCTTCGCAAGGACGTACGGTTCCACAATGGAGACCGCATGACGGCGGACGACGTTGTCTATTCCCTGGAGCGCTATCTTGCCACGGCGCGCCGACGGCAGAACCTTGGACGCTTCATCGCCAAGGCAATCAAGGTTGAGGACCACGTGGTTCGTGTCGAGTTGAAGACGCCCTTTGCAGGTTGGTTGAAAATGCTCGGCTACGAGGCGGCTATCGTGCGGCAGGGCTCGGACGTGACCAACGAAAGCGAGACGGGAGAGAACCTCTATCGTGGAAGCCGTCTTGCGGGATCAGGTCCGTTCATTCCAAAGAGTTTCCAGGCTGATGTCTCGGCGGAGTTCGAGGCCAATCCAGATTACTTTGGCCCAAAGTCTGGTACGCCGTCCATCAAATTGCTGCGCATCCCTGATGCCGCAACCCAGCTTGCCAACCTCAGGTCTGGCGCGGTCGACATCATCTCGAACTGTCCACCCAAAGACTTTGCGCCCATGCGGAAGACGGCGGGATTCGCTGGAAGCGCGCGGCCTTCCGCAGGTGTCTTCTACAGCCCGCTCAACCGCAATCGCCCGCCATTCGATAACGTACACCTGAGACGGGCCGTTGCCTGCGCGATCGACCGCAAGTTCATTTGCGACGAAATCTACTCGGGGCTGGTGACGCCCTCAGCCCTGCCAGCGGCGCCGAACGAATACTGGTATGACGCAGAACTGGCACGACAGTTCGAGTATGATCCAGACAAGGCGAAGTTCCACTTGCGCCAGGCTGGCATGCCAGGCGGCTTCAGCTTCGAGGCAACCATTCCCGTGCCGTCCGCTTATGTCGAGGCGCGCGATGCTGCTGTCATCATGCAGGCCAATCTCGCCGATGTCGGCATTCGCATGAACATCCGGCAGACCGACTTCATCACCATGTACCGCAATGCCCAGAACGGCGACTGGACGTCGTTTCCGCATCCGTCGATGCAATCCTCGGTCGAGGATTACATGATCTTCAACTCGTTTCACACCAATGGTGCCCAGAACAGCTGGGGCAAGCACCTTGTGCCGGAGTATGACGCCGCGGTGGAAGAGAGCTTCCGCTTCGTTGAACCGGAACGCAAGCTCCCGGCCTTGCGCCGTGTGCTGAAGCATCTGGTTGATGACTGCACGGCACTGTGGATTGGACGTCTCAACACCTACCACCTCTGGCGAGATGGGGTGACCGGCTTCGAGCCCCGCTATTCATACTTCATGGATCTCACACAAGCCCGTCGGTAGCAGCCATCAATGCTGAGGTTCATTCTTGATCGATTGATATCGCTCGCGATCGTGCTTCTGGGCGCCAGCGTGTTGATATTCCTTGTGGTGAGAGCGTTGCCCGGTGACCCGGCCATCGGCATGCTTACGGTCAATGCGACGCCGGAAATGATCATGGAGATGCGGGCAGCGCTCGGTCTTGAGCGTCCATTGCTCGAACAATATATGGTGTGGGCGGCTGCGGCGGCAACGGGCGATTTTGGACGTTCTTTCGTCTTCGCTGCCGATGTCAAGCGGTTGATCGCGGAGCGTTTCCCCGTCACGTTGCAGGTCGCCAGTGTCAGCCTCGTGGTAGCGTTATTGATTGCGGTACCTGCTGCGGTCGTTGCGGCAACACGGCACGGGAAACTCGCTGACCACCTTTGTCGCATCATCGCGCTGATCGGCATCTCGATGCCTGTCTTCTGGCAAGGGTTGCTGATGATCCTCCTTTTTGCCGTCACGCTTGGCTGGCTACCGGCGGGTGGTTACGTGCCACCTGCAAGCGGAATAGGCGGCTGGGCAGCGCATGTGGTCATGCCTTCGTTTGTTCTTGGCACCGCATATGCTGCAACGGTGACACGCATGCTCCGGGCTTCGATGCTTGATGTGCTTGGCCGCGATCACATCGCTGTTGCGCGCGCACTCGGCGTCGGGGAACGCACGTTGATCTGGAACGATGCGTTACGCAACGCGCTGATCCCGACGCTGACTGCAGCGGGCTTCTCCTTTGGCTATCTGCTGGCGGGCGCTGTCCTGACAGAGGTAATCTTCAACCTGCCCGGCATGGGGCGGCTGCTTTTCGAGAGCATCATCGCCCGAGACTATCCGCTGGTGCAGGCGCTGGTGCTGCTCAACGTCGGCGTTTTCGTTCTGATCAATCTCGTGATGGACATTCTCTACGCAACGCTTGATCCGAGGATGCGCTCATGAGCAGCGGATCCGCAACGGCTGTTGTCTTGGTGCGGCCAGGGCTTGTGTCCCGCATATGGCGCGTAGCGCGGCGCGATCCTGTGGCCACGGCTGCTTTCGTGCTGCTGGCCCTGCTGGTGATCGTTGCAGCCTTTCCCGACCTGTTTACGACACATTCTCCAGGAAGGCTCAGCCGTAACCGGCTTGCTGCGCCATCCCTCACCAATCTCATGGGTACCGACCAGTTTGGTCGCGACATTTTCTCGCGCTGTGTATACGCGACGCGCGTTTCGCTGACAGTCGGGCTCGTGACAGTCGCGATAGCCTTGCTGATCGGGGTACCACTGGGAGCGATCGCCGGATTGCGCAGCCCTTCTTTTACTGATGCGGCCATCATGCGCGTGATGGATGTGCTGATGGCCTT
>JANMLW010000097.1:0-12836 GCA_031372765.1 Hyphomicrobiales bacterium
TGCTTGTAGAAAACCGTCGCCGCCGCAAGGCTGCCGTCGGGCGCATAGGCAAAGTCACGCATGGTGCCCAGCTCCGTCCAGCCCATGCGGCGATAGAGCCTGTCGCCTGCGCCGCCGGTCTCTGTATCAAGGATGAGATGCGTCTTTCCGACCGCACCTGCCGCTTCCTCTATGCCTGCCATCAAAAGCGCACCGATGCCACGCCTGCGCTGTGTGGAATGCACGATCATCTTGGAAATCTCACCCCTGAAGAGCTGATTGGGCTGGCCAGCAAAAACGCACATCACGGTGCCGACAAGCTGTCCGTCCTGTTCCGCAGCAATCCAGATCCGGTCAGCGCTGCACAAGCCAACGATCTGCTTTTGCCAATAGATCCGCGCCTCTTCAACGCTGAAACCTGCCATAAAGTTGACAGAAGCACCATGATCCACGGCGTCCACAAGCAGGGCGGACAAGGCATCGAGCAAAGCCTCGGCCTCATTGGCCGCAAGCGTGCGCAAGGTCACAGGGTTTTCAACAGTCGTCATCGGATCAACCCCCGCAATGTCCGGCCACCTGTCAGCAGAATCACGCCGTAATGGGCTTCCACAGTGAGTGGATTGAGATAGCGGATATGCTGATCAAGTCGCATCGACAGGCAGTCGCCCGCCTCAAGCCGTGTCACCACCCCGTCCACCGTCATGTCCAGAGCACCGGATATGACCCAGACATACTGATCAACAGGCAGCGGGATGATGTTCTCGTAAGTGACGCTCTGGCCAGGTGGCATGGTGACATCGACGAGTTCAAGCGGTGCACCGTCCGGCAGCACATTGCGGCGCGTGTATCCCGTGTCGCTGTCTCGCCACACCTGTCGGTTCTTAGCCAGAACCAGCGGGCCGCTATCGCTGTCATCGCGAAACAGCGACGACATTGTCATGCCCAGCGCATTGGTGAGCCGTCCCAGTAGCAGCGCCGTGGGACTGGCTTCCTGTCTTTCGATCCTGGAAATCATGGCGCGCGATACGCCTGATACCGTGGCCAGCTGATCAATCGTCATATTGCGTTTCAGCCGCTGATGTCGGATGCGGACGGCGACAAGAGATTCGACTGGATCGGCCACTTGAACTTCACTCATTTTAGTAGAATATATTCTCTTATAGTGGAGTCAAGGATGTTTCATGGACGATAGCGATCCAATTCTGCCGCTAAACCACAATGGCGGCCCGCCGATCAAGGATTTGCCCGAGCACGTACCGGAATGGGCAGACGGTGAAGCCTGCACCTATTTCCAATGGAAAGCAGCGGTGAAACGAGCCCGCAAAAGCGCGCCCCATGATATCATGATGTTCCGTTTATCCCGGGCGGAAGCTGCAGGTGTCGATTACGGGACCTATGTGACCGAACTGTTGGAACGTGGCCGCCATAGCCAATCTGGTGATGACCCCGCAACCCTGCAGAACCGGTGGAAGACGCGCAAGAAAGTCATTTTAAAGCCACTTTGATCAAACAACAGATGCACGGACACAGTGTGTCTTGACGGAACGGATTTGTTCTGTATATGTTCTTTTGTTCCTCATTTATTCTCATCGCTCTATCGCAGGTTGGACATGTCCCTCGCAATCACCCAGTCACTCAGCGATTTCCGCCGGGACTTTATTGGCAGTGGCATCGATCCTGATCTCAGGCGCGGACGGGGGGCAATAACGAACGTAGGTGGTCGCTATGAGTTGCGCACACGACATGCGGAGGCGGACGGCTGGGATATCGATGAGGGTGCAAAGCCCTTCAAAACCGAGGTGACGGTCGAAAAAGCCCGCACCATCATCACACGCAATGAATCACCCGATCTGTCGTTTGACCGCTCGATCAATCCCTACCGTGGTTGCGAGCATGGCTGCGCCTATTGCTATGCCCGTCCGACCCACGCCTACATGGGCCTCTCTCCCGGCCTCGACTTCGAGAGCAGACTGTTTGCCAAGACCAATGCGGCGCAATTGCTGGAGCAGGAGCTTTGCGCCCCGAACTATCAGCCCCGCACCATGGCGATAGGGACCAATACGGACCCTTATCAACCAATCGAGAAACAATACCGCATCATGCGCGGGCTGCTTGAGGTTCTATCCCGCCTGAACCATCCTGTCGGGATTGTCACCAAATCCGCCCTGGTGACCCGTGATATCGACATCCTTGCACCCATGGCAGCACGTGGCCTGGTGAAGGTTGCGCTATCCATCACCACGCTGGACCGGAAACTGGCCCGAGAACTGGAACCAAGGGCTGCGACACCGGACAAGCGGCTGGAGGCCATCAGGCAACTCAGCGCGGCAGGCATCCCCGTCACCGTGATGGTGGCTCCGGTCATTCCCGGCATCAATGACACTGAAATCGAGGCCATTCTGGCTGCAGCCCGCGCTGCGGGAGCAACCGAGGCAGGCTATGTGCTGCTGCGCCTGCCGCTGGAAGTGCGTGATATTTTCCGCGAATGGCTGCTTGACCACGCCCCAGGCAAGTTGCGCCATGTCATGTCGCTGATCCAGTCCACCCGCGGCGGAAAGGATTATGATTCCAGCTGGGATCAGCGCCAGACCGGAACCGGGCCATTTGCGTGGATGGTTGGGCGGCGCTTTCAGGTCGCGACGCAGAAACTCGGTTTCAACAGCAAACGACTGAAGCTCCGTACGGATCTTTTTGCACCCCCGCTGGCCAAGGGTGACCAGTTGCTTTTGCTTTGAGAAGCCCCGCGAAATCGGCAACCATGACGAAATCCCCAATTCCCCTTTGGGAGAACGAGTGGTATCGCATTGTTCATGCGCTATATTTCGACACGCGGCGAGGCTCCCGCGCTTTCATTCTGTGATGCTGTTCTGGCTGGTCTGGCCTGTGACGGTGGGCTTTACCTGCCAGAATCATGGCCGCAATTGTCGCCGCAAACCATTGCCAGCTTTGCAGGAATGCCTTTTCACGAGGTGGCTGTCGCCGTTCTGAAGCCTTTTGTCGACGGGGAAATCAGCGATGCGGCGCTTCTGGACATGGCACAATCCGCCTATGCCAGTTTCGAGCATCCAGCCGTCACACCGCTGCAGCAGATCGCGCCCAACACCTTCGTGCTTGAATTATTCCACGGTCCGACACTGGCTTTCAAGGATGTTGCCATGCAGTTGCTGGCACGAATCATGGATCACATCCTGGTGAAGCGCGGGGCCCGGGCCACTATTGTCGGTGCGACATCGGGTGATACCGGCGGCGCTGCGGTCGAGGCATTTCGCGGCTCGGAACGGGTCGATATGATGATCCTTTATCCCGACGGCCGCGTTTCGGATGTGCAGCGGCGTATGATGACCACGCCAATGGAAAAGAATGTCCATGCCATTGCCGTTGAGGGAACCTTCGATGATTGTCAGGCGCTGGTAAAGGGCATGTTCAACCACCATGCCTTTCGTGACAGGGTGAAGCTGTCGGGCGTGAATTCCATCAACTGGGGCCGCATCGTGGCGCAGGTGACGTATTATTTCGTAGCCGCCGCCGCTCTGGGAGCGCCGCACCGGGCCATCTCGTTTTGCGTCCCCACCGGTAATTTCGGCGATATCTTTGCAGGCCATGTGGCGCGCATGATGGGGCTGAATATCAACACTCTGGTGATTGCCACAAACAGCAACGATATTCTGGCCCGCACGCTGGAAACAGGCAGCTATTCCATGAAAGGGGTGATGGCCACCACGTCGCCGTCCATGGATATCCAGATTTCATCAAATTTCGAGCGCTGGTTGTTCGAATCCAACGGTCGCGATGCGGCGGGCATCCGCAACCAGATGGCGTCTCTCGCGCAGTCCGGCCAGTTTGACCTGACTGCAAAACAGATGACTGCGCTCCGTCAGGGCTTTGGTGCGTGCCGCGCCAGCGAAGAGGAAGTTGCGCAAACCATCCGCTGTGTGCAGGCACAATCAGGCTACCTGCTGGAAACACATACCGCATGCGGAGCTTTTGCTGGCAAAACACGGCCAGATGACACCATTCCAATGGTTATCCTTGCCACTGCGCATCCGGCGAAATTTCCCGACGCGATGGAACAGATCACAGGTAACAGGCCCGCCTTGCCTGCGCGACTTGCTGGTCTGCTGACTGATCCGGAGCGGACAACATTGCTGCCCAATGATCTGAAAGCCGTTGAGCAGTTTGTCGAGGCGAATGCCCGCGCCATTCACGGATTGGCAGCATGATTCCTGAAATCACCACACTGCCCTCGGGCCTGCGTGTCGTCACCTTGTCCATGCCGCATGTCGAGACCTCGTCGCTGGCGATTGTCACGGGGGCAGGCTCCCGCGATGAACAGGCGGGGGAACACGGCCTGGCTCATTTTCTCGAACATATGGCTTTCAAGGGTACGCGCCGCCGTTCAGCCAAGGGAATTGCCGAGGAAATCGAGGCCGTTGGCGGCGATATCAACGCAGCAACAAGTGTGGAAACCACAGCTTACACGGCAAGGGTACTGGGACGCGATGTCGGCCTTGGGCTGGATGTCCTGTCTGATATCCTGACCGACAGCCTGTTTGAGGCAACCGAAATCAAGCGTGAGAAAGGCGTAGTGCTCCAGGAAATTGCCGCTGTTGATGACACGCCTGACGATCTTGTATTTGATGTCTTCACGGAAACTGCCTTTGCGGGGCAGCAGATTGGACTGCCGATCCTTGGCACGCCCAAGACCGTGAAATCGCTTGACGCAACACGACTGAACAATTTCCTTGGCCGGGAATATGCTGCCAACCGCATGGTTGTATCGGCAGCCGGTGCTGTCGATCATGCAGAGGTGGTCAAGGAAGCCGCGCAGCGTCTGTCGCGGTTCGGCAAAGGTGTGGCGCAGACAAGGGTGCCCGCCCGCTATATCGGTGGCGAACGGCGCATTGCCCGCAAACTCGAACAGGCCCACGTGCTTCTGGGACTTGAGGCTCCCTCCCACAATGACCCCGGTTTTTATACAGCACAGGTCTTCGTCAATGTAATGGGCGGCGGCATGTCCTCCCGGCTTTTCCAGGAGGTGCGTGAAAAGCGCGGGCTTGCCTATTCGGTTTACAGCTTCCTCTGGGGATATTCCGATGTTGGCATTTTTGGCGTCTATTTTGGCGCGGGCGAGGCAACTCTGGGCGACGCCATGCATGTTTCGCTCGATTGCCTGATGGCAGGCATCGATGATATTTCAGAGAGTGAAGTGGCTCGGGCGCGGGCGCAGTTGAAGGTCTCGCTCCTCATGGCACTGGAAAGCTCCAGCGCACGGGCGGACCAGATGGCCCGTCATCTGCTGATGTTTGACCGTTTGATACCGGCACCGGAAATCATTGCAAAAGTGGATGCCATAACGGTTGATGATGTCAGGGCCGTCGGTCGTCGGATCATGCTGTCCCCGGCTACGCTTACGGCCATCGGACCCTTGAAGAAGTTACCGATGCTAGAGGCGATTACGGCGCGCATGGGGCAGACTTCCGGTGGACAGACTTCCGGTGGACAGACTTCCGGTCGACAGACTTCCGGTCCGCGTACCGCCCCGGTCTGATCAGGAAAGGCCGGGCGATGATCCTGTTCAGGCGTACTCCGGAGATTCGGCAGGACCTGATCGTGGAAGCCGGCCACCTGCACATTCGTCCCCCCGTGCTGCAAGACTACAAGGCATGGGCGGCGCTGCGTGCGGCCAGCCGTGGTTTCCTGCAACCCTGGGAGCCGACATGGCCAGAGGACGATCTGACCCATGAGGCCTACAAGAAGCGAATCCGGCGTTACAGTGCCGAAATCCTGGCAGATGAAGGGTATCCCTTTTTTATCTTTCACAGAAATGACAAAGTCCTTCTGGGGGGGCTGACACTGACCAACCTGCGCCGGGGCGCCGCTTCCATGGCGACCCTGGGTTACTGGATGGGCGCAAGCCATGCCGGCAAAGGCCACATGACCCAAGCTGTCGATGCCATCACGGGGATCGGGTTCGGGCAGCTCGGCCTCAGGCGGATAGAGGCGGCGTGCGTGCCTGAGAATGCCGTATCCCTGCGCCTTCTCACAAAGGCCGGATTTGAGAAGGAAGGCTTTGCGCGGGAGTATCTCGCGATCAATGGACAGTGGCGTGATCATGTATTGTTTGCGAAACGTCGGCAAAGCCAAACCGATGTCCCGAAAACATAATTTGCACAAGCCATCTGGCAAGGGTCCCTTGCCGCAAGGCATGGCAAAGGCTACCAGTCCTCATCCGGAACGCTTCCTCGCCATTCCCCTCCGAACCAATTGGGAAAGTTTCTTGCTGCATCGCCTCATGCTCTTTCTGGCTGCGTTCCTGTGCTGGACAATCGTGGCCGTTTCTGGTGCGCAAGCGCTGGATGCCGTACGCGTTCGCCCTGAGCAACCGGCCATCAATCTCCTGTCGGCGGTTGAACGCTATCAATCACAGGGCGACAGAATCACGATTTCGACCGCGCCCGGATCCGATGGCATCGTCCGGCGCATCGAGGTGCGTGCGCTTGATCAGGGCACGCGGCCGGACTGGATCGCCTTTGCTTTGACGAATGACACTGATGAGCAGGTGGACAGATTGCTGGTCACGCCGCATTACAGGCTCGTCGGATCGGGCGTTATCTGGCCCGATCTTGGCTCTACGCGCGTGCGGGCCATCACGGCAAGCCAGGGATTGCGACCTGAGCGCGAGGAAGCGCCGGGAGTCGACGCCTTCCTGATCACGCTTGATCCGGGCACGACGGTTACATTCGTGGCAGAGCTTGCTTCAGGCATTCTGCCGCAAATGACGCTATGGGAACCTGATGCCTACACGGAACGGGTCAACAGCCTGACGCTGTATCGCGGTGTCATTCTGGGAATTGCCGCCTTGCTGGCGCTTTTCCTGTCCGTCGTGTTCATTGTCAAAGGGGCGGTCATCTTTCCTGCTGCCGCTGCCCTGGCATGGGCGGTGCTGGCCTATCTGGGTATTGATTTCGGATTTCTGAGCAAGCTCATTGGCATATCAACCGAATCGGAACGCGTCTGGCGAGCTGCCACAGAGGCGGTGCTGGCTGCCACACTGGTCATCTTCCTTTTTGCTTATCTCAACCTCAACCGCTGGCATGTGCGCTATGTGCATTTCACCATGCTCTGGGTGTTGTTCATTGGCGCTCTGGTAGGGCTTGCCCTGTTCAATGCTCCGGTGGCCGCGGGTGTGGCGCGCATATCCATCGCTGTTGCCGCGGGCATTGGCCTCGTGCTGATCACCTATCTGGCCTTGCTGGGCTATGATCGGGCCATCATGCTGGTGCCAACCTGGGTGCTGTTGCTGGCCTGGGTTGTTGCGGCAGGCATTGCCGTCTATGGCCGCCTTGCCAACGAAATTACCGGCCCGGCGCTGCTGGGGGGCATGGTGCTCATCGTCATGTTGATCGGCTTCACGGTTGTGCAGCATGCCTTTGCCGGTGGTGCGCTGGCGCAGGGGCTTGTGACCGATTCCGAGCGAAAGGCGCTTGCCTTGACAGGATCAGGCGAGGTTGTGTTTGACTGGGACGTGCAGTCAGACCGATTGTATGTCAGCCCTGAGCTTGAAGGCCAGCTCCATATCAAACGCGGCTCGCTGGATGGCAATGCCTCGCTCTGGCTCGACATCCTGCACCCGCTGGACCGGGATCGCTACAAGGCAACGATGGACGCCGTACTTGACCAGCGCCGTGGCCGCGTGATGATCGACGTGAGGCTGCGTTCTGCCGAGGGCGAATTCTTCTGGTTTGCCCTCAAGGCACGCCCCGTTGTGGGTGACGACAACGAGGTTATCCGCATTGTCGGTATTCTTTCGGATGTCACCAGCACCAAGACTGCGGAAGAGCGTCTGCTTCATGATGCCGTTCATGACAACCTGACCAGCCTGCCAAACCGTGAGCTGTTTCTGGACAGACTGGATGCCACTCTGGTCTTCTCGCGCACTGATGATGCCATGCGCCCCACGGTGCTGATGCTGAACCTTGATCGCTTCAAGCAGGTCAATGAAAGTGTTGGTTTCTCGGTCGGTGATTCCATCCTGCTCAACATCTCCCGTCGTCTCGGACGGCTGCTGCGCCCGCAGGACACATTGGCCCGCATCGGCGGCGACAATTTCGCCATTATCCTGATGTCCGAGCGCGAACCGGAACGCATAACCGCCTTCGCTGATCTGGTCAGGCGGGCCGTGACAGCTCCTATGACATTCTCGGAGCGGGAGTTCATTGTCACGGCTTCTGTCGGCATCGCGCTGTTTGACAAGCAGGGTGACACGCGCCGAGATGACGTGCTGAAGAACGCCGAGATTGCGCTCGCCCACGCCAAGCGGCTTGGTGGCGACCGGATCGAGGTGTTCCGCCCCTCCATGCGCAGCCTGCGGCCAGACCGACTGGCGATGGAAAGTGACTTGCGCCGTGCCCTTGAACGCAACGAGATAAAGGTTTTCTATCAGCCCGTCGTGCGCCTTGAAGATCGGACAATTGCTGGATTTGAAGCGCTTATGCGCTGGGAGCACCCCAAACTGGGCCTGATTACGCCCAAGGATTTTATCGGCATCGCAGAGGAAACCGGCCTGATCGTCGATCTTGGCGTTTTCGTGCTGGAACGCACAGCGCGCGAGCTTGGCGCCTGGCAGGCAGCGCTGGATGTAGAGCCGCCGATTTTTGCCAGCGTCAATGTCTCCAGCCGCCAGCTTCTGCGCCATGATCTGCTGCATGACCTGAAGGCAGTGCTGACCCGATCGCCGGTCAAACGCGGCACGCTCAAACTGGAACTCACCAAAAGTCTGGTGATGGAAAACCCGGAATATGCAGCGCAGATGCTGCAGAAAATGCGTGATCTGGGAGCCGGATTGTCGCTCGATGATTTTGGCACCGGCTATTCGTCGCTGTCCTATCTGCAGCGCTTCCCGTTTGACACCATCAAGATCGACCAGTCCTTCGTGCGTCCATCCGCCAAGGGCTCCCGTCCGGTCATCCTGCGCACCATCATCGCCATGGCGCATGATCTGGGTATGCAGATCGTAGCCGAAGGTGCGGAAACTGAATCCGACGCGGTTGAACTTTACCAGCTTGGCTGCGAATATGGGCAGGGCTATGCCTTCGGCGAACCGATGACATCGGCCGATGCGCGGCGTCTTGTCGGGGCAAAACTGACACAAGCGGCCTGAGCCAGATCAACATACGCGCCGGGAGCACCGGCTGATATGAGGGAGACGACAATGCCAAAGGGATATGTGGTTGGACGCGCCAAAGTGACCAATGCAACACAGTGGGCTGTCTATGCAGCAGCAGCGGGGGAGGCCATGAAGAAGTATGGCGGCAAGCCTCTGGCCCGCGGTGGACAAATGACCGTGGCAGAAGGCCAAGGCCGCTCGCGCAATGTCGTTATAGAATTTGAAAGCTACGAGCACGCCAAGAACTATGCCTTTTCTCCTGAGTATGCTGCCGCTCGCAAATTGCGCGAAGGAGCCGGCGAGCTCGATCTCGTAGTTGTCGAAGGCATTTGATGACTGATGTAATTGCCAAGGGCTATTGGATAGCGCGTGTCGACGTGGACAACACCGAGGCTTATGAGCGCTACCGCGCACTCAACGGTAAGGCGTTCGCCAAGTTTGGCGCACGCTTTATCGTGCGTGGAGCTGCGGGCAAGGTGGTGAAGGGAACGCCGCGCAAGCATAATGTGGTCATCGCGTTCGACAGTTATGCCAAGGCCCTGGCTTGCTACGAATCGCCCGAGTATCAAGCTGCACTTGAGTATCTGAAGGATGTTGGCCCGACGGACCTCGTTATCATCGAGGGCTACGCGGGACCGCAACCATCCTGATGATTGCTGACGCTGGAGACCCTGCCCATGTCTGAAACCGATAGACCCGACATGCGACTGGTTGTTGTGGGTGCTGCTGGCCGCATGGGTCAGGCGCTGGTGCGTGTGGTTCAGGCGACACCGGGCGTCATGCTGTCTGCTGCCATAGAACGCGAAGGCTCACCTGTGCTGGGGCAGGACGCCGGAGTGCTGGCCGGTGCCGGTGCTGCAGGTGTTGCCATCACCGATGATCCACTGACCGCTTTTGCCAAGGCGGAGGGCGTGCTGGATTTTACCGTTCCATCGGCATCAGTCAGTTTTGCGGCGATCGCGGCGCAGGCGCGCCTTGTGCATGTCATCGGCACCACCGGCTTCAGCGAGGCTGATTTTGCCAGACTGAAGGCAGCATCGCGCCATTCCGTCATCATCCAATCCGGCAACATGGGGCTCGGCGTCAATGTGCTGGCGCAGTTGGTCAAGAAGGCGGCCCGCGCGCTGGGGACGGATTACGATATCGAGATCGTGGAGATGCATCACCGCATGAAGATCGATGCGCCATCGGGTACGGCGTTGCTGCTGGGGGAAGCGGCAGCGGAAGGTCGGGGCATTATGCTGAAGGACCATTCGGCACGGGCGAGAGATGGTCATCACGGCGCACGCAAGGAAGGCGACATCGGCTTCGCCTCACTGCGGGGTGGCACGGTGGCGGGCGAGCACAGCGTGATTCTGGCAGGGCCCGGTGAGCGCATAACCCTCAGCCATTCCGCCGAAAGCCGGGATAATTTTGCCAACGGCGCAGTGAAAGCCGCCCTTTGGGGACGCGGCCGCAAGCCGGGCTATTTCAGCATGATCGATGTGCTGGGTCTCGCTGACTAACGGGATGGGCGCGAATCCGCAGACGATCAAGCGTGGCATCCATGCCTTTGCCGCGCTGCTGCTGGCGGGCCTCGCCCTGCTGAAATGGCTCGACATTGACGCTCAGCTCTTCAGGATTCTGGCAATTTCCACTGGCCTTCTTGTCGCGGTGCTGCTCATGACCTACAGGGCTTTTGCAGGCGTGGCGGAAGCTGCGCGTAACGCGCCGCAACCCGCACCGTCGCCTGAAGATGACGAAGACGAGGACGACAAATGACCCATCTGCTTGTGCTTTGCCGCCACGGCCAGAGCGACTGGAACCTGAAAAATCTCTTCACCGGCTGGAAGGACCCGAACCTGACCGACCTTGGCGTCGAGGAGGCGAAAGCTGCGGGCAAGCGCCTGAAAGCCAAGGACATCCGCTTCGATGTGGCCTTCACCTCAGAGTTGGTTCGTGCCCAGAAGACCTGCCAGCTGATGCTGAACGAGCTGGGCCAGCCGACCCTGACCACCCACCGCCACATGGCGCTTAACGAGCGCGACTACGGCGAACTTTCCGGCCTCAACAAGGATGACGCCCGCAAAAAGTGGGGCGAGGAACAGGTACATGTGTGGCGCCGCTCCTATGACATTCCGCCACCCGGCGGCGAGAGCCTGCGCGACACAGCCGCCCGCGTACTGCCCTACTATGTGCATGACATCCTGCCCGTTGTGCTGTCTGGCAAGCGCACGCTGGTAGCCGCCCATGGAAACTCGCTGCGGGCGCTGATCATGGCCATGGAAGGCCTTTCGGGCGAAGAGATCATCGCACGGGAACTGGCAACAGGCGTGCCGATCATCTATCGCCTGAACGCTGATTCAACCATTGCCTCACGTGAAGAACTGGCGTGAGCCTGTTTGCTGATCCTCCCGAAGAACTGTCTCCTGGTCTTGTTCTGCACCGGGGGTACTTCAGCACAGAGGTGCAGCAAACGTTGATTGACGAGGTGCGGGCTATCATCAAAGCTGCCCCCCTGTTCACGCCCTGCATGCCCAAGACCGGCACGCCCTTTTCCGTCCGCATGAGCAACTGCGGGCCGCTGGGCTGGGTGTCGGATGTCACGGGATATCGTTATCAGCCACAGCATCCTGATACGGGGTTTGCCTGGCCTGCGATACCTGCTGTGCTGACAGAGGCATGGGACAAGCTCGCAGGGTTTGGCGGCGCACCAGAGGCCTGCCTGATCAACTGGTACGAAACCACTGCCCGCATGGGATTGCATCAGGACCGGGACGAGCAGACCTTTGACGCACCCGTTCTATCCGTTTCGCTGGGCGACACTTGCCTGTTTCGCTACGGCGGCTTGAAGCGAAACGATCCGACAAAATCCGTGAAGCTCACCAGCGGCGACCTGCTGCTGATCGGCGGCGAATCCCGCCTGTGTTTCCACGGCGTCGACCGGGTTTTGGCAGGCAGCAATAACCTGTTGCCGAAGGGCGGACGGATAAACCTGACGCTGCGGAGGGTGACACTAATCTGATCACGCTGTTCGCAGCAATCAAAGGGTTGGGGAGAATACCGGCAAGCGTGATCCTGAAGTCATTCAACCAAGCCTTAAACTCTCCATGACAAAACCAGCGAACTGGCCTAAAATATAGGACAGGGAGACTGTCCGAATGAAACTCACCTCCGTTCTCATTGCCAACCGGGGCGAGATCGCCTGTCGTGTCATCCGCACAGCCAAGCGGATGGGCATGCGGACCATCGCGGTTTATTCGGAAGCTGATGCCAAAGCGCCCCATGTGAGCCAGGCTGACGAGGCCTATCTTATTGGCCCCGCACCAGCGCGAGACAGCTATCTCAGGGCTGACATCATTCTGGAGGTCGCAAAGAAGGCCAAGGCGGATTGCGTGCATCCCGGCTATGGTTTCCTTTCCGAGAACACGGCGTTTGCGGCGGCTTGTGCAGAAGTCGGCATTGTCTTTGTCGGACCGCCCTCCTCGGCCATCGAGGCCATGGGCCTGAAGGACGCTGCAAAAACGCTGGTCGAGAAAGCCGGTGTGCCCGTCGTGCCGGGCTATCACGGCAGCAATCAGGACCCGGCGTTCCTGAAAGAGAAAGCCTATTCCATCGGCTATCCCGTGCTGATCAAGGCGGTGGCTGGCGGTGGCGGCAAGGGCATGAAGCGCGTCGACAAGCACGCGGAATTTGACGAGGCGCTGGCCTC
>JANMLW010000134.1:0-3704 GCA_031372765.1 Hyphomicrobiales bacterium
TCGCGCTGGTTGTGCAACCGGGCGATGGATTGGCGTTTGGTCTCAAACGCTGCCTCGCCCAGACAGAAGGAAAGACCCCCTTGCTGCCGCAGTTGCAGATTCCGTCCGCTGACATCAGTTAACCCCGCCGAGAATTTCGGCCACAAATCAGCGCTGGTGCGTGTCCAACGGGCATAGGTCGGCATGGCATGGCCCTTGGATTGCACCCAGATAAGCCCAAAATTGGCCCGCGCAGCACGCAGATCAGTGTCATCACCATCCAGCACATGCACACGGGCACCCTGTTCCAGACAGCCAACCGCAAGAGCAGCGCCGACAACCCCGCCGCCAATGATGATGACATCAGCGGTGCGGTTCATGATGAGATCGAAAGAATGGACATGGGGAAACTTGATTGATGCGCCTACCAACAATCGACAGACTTCACGCCGTTCTGTCAATTCCCGTTGATGCTGTTAAGGGTTGGCTGCTATTCAGCCTACCAGATCATCCGAACCCGAATCGATCCCATCTGACCGAGGTCATGCCGATGCGCTCCCTTCTCTGGCTGTTTGATACCGTCATCACGCTCTATATCTACGTGTTGATCGCCAACGCGATCTACAGCTGGCTGCTTGCTTTCAATGTCATCAACGACCGCAACAGCATCGTCGCGACCATTGGCGACTTCCTGCACCGGGCGACGGAGCCGGCGCTGCGGCCCATCCGCCGGTTCATGCCCAATCTGGGCGGTATCGATCTTTCGCCCATCGCGCTGATCATCGGCCTGATGTTCGCGCGTATGCTGGTATTCGAGGTGTTTGGCGGCCTGATGCGGATCATGTGACAAAACGACTAAAGTGTCATGCCGTGCTGATGGGTCACGGTTGCGAACTGTTCCAATTTTCGTTAGGTGCAGTGCAACACAAGTGAAATTCGAGCGGAGACCTTGATGGCAGAACCGACAAAGACAGTTCAGCGCCCGCTTTCGCCGCATCTGCAAATCTACAAGCCGATGCTGACAATGATGATGTCCATCCTGCATCGCATCACGGGAGCGGCTCTTTATGTCGGCACCCTTCTGCTGGTGTGGTGGCTGGTGGCTGGTGCGGCCAGCCCAAAAGCCTTTGCCAATGTACAATGGTTCATGGGTAGCTGGTTTGGCCTTCTCATCCTGTTTGGCTACACTTGGGCGCTGATGCACCACATGCTGGGTGGCGTGCGCCATTTCGTCTGGGATACAGGCCGCGGGTTTGGCGTTGAAGAGCGCGAATGGATGGCGAAAGCCTCCATTATCGGTTCCTGCGTGCTAACGGTTGTCATCTGGGCCGTCGGCCTGTCGTTCCGCTGAGGGAGAGTGAGATGCATTCCGGTTCTTCCCCATCCATGCGCACCGAAAAATCGAAGGTCAGCGGTCTTGGTTCCGCCAAATCCGGCACCGAGCATTTTTTCCGCCAGCGCGTCACGGCACTGGCCAATGTACCGCTTGCCATCGCCTTCATCATTATCGTCGTGGGTCTGCAGGGGGCTGATCATGCCCGCATGATCGCCACTGTGTCGCACCCCCTCGTGGCAATCCTCTTGCTGCTGTTTGTCGTATCAGGTGTGATCCATATGCGGCTCGGAATGCAGGTTATCATTGAAGATTACGTTCATTCCGAAGGCACCAAGATCGCGATGCTGATCGGCAATACATTCTTCGCCATCGTTATTGGCACGGCCAGCATCTTCGCCATCCTCAAGATGGCCTTTGGCGGCTGATCAGACATACTGCAAGAAAGATCAAAGGCAGGACGAACACCATGGCCAAGGCGACTACCAAAATCCTCAACGGCACCTTCACGCCACCCAAGGGCGCAAAATATGCCGGACCTGCCTATCCGATCACAGACCATGTTTATGATGTGGTTGTGGTTGGTGCCGGTGGAGCAGGTTTGCGTGCCGCTGTTGGTGCCGCTCAGGCCGGTTTGCGCACGGCGTGCATCTCCAAGGTCTTCCCCACCCGTTCGCATACCGTTGCGGCACAAGGTGGCATCTCCGCCTCGCTGGGCAACATGGGGCCGGATGACTGGCGCTGGCACATGTATGACACCGTCAAGGGCTCGGACTGGCTGGGCGATCAGGACGCCATCGAATATCTCTGCAAGAATGCGCCTGCCGCTGTTTATGAGCTTGAGCACTGGGGCGTGCCGTTCAGCCGCACCGAGGAAGGCAAGATCTACCAGCGCCCGTTCGGCGGGATGACCACCAACTACGGTGGCCCGCCCGCGCAGCGCACCTGTGCAGCGGCGGACCGCACCGGCCACGCCATCCTGCACACGCTCTATGGCAACGCGCTGAAGCACAAGACGGAGTTTTTCATCGAGTTCTTCGCCATCGACCTCATCATGACCGAAGAGGGCCGCTGTGTCGGCGTCGTCTGCCTCAAGATGGATGACGGCACGATCCACCGTTTCCAGGCGCAACAGACCATCCTCGCCACAGGCGGTTATGGCCGCGCCTATTTCTCGGCCACCTCGGCGCATACCTGCACCGGCGATGGCAATGCCATGGTGCTGCGTGCGGGATTGCCGCTGGAAGACATGGAATTCGTGCAGTTCCACCCCACCGGCATTTACGGCGCGGGCTGTCTGATCACCGAAGGCTCACGCGGCGAAGGCGGCTATCTCACCAACTCCGAGGGCGAGCGCTTCATGGAGCGTTATGCGCCTTCCGCCAAGGACCTTGCCTCGCGCGATGTGGTCTCACGCGCCATGACCATGGAAATCCGCGATGGCCGTGGCGTTGGCAAGATGAAGGACCACATCTACCTGCATCTGGACCATCTCGATCCGAAGATCCTGCACGAACGCCTGCCGGGTATTTCCGAAAGCGCCAAGATTTTCGCGGGCGTCGATGTGACGCGCGAACCCATTCCCGTCATCCCCACCGTGCATTACAACATGGGTGGCATTCCGACGAACTACCACGGCGAAGTGCTGACCAAGGTTGGCGGCAACGCGGACCATACCGTGCCCGGCCTGATGGCCATCGGCGAGGCCGCCTGCGTATCCGTCCATGGTGCGAACCGTCTTGGCTCCAACTCGCTCATCGATCTCGTGGTGTTTGGCCGTGCGGCTGGCCTGCGCTGTGGCGAGCTGGTGGAGGCCGGTGCCAAGCAAATGCCTTTGCCAAGCAACTCGGCTGATCTCTCGCTGACGCGACTGGATCGTTTCCGCAATGCCAAGGGCGGTACGCCAACCGCCAAACTTCGGGCTGATATGCAGGCCATCATGCAGGCGGATTGCGCGGTCTATCGCACCGGTGAGACGCTCATTCAGGGCAAGCAGAAGATCAACCAGGTCTGGAAGCAGGCGGATGATGTCTCGGTCACGGATCGTTCGCTGATCTGGAATTCGGACCTTCTCGAAACCATGGAATTCGACAATCTCATCGTACAGGCCGTCGTTACCATGGAGAGTGCCGAGAACCGCAAGGAATCCCGCGGCGCCCACGCCCGCGAGGACTTCAAGGATCGCGACGACAAAACCTGGATGAAGCACACCTTGGCCTTCATAGACGACACGAAGAAGACGACACGCATGGATGATCGTCCGGTGCATACCTACACGATGTCGAACGAGATCGAGTATATCGCGCCCAAGGCGCGGGTGTATTGAGGGAAAATCTGCTAGGCTTTTTCATAATTCGTTTCGAAAGGAGAGCGACATGACGATCAAGCAACT
>JANMLW010000139.1:0-7514 GCA_031372765.1 Hyphomicrobiales bacterium
CGGTTTTTGGTACCGCCATTCCCAGGTTCGAATCCTGGCGCCCCAGCCAGAACCATCTCAAGTCATTGAATTTATTCGAACTCTCAAAGTGAGCTGGGACTCGCTGAGGCTCGAATCCGGATAATCCGGCGATGTGTATCACACGACTGTAGCACATGAGTGTAGACATGAGCCTGTCCTTGCACGTCTTCAGACGTGGCGCCGTATACTGGTGGCATCGCCGAATCAGCGATCTCAAGATCAAGGGACGTGTTGGCTCCCGCCCTCACCTTCTTTCTTTGAGTTTGAAAACCCATGATCCGAAAACAGCGCGGACTATCGGTGCCGTGGTGTCAGCACAGGTCATGGCAGCAGAGTTGTCGGGAGAGTGGCGTATGCTGAACGACGAGCAGATGCGGACAATCATTCGCAACAAGATCCGTGAGTATTCGCAGGTTTATGCGCGAACGCGTGCGGTCGAGCATGATGGCCCCATGAAGCTTGATGCCGTTGATGGTGCCCGAGAGGTTGCCGCTGGCTCAGCAACAGCCCAGGCAATACCAAAACTAGCGCTGCTTTCTGGATGAAGAGTTGACCAACAGAACGCTGATAGAACTCCCGGATGTGCGCTTTCAAAGTGCATCAGGCTATTGGCTTGCACGTCCCGATCATCTGGGCCACTGCCCTGATGTCGCTGTTCTTGTGGATTGGTTGATGAGGGATGCCGCGGCCTTCAACCAGTCCCATTGATAATGACCTGAAACAGCGATCAAGCGGCGCGTATCAGCATGCCGAAGAGATCACGTGGATCATCAGGATCTGCCAGCATATCCAGTTCATCGTAGAAATCTGTGCCTGCAAGTTTACTGCGAACATAGCGCAGCGCTGAGAAATCTTCCGTTGCAAAACCCACGGAATCAAAAAGCGTGATCTGCGATCCAGTTGTTCGTCCTGCCATCTCTCCTATAATCACACGCCATAATTCCGTGACCGGATGATCTGCTGCGAGTTGCTGGATTTCGCCTTCAACGCGGGTTTGAGGCGGATATTCCACAAAGATATCCGAGCGAATCAGGATGTCCTTGTGGAGTTCAGTCTTGCCCGGACAATCCCCGCCTACCGCATTGATATGCTGGCCACGCCCAACCATGTTGTCAGTCAGTATTGTGGCCTGCAGTTTGTCAGCGGTCACAGTGGTGATGATGTCCACGTCTTCAACGGCTGCCTCGGATGTGGAGGATACAGCGATGTCAAAACCGAAGGCCAGAAGGTTATCACGACATTTATGACTTGCGTTCATATCTATATCAAAAAGTCTGATTTTGTTCACGCCTGTCATGGCCCTGATGGCCAGTGCCTGAAATTCGGCCTGTGCTCCATTGCCGATGATCGCCATAGTCTTTGCGTTCTGCGGTGCAAGATACTTCGCCGCTACGGCTGAAGTGGCAGCTGTGCGCAAGGCTGTCAGCAGCGTCATCTCTGACAGGAGGACCGGATAACCATTGCTGACATCGGCCAACACGCCAAATGCTGTTACAGTCTGGCGGCCGTCACGCGTATTGCTGGGATGCCCATTGACGTATTTAAAACCGTAGACCTTTCCATCGCTGGTTGGCATCAACTCGATGACGCCCTCAGTGCTGTGGGAGGCGACCCGCAGTGTTTTGTCAAATAGTTCCCAGCGACGAAAATCAGTCTCGATTTCATCAGCCAGTTCGGTGAGGAAGCGCTCCACCCCAATGCTGTTCACCAGCCGCATCATGTTGGCGACGCTGACAAAGGGCACGAGCGCAAATGCTCCCGGCTGGAGGAGTGAATGGCCTTTCATGCAAAACTCCGGGTTTGACGGTCAAACACACGACGGCCCATCAGGCTGGCTGCAAGATCAACCATGAGGATGGCCGTTCGGCCACGCTCATCGAGAAAGGGGTTGAGCTCGGCAAGCTCCAGGCTGGTGACCAGACCGCTGTCGTGCAGCATTTCCATCACGAGATGGGCTTCCCGGAAGGTCGCTCCACCTGGCACGGCTGTGCCCACTCCCGGCGCAATCGACGGGTCGAGAAAGTCGACATCAAGGCTGACGTGCAGGTCGCCACCTGCCGCCTGTACGCGCTTGAGAAAAGGCTCCAGCAGAGCCGCAATGCCATTCTCGTCTATGGCGCGCATATCATGCACCGTGATACCACTAGCGATGACGAAGGCGCGCTCTGCGGGCTCCACGCTGCGAATGCCGAGCATGCAGATATTCTTGGGATCAACCGGTGCCGCAAGCGGTGGAAACACACCTGTGAAACTGGGATCACCAACGGCATAGGCAATGGGTACACCGTGCAGATTGCCGCTCGTACTTGTGTGAAGTGTGTGGCAGTCCGTATGCGCATCAAGCCAAAGCACGAAGAATGGCCGATGTCTCAGTTGTGCTCGCTGACTGAGACCCGAAAGAACGCCTGCCGCCATAGCATGGTCCCCACCAAGCAGGATTGGCATCGCCTCTTGCGGAATTTCACCTATCCTTCGAACAATAGCACGGGTCCATGATGCGATCTCGGGCAGAGACTTGAGCGAGAGGTTTTCATGTTGGAAACAGGCTGTCTCGCCCGGCGTTATGCTGCCACAATCCTCGACGCTGTGTCCAAGTTCTCTGAGTGCCTCTCCAAGTCCAGCGGCACGAAATGCTCCTGGCGCCATATCGCAGCCAAAGCGGCCAGTCCCTTCGTGCAGGGGAATGCTGAGGAGAGAGAGCTGGGCCACGACGTATCCCTTGGATATTTAGCTTGCAGGATTTATTCCTTATTGTGATGGCAGATTGAATAGATTGAATTGTCAATCTGGTCCTTGTTTTTTATCAATATGCTCATCCTTTCTAATCAATATGGACAGCATGGACACGATCGATCAACAACTCATCTCATGCCTTCGCCACGATGCACGGCGCAGCATCTCTGATCTGGCAGTGGAACTGGGGCTTTCTCGTGCCACTGTTCGCGCCCGTATAAGCCGTCTTGAAAAAGACCGTGACATTCTGGGGTACAGCGTCGTTGTAAAAGGTGATATCGATGCGTTACCGGTGCGCGGCATTATGATGATCGAGATTGAGGGTCGATCCACGGATCAGGTAATAAAGGGACTGTCAGGCTTTGCCGAGATTGTCGCTGTTCATACAACCAACGGGCGTTGGGATCTGGTTGTCGAGATTGGTACGCCTGATCTGACAGCGTTCGATTCTGTCCTGCGCCGTATACGGCTTCTGCCTGCCATACGGGTCAGCGAAACCAATCTGCTACTCTCAACTTCTCGCAGCACAAAGCCTGTCAGACGCCAATAAGGTGTTCCTTCTTGATAAGTGAGCCAGCAGACCGTCGGGCAGTTTTGCGCCAGGTGCGGAAATTCCGGTTGAAGGCGAAAACACATAGTTGCGGACATTCAGCGCAAATGCGCGCGACAGATTTTCTAAGCAAGTCAGACGATACACTTCAACGGAGCCTACTTTCGAGCATCGGCAGCACTTGGATCCGCACGCCAGGTATCAACTGACATTGTCGATAGATCAAAATAGTCGCGCGTTCTAGCATAACCCTGTCCACCCATGCGGCCTACGGCATCGAGCGTGGCGTGATCGACATAGTGTTTGGTCGCATCGACAACATCCGACCTGAAATGGGCATAGAGCACCTCACCAAGAATGATCTCACGCGAGTTGCCAATGCCGAGCGTGGTGTGATGGCGACATTCGAAGGCGGCTGGAGCCTCGCCAATCCAAGGGCAGGCCACCTTGACGCCAGGCATTGCAGTCAAACCGGCTTCGGCAAGCTCATCCACTCCGGGCTCGAAGGGTACCGCGCAGATGTTCATGCCGCGCATCAGGGCATCAGATACGATGTTCACGGTGAAGCACAGGCTTTCGCGCACGTTGCGGCCTGTATCTTTCTGGCTGCCGCTTGGACGGTACTCAACGCCCAGAGCGAGAATGGGTGGATCAGCGGACAAGCAGTTGAAGAAGCTGAACGGTGCCGCGTTCACGACCCCTGATCTGTCGATCGTGGTGACCAGCGCAATCGGACGCGGCACGACAGCCCCGATTAGAAGCTTGTAGCGCTCGCGGGCTGACAGATCCGCAAAATCGAAGGTAACGGTGTCAGCACCAGACGGCGTTGGTACGCGGGAGTTCGGAGAATGCACAGTCACGTTTGGGCAAGTCCTTCACTTAGGGCATAGGGTATGAGGAGTTCACGGATGTCACGCTCTTGCCGCGGAGCCAAAAGTGCCCTGGCTGCAACTGCCTGCAGATGATGATCCATGAGTTGTGAGGCTCGTGCAGCATCGCCTGCGAGCAGGGCTTCGATCAGCTGCCGATGCTCCGAGACGGCGCACTCAGACGAATGCGGCCTGCCATAGATGGCCAGAATGAGTGAGCAGCGCGAACTGACCTCCTGCACATAGCGCAGAAGCAACGCGTTGCCGGTCAGTTCGGCAAGCCTGATATGGAACTCACCGGCAAGCCTGATCGATTCAGGACCATCCTTGCCCAGTGCCGCTTCTTCAAGCCGGACATGGGCTTCAAGGGCTGCTGCCTGCGGCTTTGTCAGGCTACCAGACAACGTTTCGGCAACCATGCGCTCAAGGCCACGACGCACGTCAAAGACATCCCGTGCTTCCTCAAGCGTCGGATAGGCAACAGTGGCCCCGCGGTTCGGCTTGAGTTCCACAAGCCCCTCGACGGCAAGCCGACCGAATGCCTCTCGCACCAAGGTACGGCTGACGCCCAGATTCTCTCCGATCGTATCCTCGGGCAGTTTCATGCCCGGACGCAGCGCCTGCTCAATGATCGCCCGTCGCAATGCGCGGTAAACACCCTGCGCCCGCGCACCCGGGCCATTGCTGTGGCGCGCGACAATAGCGGCTGTCATACCCCTTGCGGGTTCGCTGGCTTTCAAATCCTGACTCCGTCTCTCGATTGGCAGCACCACATGGCAGAAATGCTGCCTTCAGCCAAGCGCGGCCATCCTTGAAACTCTTGCTTGCACATCCTTATCGCATACAATACTATCTAGCTATTGCATGCAATAGTGATAAATAATTGTGCGCATTATGCCTTCGGATTAAGCATGCTTGACGAGCGTCACCAGGCTTTCGAGCCTTAGCAAAACGGAGATCGATATGACGAAAGCAAGTTTGAAGCCGATGACCCGACGGGTTCTGGGGTTGCTGAAGGGCACTGCGCTGTCGCTCGCCCTTGTCTCCATCGGTCAAGGCGCGGCACTGGCTCAGGGAAAGACCCTGAAATGGGGAGCGCAACGTGAGATTGCCTCCCTCGACCCTTATTCCTACGGAGAAACCTTTACACTCTCCGTATTGAATCATGTTTACGAGGGGTTGGTGCGTTATACCGGAGACCTCAAGATTGAGTCAGCATTGGCCGAATCGTGGGAAACAGTGACGCCAACTACTTGGCGATTCAAGTTGCGCTCCGGCGTCAAGTTTCACAACGGTAACACATTTACAGCTGATGATGTAATCGCCTCTCTTGCCCGCGTTACCCACGATACCTCGCCGCTCAAAGGCAACCTGCCGGCCTACAAGTCTTCGCGCAAGATCGACGATCTAACCGTCGAGATCGAAGTCAACGGTCCTTACCCGCTTCTGCTGAACGATCTCACAAATATCTTCATCTTCGACAAGGAGTGGATGGAAGCCAATAATGCCTCTCTGCCCACAGACTCCGGCAAAGGCATCAAAGGTTATGCGACTGACAATGCCAATGGCACCGGTCCTTTCAGTGTTGAGTCGCGCCGCGCAGACAGCCGCACCGTTTTTGTGGCCAATCCTGGCTGGTGGGACAAGCCTAAGCACAATATCGGACGCATCGAGTTCCTGCCGATTACCTCGGCTTCGACCCGTGTCGCAGCCCTATTGTCCGGCGAGATCGATTTCACCAACGTGGCACCGCTTCAGGATCTGCCAAGGCTGACAGCCTCGCCAGATGTAAAAGTGCTGCAAACGAACGAATTGCGCACAGTAATCTTCGCAATGAACCTCAAGAACGTACTGTTCGAGAGTGATGTCAAAGACAAAAACCCGTTGCAGGACAAGCGCGTCCGGGAAGCGCTCTATCGTGCGATTGATATCGATGCGGTTCAGCGCCGTGCCATGCGTGGGCTGTCGCGCAACACAGGAGCGATCATTGCGCCCGCCATCCCCGGCTACACCCCGGCCCAGGATGAGCGCCTGCCATTCGATCTTGAGGGCGCAAAGAAACTGCTGACGGACGCGGGCTATCCGAAGGGCTTCTCGTTCCAGTTGAACTGCCAGAGCGATAGCCTGGTCAACGAGGAAGAATTCTGCCAGGCTGTGGCCTCGATGTGGTCGCGTGCGGGCCTCAGGCCCAATCTCAGCCTGGGACCGCGCAGCCAGCAAACCCCGAAACGCGTCAAGGGCGAATTCGACGTGATCTCCTTCGGATGGGCCAATGAACCGATGATTGACGCCTATTCGATCCTGGTTCAGGTCCTGCGCTCCAAGAGCGGGACGGGTGGCGTGTTCAACTGGGGTGACTGGGGCCGTGCCGACATTGACGCACTGATCGACAAGGCAGGTGTCGAGCTTGATGCTGCCAAGCGCATTCCGCTGATGTCGGAGGCCCTGATGATCGCCAAGCGCGAGCATCTGTTCATCCCGATGCATCAACAGCCCATGGCCTGGGCGATGCGCAGCACCGTGGCTGAGACGGTACAGGCGTCGGATAACAAGCCGAGGCTTTGGCTGACCAGGTTGAAGTGAGACAGGATCGGCCTGCATCATAGGGATGCGGGCTACTTCAACCGCCCCAACAATGACAAGGAGACGTGATGTTCGTATTCCTCGTGAAACGTCTCATCAATTCTGCGGGGGTGATGCTCGCGGTCGCATTTCTGGCTTTCATGATCTTCCGTTTCGTCGGGGATCCGGTGGAACTGATGTTGAACGAGCAGGCCAGCCAGGCACAGCGCGATGAGCTGCGCATTCGGCTCGGGCTTGACCAAAGCTTCCTGCTTCAGTTCGCCACGTTCGTGGGCAATGCGGTGAGGGGTGACTTCGGTATCTCCTATCGCAATCAGCAGGACGTGTTCACCCTTATTGCCGAGCGATTTCCAGCGACATTCGAACTGGTGCTGGTTGCCACCTTCCTGTCACTGGCGGTTGGTCTGCCACTGGGGGTCTATACGGCGATACGGCGCGACAGTTTTCTCGCCAAGGTGCTGCAGTTTGTCTCCGTATTGGGCGTGTCGTTGCCCAGCTTTGCACTTGGTATTTTATTTATCCTCGTCTTTTCGGTGACGCTGCAATGGCTTCCGGCATTCGGGCGCGGCGAGGTTGTGATGCTCGGCAGTTGGAGTACCGGTCTCCTAACACCATCGGGCCGATTGGCGCTGATCCTTCCAGGCGTTACCTTGTCACTGTTCCAGATCACACTGGTGATGCGGTTGGTGCGCGCCGAGATGCTGGAAACGATGCGGACAGACTTTATCCGTTTTGCTCGCGCCCGTGGGCTGCCGAAC
>JANMLW010000151.1:0-14140 GCA_031372765.1 Hyphomicrobiales bacterium
CGTGCCCAACCCCGCGACAGGATAAGCTGCGTAAGGGCAGCCCCCAGACTTCCCGCGAGATGATGACGGCGCTCGCTCCAGTCGAGGCAGGCACGACACAGAGGCCTGCGCCGCCCCTCGAGTGCTTTAATGTCTATGCCCTCAGCCACGAACCGGCTCCTGCCACGGCTTGAAAGCCCCAGCCCGCCTTCAGTCGCAACCAGCAGGCCTTGCTGCACGAACACATCGTGCATGGCAGTGCCCCGCTCGCCGGCCAGATGATCGTAACAGATGCGCGCATGGCGGAGCGCGGGATTGCGCGGCCCTGGTTGCGTGCGGATATGGCCAAGACGCGCGGCCAGTCCCATCAGCGTTTCGATGGCTTCGGCAACATCGGGCCCGGCCAGGCGATAATACCGGTGACGCCCCTGAACCTCCACAAACAGCAGTCCCGCTTCTGTCATCCGGGCAAGATGGCCGCTGGCAGTTTGCGGCATGACGCCTGCTTCCCGCGCCAGTTCACCAGCCGTAAGCGCCTTGCCGCTCATCAGGGCCGCAAGCATGTTGGCGCGGGCGGGATCGCCGATCAGACTGGCGAGACTGGCTATGACAGGACCATCTTTCATGGCGTCGTCATATCATACAATGGTGGATTGTGTTTCGGCACGGACCGAAACATTGCGCTTTGTGTATACTACCGGTCCTTCGGATCCAGCGCATCACGCAGACCGTCACCGATGAAATTCAGCGCGAACAGCGTGGTGACCAGAAAGATCACCGGGAAGGTCAGCATATAGGTTGCCCCCTGGATATTGCGCGCACCATCGGCGATCAGCACGCCCCAGCTGGTCAAGGGTTCCTGCACGCCAAGGCCCAGAAACGACAGGAAGCTCTCAAGCAGGATTACCTTGGGCACCAGCAAGGTCATGTAGACCACTACCGGCCCCAGCACATTGGGTATGATGTGACGGCGAAGGATGCCCACATGATCCACACCCAGAGCCTCAGCGGCCTGCACAAACTCCTGCTGGCGCAGCGAGAGCGTTTGGCCGCGCACGATGCGGGCCATATCCAGCCATTCCACCGCTCCCACGGCCACAAACATCAGCACGAAGTTACGCCCGAAGAACACCATCAGCATGATCACGAAGAAGATGAACGGCAGCGCGTAGATGACATCGACGATACGCATCATGATGTCATCGATGCGCCCGCCGAAATAGCCTGAAACGGCACCGTAAATCACGCCGATAAACACGCCCACACCGGCCGCAAGCAAGCCTATGGCCAGCGACACGCGCCCGGCAATCAGCGTACGGGTGAGGAGGTCCCGCCCGTTGGAATCCGTACCGAACAGAAAGCGGCGGTATTCGATCGGGACATCAACGGTCAGCCGCCTGCCTTCCTCGGCACGGGCTACAACACCAGCCGGGCCGAATATATCGGACCGATCAAAGAAGGCGAGCGCTCGTTCGTCTATGGCGCGGGGAGCGGCCAATTCAAACCGCGCCATACCATCGCGGATGACGATGTTTTCCGGTTTGGCCCTGAGGCGTAACGCAATGCGCTCGATGGCAGGCGCAATCTGGTCCGCCGAAGGATGGAGCTGCAGACTGGCAGGAACACGGGTGTATTCCGTGTAAACCTTGTCAAAGGCATGACCCGTGACATAGGGGCCAAACAGCGACAACAAGGTCACGAGAGCCAGAACGGCTATACTGACAACTGCAGCCTTGTTGCGCCGCAACCTGATCAGCGCATCATCCCAGAGGGACCGTCCTGCAGTAACGTCTGGCACTGTTGCAAGCACGGTCATGCGTACCGCACACGCGGATCGAGCAGGGCATAGGCGATGTCAACCAGCAGGTTGAACACCAGCACGAAGCAGGCGATGACCACCACAGTACCCATTACCAGTGTATAGTCGCGGTTCAGCGCTCCCTCGACAAAGTAGCGCCCGATGCCGGGCAGGCCGAAAATGGTTTCGACCACTACGGAGCCGGTGAGCAGCGCGGCAGCGGCGGGCCCGAGATAGGACACTACTGGCAGGACAGCGCCGCGCAGGGCGTGCTTGATGATCGTGAATTCAGACAATCCCTGCGCCCTGAGTGTGCGGATGTGATTGGCACGCAAGGTCTCGATCATCGCAGCGCGCGTCAGACGCGCTACCACCGCCATCTGCGGCAGGGCCAGCACCAAAACCGGCAGGACGGTGTTGCGTATGGCTCCGTCGTTCCAGCCTCCCACGGGCAGCCAGGCCAGCCAGAGACCGAAAACCACCTGAAACACCGGTGCCGTGACAAAAGTGGGGATGGTGATGCCTGCCGTGGCAATGGCTACCACTGTATAATCTGCGGCCCGGTTTTGCCGCAGTGCAGCCACCACCCCGCAAACAAGACCAACAGCCAGCGCCAGCAACAGCGCCAACCCGCCAAGCCGCATGGAGACGGGCAGGCCCTTGGCAAAGAGCTGCGCAATTGTGAGATCGCGGTAATAGAACGACGGCCCCAGATCACCCTGCAACAGCCCTTTCAGATAGGTCAGATACTGCATGTGCAGAGGTTGATCGAGCTTGTAGAGCCGCTTGAGGTTTTCCATCACGGCAGCCTCCAGCGGCTGCTCCAGATCAAACGGCCCGCCGGGCGCAAGCCTGATCAGGAAAAAACTGATGGTAACGATCACGAACAGTGTCGGGATCGCGGACAGCAGGCGCCGGGCGATATAGGTCAGCATGACAATGTCATCCCGCGAGCGATGCAACGCGAAACAGTGCGCGCGGGATGACGGGAGATCATGGCTTCAGCTTGTAGAACCTGGTAGCGTAGGCACCGCGCAGATTGGACTGAAAGCCCTCCAGCTTGTTCGAAACCAGCGTTTTGGTGGAATAGAACAGCACCGGCGCGTAGGGCTGGTCACGGGTAAAAATCTCTTCTGCCCTGAACAGGATACCGGCCCGCTTCTTGAGGTCAGTCTCGTTCTCTGCCTGCTTGATCAATCCATCATATTCCGGGTTGTTGTATTTGGCGTAATTGAAGCCCTTGTTGTCCGACAAGACCAGAAACAGGAAGTTATGCGGATCGGAGAAGTCACCGATCCAGCCCACTCGGGCCACATCGAAATCGCCCCCTTCGCGCAGATGGGCAAAATGCGTCTTGCCATCGGTGTTGATGAAGGTGGTTTCAACGCCAATCTGCTTCCACTGGTCAGCCAGCGCCACAACGGTGCGGCGGTTGTTGTCAGTGGTGTTGTAGCGCACCTCCACTTTCAGTGGTTTACCGGGACCGTAGCCTGCAGCGGCGAGCAGTTTCTTGGCGTCATCTTCCCTGTCAATAGGTGACTTGTCGGCCCATGATGCGGCGGCTGGTTTGCCGTAATTGCCAATGCCCGGCGGCACAAAGCTGTAGGCTGGCACCATCGTGCCGCCCCATATCTGCTCGGCGATGAACTCACGGTCCATCGCCATGGACAGGGCCTGACGCACCCGCACATCATCAAAGGGTTTCTTGCTCATGTTGAAGGCTAGATAATAGGTTCCCAGATAAGGCGCGATCTTGACTTGATCACCCAACTTCTCTTTCAGGAACTTGACCTGATCCGCTGGAATATCGGTCGTGAACTGTAACTCACCGGCCATGAAACGGCGTGAGGCAGCCGCGTAGTCAGGGGTGGGGTAATAAATTATGCGCTCGATCTGGACATTGGCGGCATCATGAAAATGCGGATTCTTCTCAAGTCGGATGCTGGAATTGGGTGTCCATTCCTTCAGCACATAGGCCCCGTTTGACACCCAGTTCTCGGGCTTCACGAAATCCTTGCCGTGCTTTTCAATCGCTCCGGGATGGACCGGCAGACCGGTGGAATGCGTCAGCAGTTCCAAAAAATACGGCGTAGATCGCTCAAGCGTGATTTCCAGTGTCCTGTCGTCAATGGCCTTGACACCCAGATCCTCCAGCTTGACCGAGGCATCCTTCTTGTTGATCTTTTCGGCATTCTTCAAAGGATAGAGAATGTTGGCGTATTTCGCGCCTGTCTCCGGGTTCATGATCCGCCGGAAAGAATAGACATAATCGGATGCCTTGAAAGCCTCGCCATTGGACCATTTGGCATTGGCACGCAGTTTGAAGGTGTAAACCTTGCCATCAGCGCTGACCGTGTGGCTCTCCGCCACACCGGGCACCACCACGCCGGCGGCATCGTGAATCATCAGGCCTTCATACATGTCGCGGGTCAGGTGAGCCTCTGAAATCACGGAGGTTTTCTGGACATCAAGCGTCTCGGGATCAGCATCATTGCCACGGTGGAACGTCACCTGCCCAAGAGCAGCGCCTGAAAGCAGGGTCGCGCCGGCCAACACAGCAGCACGAAACAGTCGATGCGTGTGAAACATGGGTGTTGTCTCCCTCTGTAAAGGCGCCCCAAGGCGTGATGGACCCAAACAAAGCCTGAAAATGGCTTCTGTGCAACGGTGAAAGCCGAAAAACCGCAGCAAACTCTTCCTTTGGTTGCCATGCGCCCCTGTGATGACCTAATGACAGGTCCATGAAATTCCTCGACCAAGCCAAGATACAGATACAGTCCGGTGCCGGAGGCGCAGGTTGCATCTCGTTCAGGCGCGAAAAATACATCGAATATGGCGGACCCGACGGCGGCGATGGCGGACGGGGCGGCGATGTCTGGGCTGTTTGCGAGAACGGCCTCAACACGCTGATCGATTTTCGTTATCAGCAACACATCAAGGCCAAAACCGGCGGGCAGGGTGCTGGCCGGCAGCGCGCAGGCGGTAAAGGTGCAGATGCACTGGTGCGCGTGCCTGTAGGTACGCAGATTTTCGATGAAAACGGCGAAACCCTGATTGCCGACATGACCGAGGAAGGGCAGCGCTTCCTGCTGGCCAGGGGCGGCAATGGTGGCTTTGGCAACCTTTACTTCGTTTCCTCAACCAACCGGGCGCCGCGACGCGCCAATCCCGGTCAGCCGGCCGAGGAGCGCATACTCTGGCTGCGCCTCAAATTGATTGCCGATGCCGGATTGATCGGTCTGCCCAATGCCGGAAAATCCACCTTTCTGGCGGCAACAACCGCTGCCAAGCCCAAGATCGCCAACTATCCCTTCACGACGCTGCACCCAGGCCTTGGGGTGGTGCGTCTGGACGACCGGGAGTTCGTGCTGGCCGATATCCCCGGCCTGATCGAAGGGGCATCCGAAGGCATTGGCCTTGGCGACCGGTTTCTGGGCCATGTCGAGCGTTGCCGTGTGCTGCTGCACCTAGTGGATGGCACGGGCGAGGATGCGGGCAAGGACTACAAGACCGTCCGCAAGGAAGTGGAAGCCTATGGTGGCGGCCTGATCGACAAGCCCGAGATCGTGGCGCTGAGCAAGACCGATGCGCTTGATTCAGCCACATTGAATAAGCAGATGTCACGGTTGAAAAAAGCCTCAGGCGTCACGCCCCTTGCGCTCTCGGCTGTCGCCAGACAAGGCATATCCGATGCGCTGTCACAACTGGTCGCCATCATCGATGAATCGCGCAAGCAGGAAGTCATCACGCCTACCAAGGGCGTCTCGTTCCAGAAATCCAAGCGGTCCAGCCCGATTGATGACGAGGGCGAGGATAACTGGGAATACGCCCCGTGAGCCTGGCGCTGACGTCCTTCAAGCGTATCGTCGTCAAGGTCGGCTCGTCGCTTCTTGTTGATCCAGTCAAGGGTCCAAAAACGGCATGGCTCTGCGCGTTGGCGGATGATCTGGCCACTTTGCATCAACGGGGCGCGGATGTACTGGTTGTGTCATCGGGTGCCATCGCGCTGGGGCGCTCTGTCCTGAAATACCCCAAGGGCGCCTTGACGCTGGACCGTTCACAGGCAGCCGCTGCCGTCGGGCAAATTTCACTGGCGCGCATCTGGTCCGAGGCACTGGGTAACCACGCCATCGCAGCAGGCCAGATTCTGATCACGCCGCAGGATACGGAAGAACGCCGCCGCTATCTGAACGCACGGGCGACACTGGACGAGCTGCTGGCACAGCGGGCCGTACCGGTGATCAACGAGAATGACACCGTTGCAACGGTCGAGATCCGTTATGGCGACAACGACCGTCTGGCGGCTCGTGTCGCCACAATGGCAGGGGCTGATCTGCTGATCCTGCTGTCTGATATCGATGGGCTATACACTGCCCCGCCGCAAGCCAACCCTCATGCAACACTGATCCCTGTCGTGCCCCGGATAACACCCGAAATCGAGGCCATGGCAGGTGGCGCGGCATCCGAGCTTTCGCGCGGGGGGATGACGACCAAGATCGAGGCGGCCAAAATTGCTGTGGCTGGTGGCGCTCACATGATCATTGCCAATGGCAAACGCCTGAACCCCGTTCGCGCCATAGCGGACGGTGCGGCCTGCACCTGGTTCCTCACGCCCTCTGATCCGGTACGCGCACGCAAGCGCTGGATTGGCGGGACCCTTGATATCAAGGGCACACTCAGCGTGGACGATGGTGCTGCCGCCGCACTCAGATCGGGCAAGAGCCTGCTGCCCGCTGGCATCCGCCAGATAGAAGGCGAATTCGAGCGCGGTGATGCGGTGCTGGTGCGCACATTGGCTGGGACCGAGATTGCGCGTGGACTGGCAGGCTATGATGTGCAGGAAGCGCGTGCCATACTGGGTGCAAACAGCCGCGACATTCTGCGCATTCTGGGCTATGCAGGACGCAGCGCCATGATCCACCGGGATGATATGGTGCTGATCGGCGAAGGAACCGGGTTGTGAACAGGCCAGTCAGTCCATCCGATTTCGTGGGGGATCACGCGAAACTTGCCGGCGAAATGCTGGCGCTTGGCAAGCGTGCAAAGGTGGCGGCACGCGTGCTTGCGCTGGCATCAACTGAACAGAAAAATACTGCATTGTTGGCTGCCGCTACCGCGTTGCGCACGCATACGGATGACATCATCGCGGCCAATGCGCTTGACGTGGCAGAGGCCCGCCGCGGTGGCATGGCCCCTGCTTTCATTGATAGACTGGCGCTGGATCAAAAGCGCATCAATGGCATCGCCGAAGGGCTTGAAACAGTCGCCGGTCTGGCTGACCCCGTGGGCCGCATGCTGGAGCGCTGGCAACGCCCCAATGGCATGTGGATCGAGCGGGTGGCAACGCCGCTTGGCGTCATCGGCGTCATCTTCGAGAGCCGCCCCAATGTCACCGCTGATGCCGGTGCGCTGTGCCTGAAGGCTGGCAACGCCGCCATCCTGCGGGGCGGATCGGACAGTTTTCATTCCTCTGCTGCCATACATGCCTGCCTCGTCGAGGGATTGAAGGCCGCTGGCTTGCCGGAAGACGCCATCCTGCGCGTGCCAACCAAAGACCGCGCCGCCGTTGGGGAGATGCTCAAGGGCCTCGGCGGCACACTGGATGTGATCGTGCCCCGTGGTGGTAAATCACTGGTCTCGCGCGTGCAAAGCGAAGCCCGCGTGCCGGTCTTTGCCCATCTCGATGGCATCGTTCATGTCTATGTCCATGGGGGGGCTGATCTCGAAAAAGCCAAATCATTGCTGCTGAACTCCAAGATGCGCCGCACGGGTGTTTGCGGCGCTGCCGAAACCATCCTGTTTGACAGGGCGGTCGCCGACACCCATGTCAAACCACTGGTCGAAATGCTTCTGGCAGCGGGCTGCGAGGTGCGCGGCGATGAAACCGTCAAGAACCATGCAGCAGGTGTCAAAGCGGCCAATCCCGGGGATTTCGGCCACGAATTCCTTGACGCCGTCATCGCCGCCAAGATTGTTGATGGATTTGACGCTGCCGTCGACCACATCGAAACCTACGGTTCCCATCACACGGACATGATCATCACCGAGGATCAGGCAGCGGCGGAGCGGTTTCTGTCAGAAGTCGACAGCGCCATCACCGTCCATAACGCCTCGACACAGTTCGCCGATGGTGGCGAGTTCGGTTTTGGTGCCGAAATTGGTATTGCCACAGGCCGCATGCATGCCCGCGGCCCCGTGGGAGTCGATCAGCTCTGCGCCTTCAAATACCGCATTCGCGGTACGGGCCAGATTCGTCCCTGACCAGCGCATGTTGCCACCGCGCCAATCGCCCTTACCCACCCTTCCCCTTCATGCGGCAGGCATGACCATTGGGCTCTTCGGCGGATCGTTCAATCCTCCCCATGCCGGGCATAGGCTTGTGACAATCACCGCCTTGCGCCGCCTGGGCCTTGACCGTGTGTGGTGGATTGTCACGCCGGGCAATCCGCTGAAAGACACCAGTGGCCTCCCACCGTTGGCCGACAGGATGAAGGCTGCCCAACTGCTGATGCCGGAACCGCACATCGACATCACGGGCTTTGAAGCCAGCATCGGCACGCGCTTCACATTGGATACGCTGCGCTATCTCAAACGGCGCTGTCCTGCCGTTCGCTTTGTCTGGATTATGGGAGCGGACAACCTTGCCCAGTTTCACCGCTGGCAGGGCTGGTGCGAGATTGCCCGGTTGATGCCGATCTGTGTGGTTGACCGCCCGGGGGCAACTCTCAGATCCATGTCCAGCAAGGCGGCCAGAACACTCACCCGCTGGCGCAAGACCGAGTGTCAAGCCCGTGCTTTTGCGCGCGGCCAGGCACCATCATGGCTCTTCCTGCATGGGCCACGCTCTGTCCTTTCCTCGTCAGCCCTGCGACAGAAAAGCGCTGAATGATCTGTTGGTGACCATGGGCACGATGTTTATCTTGCCTCGAAAAGCAAAGCTCCCTATCGCCCTTTTTAAGCCCTGATCCTGACCGATGGCGTGGCATTAACCGGAAACACCCAATGTCCAGAACACCGCTGCTCGACACTGTCCATACGCCCGCAGACACCCGTGATCTTTCCATCGAACAGTTGAAACAATTGGCTGATGAATTGCGGCAGGAGACCATCAGCGCCGTTTCGGTTACAGGCGGACATCTTGGCGCGGGTCTTGGCGTCGTCGAACTCACGGTCGCCCTGCATCATGTGTTTGATACGCCGCGGGACAAACTGGTCTGGGATGTTGGGCATCAGTGCTATCCGCACAAGATCCTGACCGGACGACGTGGCCGGATCCGCACGCTCCGTCAGCCCGGTGGGCTTTCAGGTTTCACACGGCGCGCCGAGAGCGAATACGATCCTTTCGGGGCAGCCCATGCCTCCACTTCAATTTCGGCAGCATGCGGATTGGCAGCGGCGCGTGACCTTATCGGAGACGATTACAACGTTGTCGCCGTGATCGGTGATGGAGCCCTGTCAGGAGGCATGGCCTATGAGGCGATGAACAATGCTGGTGCCAACAACAAGCGCCTGATTGTTATTATCAACGACAATGAAATGTCGATCTCGCCGCCCGTAGGCGCGTTCTCGGCCTATCTGACCCGTCTGTTCACCAGCCAGACCTACATGTCACTGCGCGATGTTGGCAAACGATTGACCAAAAAGTTCGGCAAGACCATCGACGAGACGGTGACGCGCGCCGTGGAGCATACCCGTGGGTTCATCACCCATGGCACATTGTTCGAGGAGCTTGGATTTTATCACCTGGGTCCGGTGGATGGTCACAATCTCGATCATCTGGTGCCAATCCTGCGCAATGTGAAAGCCCTTAAGGATGGTCCGGTTATCATCCATGTGATCACCCAGAAGGGCAAAGGCTACCAGCCTGCCGAAGACGCTCCTGATAATTATCACGGCGTTGCAAGGTTTGATGTGGCGACCGGCGTACAGACCAAGCCAACGGCCAATGCTCCGTCCTACACCAAGGTTTTTGCCAACAGTCTGATCAAGGAAGCCCGCAAGGACAGCAGGATCGTTGGTATTACAGCGGCGATGACCACAGGCACCGGCCTTGACCTGTTCGAGAAGGAATTTCCGGAGCGAACCTTTGATGTCGGCATTGCCGAGCAGCACGCAGTCACCTTTGCGGCGGGCATGGCAACGGAAGGTTTGAAGCCATTCTGTGCCATCTATTCAACCTTCATGCAGCGCGGCTACGACCAGATCGTCCATGATGTTGCCTTGCAGAAACTGCCGGTACGTTTCTGTCTGGACCGCGCCGGACACGTGGGCCCTGACGGTGCAACCCATGCCGGGGCGTTCGATATCGCCTACCTCGCCTGCATTCCCAACATGGTGGTGATGGCCCCTGCCGATGAGGCGGAGCTGGTGCATATGGTGGCAACTGCCGCTGCTTATGATGATGGTCCGATTGCCTTCCGTTACCCCCGCGCTGACGGTGTGGGCGTGGACATCCCCGACGAAGGCCAGGTACTGGAAATCGGCAAAGGCCGCATCATTCGTGAGGGAAACCGCATTGCTCTCCTGTCTTTTGGAACACGGCTGGCGGAATGCATGCGGGCAGCCGATGAACTGGAATCGCGCGGCCTTTCAACGACCGTCGCCAATGCTCGTTTTGCCAAGCCGCTGGATATCGCACTGCTTCAAGGGCTTGCCAGAAATCATGATGTTCTGCTGACAGTGGAAGAGGGTTCAGCAGGTGGTTTCGGTGCCCATGTCCTGCACGCACTCGCTGCACATGGCCTGCTCGACGACGGCCTGAAAGTCCGCACCCTGACGATGCCGGATACGTTCCAGGACCACAATACCGTCGATGTACTCTACCATGACGCGGGCCTTGATGCTGATGGCATCGTGGCTGCGGTGGTCGCCATTCCGGGTGTCATGCGCAAGGAAACATCAGCGCACAAGATGTGATGGTCTCCGGGCGTTAAAGCCCGAAAATTAGACTCCCGATAATCAGACTCCCATGGCTTCCTTGGTCTTGCTGAAGCGCTTGCGATCATTGAGTTCGAGGTAGATCTTGCGGATACGGATTGACTTCGGTGTCACTTCCACAAGCTCGTCGTCCTGAATCCAGGCTAGCGCCTTTTCCAGGGTCATGCGAATTGGCGGTGTCAGGCGAACGGCCTCGTCCTTGCCAGCGGCACGCACGTTGGTCAGTTTCTTGCCCTTCAGGATGTTCACTTCCAGATCATTGTCCCGGTTATGAATGCCGATGATCATACCTTGATAGACCTTCCAGCCTGGCTCGATCATCATGGCGCCGCGATCCTCGAGATTCCACATAGCATAAGCCACGGCTTCGCCCGCATCGTTCGAGATCAGCACGCCGTTGTTACGCCCGGCCATCTCGCCCTTGTAGGGCTGATAGGAATGGAAGAGGCGGTTCATAACCGCAGTGCCGCGGGTATCCGTCAGCAGTTCCGATTGGTAACCGATCAGGCCGCGTGTAGGAGCTGTGAAAACCAGACGCAGGCGATTGCCGCCCGATGGCCGCATCTCGGTCATCTCGGCCTTGCGCTCCGACATTTTCTGCACAACAACCCCGGAGTATTCCTCATCCACGTCGATCAGGACTTCCTCGATCGGCTCCAGTGTGCCCCCATTCTCGTCTTTCTTCATGACGACGCGTGGACGCGACATGGCAATTTCGAAGCCTTCGCGGCGCATCGTCTCGATCAGGATGGCGAGCTGCAATTCCCCGCGACCCGAAACAAAGAAACTGTCCTTGTCAGGGCTTTCCTCGATCTTGAGCGTGACGTTGCCTTCGGCTTCCTTGAACAGGCGATCACGGATAACGCGACTGGTGACCTTGTCGCCTTCGGTGCCTGCCAAAGGGCTGTCATTGACGATGAAGCTCATGGTCACGGTGGGCGGATCAATCGGCTGTGCTGTCATCGCCTCGGTGATTTCAGGCGCACAGAAGGTGTCGGCAACCGAACCCTTGGATAGACCCGCGATAGCAACGATATCACCTGCGACAGCTTCATCGATGGGCTGACGTTCGACGCCACGGAAAGCCAGAATCTTGGAAATACGGCCAGTTTCCACAAGTGAACCATCCTGTGCCAGAACCTTGATGTTCTGGTTTGGCTTGATCGAACCCGAGGTTACGCGGCCCGTTATCATACGGCCGAGGAACGGGTTGGCTTCCAGCAGGGTACCGATCATGCGGAAGGCGCCGGGCTCGGTTTTGGCCAGCGGCACGTGCTTCAAAACAAGGTCAAACAGCGGCGAAAGGCCTTCGGCTTTCGAGCCATCGGCACTGGTGTTCATCCAGCCATCACGGCCTGAACCGTAAAGGATCGGGAAATCGAGCTGATCGTCGCTTGCATCAAGAGCTGCAAACATATCGAAGACCTCGTTGATGACCTCGACATGGCGCGCATCGGGACGGTCCACCTTGTTGATGGCCACGATGGGACGCAGGCCAAGCTTCAGGGCCTTGCCGACGACGAACTTTGTCTGTGGCATGGGGCCTTCAGCCGCATCGACAAGCACGATGGCGCTGTCGACCATGTTCAAGATACGCTCCACCTCGCCGCCAAAGTCGGCGTGGCCCGGGGTGTCAACAATGTTGATGCGCGTGCCCTTCCATTCGACGGAGGTGCACTTGGCCATGATCGTGATGCCGCGCTCTTTTTCCAGGTCGTTGGAATCCATGACGCGCTCGATGATGCGGGCATTCTCGCGGAACGAACCGGACTGGCCCAGCAGCTTGTCCACGAGCGTCGTCTTACCGTGATCGACGTGCGCGATGATGGCGATGTTGCGAATTTCCATCGGAAATATCCTGAAATGGGGGCGTCTTGAAAAGACAGAGAGCGACCAGCCGGATACACGGCGATCGCTCGATTGTGCGGCGCAATATCATGGGAGACGTGCGGGGGCAAGCGTTGCGAGAGCCGGGAGGGCATCAAATGCGCACGCATTGCCCCGACGGCTACGCAACACATGCATGCAGCAGATGCTTTCAATCAGATACTCTTCATTTCGGCGTGTTGCGAAACATCGTAACGTCATATCCTGACAAATGCCTGGTTTGTGGAGAAAACGTCATGACCCTCTTCTCGCAATTCGAGGCATTGTTGCCGGTCTATCTGGCTTATCTGCTGGCAACAGCCAGCCCCGGCCCCAGCAACATGGCCATCATGGGGGTCGCCATGACGTCCGGACGCATTCCCGCGGTCTGTATTGCAGCTGGCGTCATTACAGGATCGATGTTCTGGGCGGTTATGGCAGCATTGGGAACAGCCGCCATTCTGGCTTCCTATGCGAACGCGCTGGTGGCTATAAAGATCGCCGGCGGATTGTATCTGCTTTACCTCGCCTGGAAATCAGCCCGTTCCGCTTTGACGCCAAAGGCCGCAATCGTTGCAGACAATGATGCGGCTGAACTCCCGCCTGCATGGACCGCGCTCTATCTGCGCGGTCTGATGCTGCATCTTACCAATCCGAAGGCCATACTCGCCTGGATCGCCATCATGTCACTGGGTCTGAGCGGCGAGCGGCACGCAACCACATCCATCACCATTATCACGGGATGCGCCATTCTCGGTGTCATCGTCTTTGGCGGCTATGCAATCGTCTTCTCGACCCGCTCCATGGTGCTGCTCTATGGCAGGGCGCGTCGCTGGATCGAGGCGACACTGGCCGTGTTCTTCGCTTATGCCGGGTTTCGGTTGCTGACCTTACGGGTGGGATAAGGCACTCAGAACGCCACCAGAATCTTGCCGAAGACCTTGCGGCTTTCAAGCCGGGCGATGCCTTGCTCCAGATCGGCAACGGGAAAAACCGTGTCGATCACCGGCGTGATGCCTGCCGCCATCTTGTCCAGACTCTGCCCAATGTTCTCGATACGGCAGCCAAACGACCCAAATATCCGGTACTGCTGCTGAAACAGCTGCATAAGGTTCATGGTCACGCTGACGCCTGATGTGGAACCACATGTCACCAGACGCCCGCCCTTTTTCATCGACAGCAGCGATCCATTCCAGGTATCGGCACCCACATGCTCGAACACGACATCAACGCCGATGCATGAACTGTTGCGCTTGGTCCACTGGCGCACCTCACCCTCAAAGCGTTCCGTGCGATAGTTGACAACATGATCGGCGCCGAGGGCCAGAGCTTTTACGCCCTTCTCGTCATCACCAACGGTTGCAATGACATGACAGCCAATCGCTTTGGCCATCTTGATTGCTGCTGTGCCGATACCTGAACCGCCGGCATGGACAAGAATACTCTCACCCGGCTCCAGCTTGGCATTGTCGAACAGCATGTGCTCGACCGTGCCATAGGCCACCGTCACACAGGCGGCATCGCTGGTCGAAACCGCATCGGGCACCGGCACCAGCAACC
>JANMLW010000168.1:0-15811 GCA_031372765.1 Hyphomicrobiales bacterium
CTTGAAGCGCGCCATCGCGGCGCGGCAGTGTTCGATGATCTGGGCCTCGGCAGATCAGTCAGCAGGTTGAGCACCTGTGCTTCCACCGATTTATCAAGGGCGGAAACAGCTTCATCCAGAATGACGATCTTCGGACTGAAAGCCAGTGCGCGGGCAATATTGACCCGCTGCCGCTGCCCGCCCGAGAGTTCGTGGGAATAGCGGCCCGCAAAGCGCTTTGGCTCAAGACCTACCTTACTGAGCAGTTCATGGGCCAGCTGAATGGCAGCTTTGGCTTTCATGCCGTTGACCTGTGGGCCAAAGGCAATGGTGTCTTCCATGGTCAATCGCGGGTTCAACGAGGCGTAGCTGTCCTGAAACACCATCTGCACATCACGCCGCAGTTCTTTGATCGTCATGTCTTGACCGACACGTCTGCCCTTGAGAATGAACTCACCCTTGTCAGCGCGGATCAGATCAACCAGCAGTCGTGCCGTTGTTGATTTGCCGCATCCACTCTCGCCAACAATTCCCAGTGTCTCGCCCTCAAAGACGTCAAAACTGATGCCATCCACGGCGCGAACCACAGCGGTGCCGCGGCCTAGCAGTCCGCCCTTCAATGGGAAGTGTTTCTGCATGCCCCTGATGGACAGCAAGGGCTCGCCTCGATCGCGTGTCAAAGCGCTGCTCATGCCTTGATGTCCATGGCAGATCGCAATCCATCAGACAGCAGGTTGAAGGAAATCGACGTGATAAAAATTGCCGCACCGGGCAATGCTGCTACCCAGGGCTGCAGATAGATGGCGTTGCGCAAGGTGTTGAGCATCAGGCCCCACTCAGGTTCGGGTGGTTTGACGCCAAGACCCAGGAAAGAGAGACCGGATGCGAGGATAAGCGAAACCGAGATAAGGCCCGTGGCATAGACAAAAATGGGACCAAGCACGTTAGCCAGAACATGCACCCGGATGATGGTGAAGGCAGAGGCGCCCGAGGCTCTTGCGGCCTCGACATACTCGATCTTGCGCACTGCAGTCGTCACGCTCTCGGCTATGCGCGCGATGGGCGGGATGAAAACAATGGACAATGACAGCAGGCCATTGAAAATTCCCGCACCCAACGCACCCGACAACGCAATAGCGAGGAGCACAGAGGGAAAGGCAAAGAAAACATCCACGGTACGCATCAGCACTGTATTGACCCTGCCGCCGATGTAGCCCGCTGCAATGCCGATGAACGATCCCACAAAGAATGCGATGAACACCGGTGTAACACCCATGAGCAACGACAGCCTTGCGCCGTAGATCAGGCGCGAGAGCATATCCCGTCCGAGTTCATCTGTGCCAAGCGGGAAGCCCGGCGTTCCGATGGGCCGCAACCGGCGGATCATGGACGAGCGATAGGGATCAACCGGCGCAACATAGGGTGCCAGGATAGCCACAAGCACCATTGCAAGGATAACGAAGAGCGCAAACATTGCGACTTTGTCCTTGCGAAAGCGTGTGATGACACCTGCCCAATACCCCGGCGAGCGGTCAACGGAAGCAACGATGACATGATCTGGTATGGTGACTGACATGGCGTCAGGACCGCTGCAAACGGGGGTCAAGCATGGTCTGTATGACATCCACAATCAGGTTCAACGTCACAAAGAAAAGTGCAAGCACAAGGATTGTGCCTTGCAGCAGTGGAAGGTCACGTTGAAAGATGGCCTGTCCCAAAAGGAAGCCCGTGCCCGGCCATGAGAACACCGTCTCGATCAGGATCGAGCCTCCCAGCAGATACCCCAGTTGTAGGCCCATGACAGCAAGCGCCGTTGGTGCCGCGTTCTTGACCACATGGCGAAACACCCCGCCGTCAAGCAATCCTTTGGCCTTCAGTCCGGAGATGAATTCCTGACTCAGGATGTCGGCCACCAACGCCCGTACTGTGCGCGAAACAATACCCATTGGAATGAAGGACATGGTGACGGCCGGCAGAATGAGATGGCGGATATGGAGCCAGTCCCAAGCCCAGTCGGCGGAACCACCCGGACCAGCACCAGTGGCTGGCAGCCAGTTCAGCTGAACCGAAAAGATGATAACCAGTACCATGCCAAGCCAGTAATGCGGCACGGAGACGCCTATGATTGACGTGAAAGACGCCAGCTTGTCGATCCAGCTGCCGCGATAGTATCCGGCAAAAAAGCCAAACAGACAGCCAATGACAAAGCCGATCAGAGTAGCCAGAACGGCAAGCATCAGCGTGTTGCCGATCGCCTTGCCCAGTTCGGAAGACACAGAGCGGCCTGAGGCAATCGACGTGCCCAGATCACCTTGCAGTGTTTTCCAGGCCCACAATCCGTATTGAACAGGCAGTGGCCGATCAAAGCCGTAGATACGCCGCATCTCTGCCTGCAACTGGGCGGAAGCGTCAGGTGGAAGCACAGATGTCAGAGGGTCGCCCGGAGCGATATGCACAAGCAGAAAGCAGACGACGCTGACACCAAACGCCACCGGCAAAGCGTAGAGGATACGACGCAGGATATAGATCAACATGATGGTTCTACGCTTGTAATCTTCATCTCACATCATGGAGCCATGGTAATGCCGGAAAAGTTCTGAGGCGATTTTGCGCCTCAGAGTATGAACGCCAAACGTTCAGTCAAGCGACATGGGTGCGATATCGATGAACCAGCTCTTGGGTTGAATGACGCCCTTGACCTTGGCGCTCATGGCGCGTGGGCCAACATCGTGGGCAACCCAGACCAAGGGTGCTTCCTCGACAATGCGCTTGTGCAGGTTGGCAAGGGCTGCATCCCGCTCTTTGCCGTCAAAGGTCGTGCGTGCCTTTGCAATCAGACCATCAAACTCGGCGTTGCCGAAATAACCCCAGTTGTTGGAAACAGGCGGGAAGGTTTTGGTAGAGGAGAAGCGCACCATGGCAAAGAACGGGTCCATTGTGGCGTAGGTCACGTTGATCGCGTTGGCACCACGCGCCTTTGGATCTTTGGCTCCCTCGCGCCAGTTGGTGAAGACTGCATTCCATTCAATGACATCAAGCTCAACATCAAAGAAGCATTCCTTCAAGGCCTGCTGCAGGAACTCGTTCATGGGGATTGGCTGCATCTGGCCTGAACCCGAAGCCGAAGTGAGCACCTTGATCTTGACAGGCTTGGCGGCGGAGAAGCCTGCTTCCGTCATCAGCTTCTTGGCTGCTGTTGCATCATACTTGATGTCAAAAGTCGGATTGCCCCACCATGGATGTGTAGGATCGACCGTGCCTTTGGGCACGCCCATCATGCCGCCAAGCAGCGTTTTCAGCTCGTCGCGGTTGATGCAGAGGTTCGCAGCATGGCGAACACGCTTGTCGAGCCAAGGGGAACCTTCCGCAAAGGAAAGCTGCCAAGGCCAGACATGAGGCTGTGGATTTGAATAGATCTTGAACCCGCTGCTGGTGATGCGCGGCATGGCATCAGGTGCTGGTGCCTCAACCCAGTCCACCTGACCGGAGAGCAGTGCGGCAGTGCGGGCATTGGCATCAGCCAATGGCAAGAGCACCACACGGTCGATCTTGGGGGTGCGCTTGGGGTCCCAGTAGGTCTTGTTTGCCACCATCTCAAACCGCTCACGCGGCTGCAACCGCACACCACGGAATGGACCGGTGCCCGATGGTTCCGCCGCGAAGGCAGTCCACGCCTGCTTGCTCCGTTCAGCCGCATCCGTCACCGCGGCTGGCACGGCGGCCAGCTTTGCGCTCCAATGGGTTGGCGAAGCCATGAAAAGGTTTGTCAGATTGATCGGAAGGAATGAGTCCGGTTCCGAGGTGGTCAGCTCAACAGTCAACGCATCAATGGCGCGTGCGGACCGCAGCGTCGGCATGCGCGATACGGTCACACCGACCTGGCTGGCATCGAAATGCGCAGCTTCCTTATCGAGCACCTTGCGCACGTTCCAGACCACGGCGTCGGCATTGAAGTCCGAGCCATCATGAAACTTGACGCCAGGGCGCAGTTTGAAGGTCCACTTTGTCTTGTCGGCATCGCCAACGGCCCATTCGGTCGCAAGGCCGGGGATAACTACGCTGGCCTTTTCAAACGAAGAAAGATCCCAATGGGTCAGCGCGTCATACATCGGAATTCCGGTAAAGCGATTACCCTCAAAGCCCTGATCCGGCTGGCCATGCGTGCGTGGAATGTCCGCAGCGGTCATGCCTATGCGCAAGGTTTTTTCCTGTGCCGAAGCCGCAGTGATGATAGCTGTTGTCGCCAGAAGTGCAGCTGATGCGACTTTACCAAATGAACGAACCATAATAATTGCTCCCGAAATTGTCCGCGCCCGTAAGTGTTGCCGTTTGATGCGGATTTCCAAACTAAGAGAGCAATCCACATGCCAGATTGAAGCCAGCTGACTATGTTGTAAGCTGGCCACCAACACGCGGATAATGTTGAGCTTAACAAAGAAACTGGCAAGCCTGTTTTTTGAGATTCGTGCTCATTCAACAGGCATTTGCACATTCATAAGGCGATATGATCGTGAAGGTACTGATCCTCAACCCAAATACTACCGATGCCATGACCGCAAGAATTGAAGCCACTGCAAAGGCATTCTTTCCGTTCGGAACCCAGATCCTGGCAAAGAGTGGACGGTTTGGTCCCCGTTATATCTCCAGCCGCGCTGCTTTCGCCGTGGCAAGCCATGCAGCTCTTGATGCCTATGCTGCCAGCACCTTCTGCGAGAATGTGGTGCTGCTGGCATGTTTTGGCGATCCGGGACTGGATGCCATCCGCGAGATGTCACCCGCACCGGTTGTTGGTCTGGTGGAGGCCTCTGCCCGTGAAGCGTCGTCAGATGGCAAGCGCTTTTCGATTGTCACGGGCGGCGTGCTCTGGGAGCCCATGCTGCGCGAAAGCCTCATGACAAGAGGACTTGCGGACAATCTCGCGTCCATCCGCACTGTTGCGCCAGACGGCGGCACGATTGCTCGTGATCCCGATGGAGCCCTTGCTATGCTGATGGATGCCTGTGACGCCTGTGTTCATGAGGATGGAGCAGAGTCGGTTATTCTTGGGGGCGTCGGACTGATCGGCCTTGCAGAGCGCATAGCAGAAAAACGCAACTATCCTGTTATCTGTTCGGTGATGGCTGGGTTGAGGGCTGCAACTGCCAGTGTCTCGTTGGTGTATGAAAAACAACCGCGCCACCATGTGGAAAGCATAGGCCTTACGCCAGAATTGACCACACTGTTGTCCTGACCATGCTGTTTTTTGCCAGCTGCCGATTTTTACGGCACCGCCTGTCAGTCTACGCGGTTTGATGACATTAATGCTTGCAGCTGCGCGCCACCCTGCGTTGCGCGCAGCTTACCCGGTCCCGAGATTAGGCGCCTGAAGTGCGCACGACGGGCTCCCAGCGCGCCGCTTCCTTGGCGACGAACGCGGCGATCTCAGCGGGCGTCGGATCACCCAGCGGAACAAGCCCCAGATTGACCCAGCGCTCGACCATGGCCGGCTCGGCCAACATGGGCGTGATTGCAGCACGCAGCCGGTCAATGATCGTGATGGGCAGATTGGCTGGTCCAGCGAGAAGAAACCAGTTGCTGGCGACTGCACCAGGGAAACCGGCCTCGACCACAGTCGGCACATCCGGAAGGGTGGCAATTCGCGTCGCGCTGGTAACGGCCAATCCTCGCAGGCTGCCTGCGCGCACGCCACCGACATGGGCACCCACAGTGTTCCACAAGCTCGCAGTGTGTCCACCGAGAACAGCCTGTTCCGCATCTGCCGCGCCGCGGAATGGAACATGCAGCAGGTCGACCTTTGCTTCCTGTGACCAAAGCTTGCCAGCCAGATGGCCAACCGAGCCGACACCCGATGACCCAAAACTGATCGCATCCTGACGTACCTTCGCTGCCACAGCGTAGTCGGCGAGAGTTCGGATCGGACCGTCACCCTTGACGGCGCAAACAATCGGGGCGCCGCCAAACATCGTGATATAACTGAAGCTGCTCTGTGCATTGTAGCTGGGAGGTGGCGTCAGGAACGGTGAGACGGCAAGTGGCCCCGTGTTGGTGATGAGAAGCGTATGCCCATCAGGCGGTGCTGCCGCTGCTGCTGCAGTACCGACCGCCCCGCCGGCACCACCGCGGTTCTCGACGATGAAAGGTTGTCCGAACTGGCGTTCAAGCAGCGGTGCGAGCACACGCACGACAACATCCGATGTGCCGCCAGGCGCATAGGGATTGATGATCTTGACCGGCCGGTTGGGCCAGGCACCCTGAGCGCGCAGAATTGCTGGTGTCGCCAGCGTGGCAAGAACGCTGCCCTGCAGAAATAATCGACGCTTCATAGTATGCTCTCCTATTCGGCCATGAGCAGTCGAAATCCAGCTTGGCCTGACATGTGGATTTCGATGTCAACGATGCAAACCATGTGCCGTTTTGACAATAATCATTCCCAGCACCGTAAGACTGCAGAAAGTCTGATGGCGGCTTGCTATTCTTGCAACTAGGCGGGTGACTCAGACGGGGAACGCGCCAATGGCAGGCCGCGCTTGCCATGGGGAAAGCCCTAGTCCGGCTCGCCACGTGTGGGCAATGGTGTCGCGTCTTGCGAACCAGACGCCTTCCTGGCGCGCTGCATATGCAAGGAAGGCTTCCAGCCCGCCAATGCGACCAGGTCGGCCGATGATACGCAGGTGAAGTCCCACCGACATCATGCGTGGCTCGCTTGAGCCCTCCGCTAACAGGCGGTCAAGCGCGGCGATGCAATAGCGTGCAAAGTCATCGCCTTGCGTAAATGCGCCGCCAGGCTGGAAGCGCATATCGTTCGTATCGAAGGCATATGGCAGCACAACCATCTCGCGTCCGCCGTGCTCCGTCATCCATGGCATGTCGTCGTTGTAAGCGTTGGAATCATACAGAAAGCCGCCATGTTCCAGCAGCAGGCGTCGAGTGTTGACCGATGTGGCAGAGCGGGTGTGCCATCCGACTGGCGGTATTCCTGCCGCAGCGGTTATGGCCGCAACCGCCTTGCCGATAACGCGGCGCTCCTCTGCTTCCTCCATATGGACCTGCCGTTCCCAGCGCCAGCCATGCGAGCAGATTTCATGGCCGTCGGCTACCGCCTCCCGAGCCAGCCACGGCGAGAAAGCGAGGGCCCTGCCACACGCATTGAGTGTTCCTGTTGCGCCGTAATCGCGCAGTAGCTGGCGGATACGTGGCCAGCCACGGCGTGTTCCGTATTCGTAGTGGCTTTCCATGCACAGATCGGGCGCACCCTCGACCAACTCCGCCGCTTCGTAAATGTGCTCATTCCGTTCATCGCCGGCCGTCAGTGATAACTCAGCCCCCTCCTCGATATTCACAACAATGGATAGGGCCAGTCGCTTGCCATCGGGCCAGTGAATGCGAGGATGAGAGTGATTGTAACCAAGGAAATCGCGCATGGAACAACACGTTATCCTTGCGTGCTGCGCTTGTGCAAGTTGTCTTTGGGCAACCGATAGGCGCTATCAACTTTTCTTGAGCCTGCGAAGCCTTGGCTCTGTGCCAAGGCCGACAAACGAGATGGTTGTCAATGAAGGGCAATGAATGACAACAGGGCAAAACGGTATGTTTCACCGTGGAAAACAGGCTTACACGAGGGTCTGAGAAAGTGAAGGTGGTGCCGCAAATAGGATTCGAACCTACGACCCCATCATTACGAATGATGTGCTCTACCGACTGAGCTATTGCGGCACTCATCGCCTCATACCTGCAGGCGTGAATCGGTGCAACCACCTCTGATGTGTTTTCAGCACCATCCCTGTCGTTTGCGACCACCATAGGGGCGAACATGACCCGTTGACAGCAATATGTGGCTGATATCGCGCCCTGTACCGTCATGCAACGTACCAAGAAGCCGCCCACCGAACTTGTCGCGACCCACATCGCCCAACCAGGCCTTGCCGCTGGCGAGCAAGGCGCCAAGCCGTTCCCTTGCGGCCTCCGCCAGCGCCACCTCGCCGGGACAGGCGCCTTTGAGTTCCGGTGCGTCGATGGCACGCAGGCGGATGCGTGCCTGAACCTGCTGATCCAGCCAGATATGGGCACGGACTTCCACCGTGTCCCCGTCGATGACCCGCAGGATATCAACGGGAATGCGCTGGCGCTGCGGGATTGCCAGCGTGTCTATTGATGCGGTTGTTTCATGCCGGTCGATGGAAACCGTAGGGTGCTGCGCAGCAGGAAGCAAATGACGCGGTGTCAGGAGGACGATGACCAGAACCAGCAGGGCTCCGACTATTGACAGGGCGGTAATGCTGTAAAGGCGATCAAGCATGATGTCTTATAACAGCAAAAAATAAGGAATAAAGAGTTAATAAAGAAATTAATTCCTAAAAATCACTTGCAATACCCTTTATTTCCCAATCATTATAGCGCACCGGATCCTTGCCCCCACGCCCATTGACCTCGTCCTGTGTCGCCAGTTCTGCCTCGCGCTGGGTCTGGGCCAAGCGCCGCTCCTCGGCCTCGGCCAGCGCCCGCCGGGCTACAGGAGACAGGATTCTCTCTTTTACGGCATGAACGGGTGTCATATCACACGGGTCAGAAGGAATGTTCCCGGCGTTTTCAGGCATGGCAAAGGTCCGTTGTCGATGCATCAGATGCAGGTTCGCAGTTGACGATCCCCCTCATCTAGGCAAGGCAGGCAGGAATGCCAAGCCATGCTCCACCTAAACCTGCTCCACCCAAAGCTGCACCCATCAATCCTGCTGCAATCGATCTTGCTTCCCGCGTGCTGTTCAAAAGCGATACCATGCTCGTCATCGACAAGCCGCCGGGCATTGCCGTGCACAAGGGGCCCGGGGCGGGTGATAATCTTGAGGCGCATTTCGACAGCTTGCGCTTTGGTCTGCCCGCCAATCCGGCGCTGGCGCATCGCCTGGACAAGGATACCTCCGGCTGTCTGGTGCTGGGCCGCGACAAGGCGGCACTGGCGCGCCTCGGGCGCCTGTTCAAGGAGGGGCGCATTGCCAAGACCTACTGGGCGGTGGTGATGGGCAATATCACGGGCGAGAGCGGCCGGATCGATGCGCCCCTGATGCGCCGGTCGCATGAAAAGCGCAGCTGGTGGATGAAGGTTGACCCCACGGGTGATGCTGCCTGCACCGATTGGCGCGTGCTGGGCCGTTCCGATGGCCTGACCTGGCTGGAACTGACGCCCATGACGGGGCGCACCCACCAATTGCGTGTGCATTGTGCCCATATGGATACGCCCATTGCCGGTGATCATGTCTACGGCGGAGACCGCTCCCGAGCCGGTGCGCGCCACATGCATCTGCATGCTCACAGTATCACCATTCCCTATGACAGCAATAATCCGGTACGGGTAATGGCGGAACCACCGGCGCATATGCATATGCTGCTGGGTATCTGTGGATGGACAGGAGCGGAGCGCGCCTCATGAATTTTTTCAAGACAGCGGTGTTGCTTGCAGCGCTCACGGCGCTTTTCGGGGTTATCGGCCTTTCACTTGGTGGGTTCACCGGCATGATCATCGCCTTGGTGTTTGCGGTGGTGACCAACGCCTTTGCCTACTGGAATGCGGATCGCATGGCGCTTGCCGCCCACAATGCGCAGGAAGTGACCATGGAAAGCGCGCCGGAGCTTGTCAGCATGGTGCATCAACTGGCCCAGAACGCCGGATTGCCGCCGCCACGGGTTTACCTCGTCAATGAATCACAGCCCAACGCCTTTGCCACCGGGCGCAACCCCGCAAATTCCAGCGTTGCCGCCACAACCGGCCTGCTGGAAATACTGACGCGGGAAGAACTGGCGGGCGTCATGGCCCATGAACTGGCCCATATCCGCAACCGCGACACCTTGACGATGACAGTGGCGGCGACAGTGGCTGGTGCGATTTCCTCGCTCATGAACTTTGCCGCAATGTTCGGCAACCGGCGGGATCGCCCCAACCCCATCGCCATGATCCTCATGGTCATCCTTGCGCCGATGTCGGCGGCGGTGATTCAGATGGCTATTTCCCGCTCTCGCGAATATGAAGCGGACAGAATGGGTGCTGAAATCTGCGGCAATCCCGTCTGGCTGGCGAATGCGCTGGAAAAAATTTCCGCCGGTGTTGCCCGCATACCCAATGAAAGTGCTGAAATGCGCCCCTCCACCGCGCCCCTGTTCATCATCAATCCCCTGTCAGGGCGGCGGATGGACAGCCTGTTTTCCACACATCCCGCCACGCAAAACCGTGTCGAGGCATTGATGCAGCAGGCATCGGCCATGGGATTGTTGCAGGCCTCGGCCAGCGACCGGGTGAACATACCACAATCCAGAGGGCCATGGGCCTGATGAATACGCCAATGCCAAAAACTGCAAAAGCCGAAGCTGCCAAAAACAAAAAAACAAGCGCGGGTCCCAGGCCCGCAGATGGTCTTGCGGCACGCCGTTTTGCCGCCGAGGTCATCGAGGATGTCATCAAGCGCAGGCAGGCGCTGGATGATAGGCTGGACCGGTTGAACGAGAGCAAGATCTATCAGGACATGTCACCCAGTGATCGCGGCCTGACGCGGGCGATCGCGACGGCGGCGCTACGGCGCTACGGCACCATCCGAAAGGCCTTGATGGACCGTCTGGCAGAGGGCATTCCCGTCAAGTCTGGTCGCCTGGAGTGTTTCCTGATTTCGGGCATAGCCCAGATTCTGGATTTGCAGACGCCCGCCCATGCAGCCGTCAACACCACCGTCAGCCTGGTACGCGAGGACAAGCACGCCCGCCATTTTGCTGATCTGGCCAATGCCGTCCTGCGCCGCATCGCAGAAGCAAAAACTGAATTGATGACAGATCCTGCCCTCGTCTTTGCCGATACACCGGCGTGGCTGCGGGATCGCTGGACAGCGGCCTACGGCGAGGATGTTGCCAGGGATATAGCCATGGCACACCGGCATGAGGCCTCCATCGACATCACGGTGAAAGATGATGCCGAGGGCTGGGCTGACAGACTGGGAGCCGAGGTTCTGCCGACAGGCTCATTGCGCCTGACCAGCCGCACCGCTGTGACGCTGCTGCCCGGTTTTGCCGACGGGCAATGGTGGGTGCAGGATGCAGCGGCAGCGTTGCCAGCGCGGTTGCTTGAAGCCGGACCGGGCATGCGGGTGCTGGACCTGTGTGCTGCTCCGGGTGGCAAGACGGCGCAACTGGCACAAGCGGGCGCGGATGTGACGGCGCTTGACCGGTCAGGCCCGCGCATGGAACGCCTGACACAGAACATGCAACGGCTTGGCATGAAAGTTGACGTCAAGATTGCAGACGCGGCGGTATTTGCGGCAGAACCCTTTGATGCGATCCTGCTCGATGCGCCCTGCTCCGCGACCGGCACGATTCGCCGCCATCCCGATGTGGCCTGGTCCAAGACACTGGAAGATATTCACAAGCTGGCCGCCTTGCAGGCCAGGCTGCTTGATCATGCTGTCACACTACTGAAACCCGGTGGCACGCTGGTTTATGCCACCTGCTCGCTGGAGCGCGAAGAAGGTGAAAAACAGATCGAGCGTTTTCTGGCGAGAAATACCGCCTTTTCCCGTAAACCCGTGCAACCGCACGAGGTGGGTGATCAATCCACCTGGATAACCCCGCTGGGGGATTTGCGCTGCCTGCCCTGCCATTTGCCTCATGCCGTGGACCGGATGGCGGGACTGGACGGGTTTTTTGCAGCACGTCTTGTTTATACCCCGGGGTAGGCGATAGTCTGGTGCGAGAGACAAAGGCATCATTTTTCGCTTTTACAAAGCGATAGGGCAAAAACAGGGGCTTAGAGTTTGGGTTTCAAGCGTCTGATAGCGGATCGAAGTCTGGCGGGCACTGTGGCCAAGCAAGGCTTGCGACAGGTTGGCGCGACGCTTGGACGGGCACTGAGGCCCTTTGCGCGTCGGCCCCCGGAAAAATTGCTGATTGCGCCACAGGATATCCGCACCTCTGACCCCACGATCGCCACCGACATTTATTCCGGCCAGCTGAAATTTGCCGGTCGGCTGATGGAGACCCATGGCCGCTCGCCGTTCGAGCTGCCTGCCCCCACCGAGGCCTTCGCCATCGTGCTGCATGGCTTCAGCTGGTTGCGGCATCTGAGGGCGGCGGAATCTGCGCTGGCCAAGGCCAATGGTCGCGCGCTCGTGGCGGACTGGCTGGCCACGCGCAAGACAGGCGACAATGCCATTGCCCTGCGCCCGGAGGTGACGGCCCGCCGCCTGATGTCCTGGCTCAGCCAGGCCCCCCTGCTGCTGGAAGGGGCTGATGCCGTGTTCTACCGCAGCTTCACCAGAGGCCTTGCGGCGGATGCAGCCCGTGTTACCCACGCCCTCAAATCCGCGCCACCGACGGAGTTGCGACTCATGCTGCAGCTGGCGCTGACTCATTATGCCATAAGCTGCGCCGAGGCGGACAGCGTGATCAAGGATGCGGCCACACGCCTGTGTGATCTGCTGGACGACCAGATCCAGCCCGATGGCGCGCATATCAGCCGCAATCCCGGCTTTCTGGTGGACCTGCTTCTGGATCTGCTGCCGCTCAAGTTGGCGTTTCCCTGGCGCAGGATCCAGACCCCGCAACCCATCATCAGCGCCATTGACCGCATCATCCCCATGTTGCGCATGATGCGCCATGCGGATGGTGCGCTGGCGCTGTTTCACGGCATGGGGGCAACGCGGGCTGATCTGGTCGCGGCCGTGCTGGCGCAAGATGACATCATGGCCCCTCCTGCCAGCAACGCGCCCTATGGTGGCTACCAGCGCGCCGAGGGTGGCGAGGCCGTGCTCATCGTCGACAGTGGCGCATCGCCTTCCCCTCCCCTTGCAGGCAAGTCCCATGCTGCTCCCGCCGCCTTTGAGTTTTCCACCCACGGCCAGCGCATCGTGGTCAACTGCGGCGCTCCTCCAGCCCATCGCCCCGAGTTTGTCGCGGTTTCCCGTGTGACCTCCGCGCACTCCACGCTAGTCATCGATGAGCGCAACATTGGACATTTCGCCCGGAGCAGGCTGGTGGGGCGCAGCATCGGCACCCAATATGTGGGCGGCGCGCGCAATGTCACTGCGCATCGCTCAACCTCGGCTGATGGCACGCTGCTGACCGTTGCGCATGATGGCTACGGCCCCCGTCTCGGCATCACCCACGAGCGCAAGCTGGCGCTGTCGTCTGATGGTCTGGTGCTGGAGGGCGAGGATACGCTGGCTTTGCGCAAGACACGAACGGGCCTGCCCTATCTGCTGCGTTTCCATCTTCACCCCCGCATCAAGGCATCGCTGCGGCAGGATCACAAGGGCGTCTATCTGGTGCTGCCTAACCGGCATGTCTGGGAGTTTGAGGCGGGCCAGTATGAGGTTAGTGTCGAGGCGAGCGTTTTTCTGGCCAATGCCGATGGCCCGCGCCGCTGCGAACAGATCGTGGTGAGGGCCAACACCGCGAGCGACCTCAGCATTGCCTGGTCCTTTCGGCAAAGCCGCAAGGGCTGAACGGGAAAGACAAAATCCATCGGCTCCAGATAGCGGAGGTTAAGGTCAAATAATTTATGCTTGACACATACCAACTGGTTGGTATTGTATTTTTATGAAAATAGCCGCCCCCGCCAAAGACAAGTTGCTTGATGCTGCCTTGCAGCTCATTCGCCAGCAGGGTTACAGCGCCACCACGGTGGATCAGTTGTGTTCCGCGGCAGGCGTCACCAAAGGCGCGTTCTTCCACCATTTCAAAAGCAAGGATGATCTGGCCGTCGCTGCAGCCAACCACTGGGCGACTGTCACGAGCGCATTCTTCGCTGCAGCGCCCTATCATCAGCATGCTGATCCGCTGGACCGTGTGCTTGGCTACATCGCTTTTCGCAAGGCAATCCTGCAGGGCGATGTGGCGGAGTTTACCTGCCTGGTCGGCACAATGGTGCAGGAGGTTTATGAAGCCCATCCAGCCATCCGCGATGCCTGCAACGCCTCGATCTCGAGCCATGCCGCGACATTGGAGGCCGATATCACCGCAGCCGTAGAGCGGCTTGCAATCAAACCGGAATGGACTGCCGCAAGCCTGGCGTTGCACACACAAGCGGTACTGCAAGGCGCGTTCATTCTGGCCAAGGCGCGCGGCGGCCCAGCAATTGCCGCGGAAAGCGTCGATCATCTCGACCGCTACATCAAATTGCTGTTCGATCACAAACAACCACAGGATAACTGACCATGGGCAACACCGTGAAATTGCATCGCATCATCAGGGCCCCGGCCGAACGCGTCTATCGTGCCTTCCTTGACCCGCAAGCCATGGCGAAATGGCTCCCTCCCCATGGCTTCACGGGCATGGTGCATCACCTCGATCCGCGCGTTGGCGGCACCCACAGCATGTCCTTCACAAACTTTTCCACCGGGCATGTCGTTTCATTTGGGGGTGAATACCTCGAACTGAAAACCCACGAGAAACTGCGCTACACCGACAGGTTCGACGATCCCAACCTGCCAGGTGAGATAGTGGTCACTGTTGTCCTGAAACAGGTCTCCGGTGGCACGGATATCACCATTTCACAGGAGGGCATTCCTGAACTCATTCCTGTCGATATGTGCCACCTGGGTTGGCAGGACTCCCTTAGGCAGCTTGCCGATCTTGTTGAAACCGCAGCGACCTGATCCTGTTTGCCAGATCATCAAAACAATGGAGGAACAACCATGACGACGATCACACCCTGCATGTGGTTCGACGGCAATGCTGAAGAGGCCGCCCGTTTCTACGCATCTGTATTGCCCGACAGCCGCGTTGACGATGTGCATCTCGCACCCGGTGATTACCCCTCCGGCAAGGCTGGCGGCCCGTGACAAGCACCGCGCAAAGCGCGTTTTTGATGCCATGATGATGATGAAAAGAGTGAATATAGCGGCTCTGGAAGCAGCCTTTCGAGGTTAATACCAACCAAACAAGGAGAAACGACCATGACTTATGTAGATGGATTTGTGGCCGCGGTGCCGACAGCAAACAAGGAAGCCTATCTTAAACACGCAGCCGATATGGCCAAGATCATGAAAGAATTCGGTGTGTTGAAATCGGTCGAGTGCTGGGGGAGCGATGTGCCTGATGGCAAGCTTACCTCTTTCCCGATGGCGGTGAAGAAAGAATCCGACGAGACGGTTGTCTTTGCCTGGATCACATGGCCATCGAAGGCGGTGCGGGACGTCGGCTGGGAAAAGATGATGGCGGACCCACGTATGCAACCGGGCGTCAATCCGATGCCGTTTGACGGCAAGCGCATGATCTATGGTGGTTTCGAGATGGTGTTGGAGACGTGAAGCCGGAACGCCTACCGGATTGGGACAGCCTCAAGGCACTTGCCCTTGGGCTCGCCCTTCCCGGTGTTTCGGAAGCCACCAGCTGGGGCCAGCCATGCCTGAAAGCGCATGGCAAGCTCTGGGTCTGGTGGAGCCCCAGCGAGGATGCGCCTGTGTTCAAGGTGTCATTCGAGGAGCGCGAAATTCTTGTCGTGGCGGAACCGCAGCGCTTCTTTTTCACGGCGCATTACCGCAACCAGCCGCTGATCCTTGTCCGCCCGGAAATGCTTAAGGCAGATTGGGCAAGGACAAACCTGGTCCGTGTCTGGCGCGCGCAGGCCCCCAGGCGCGTCCTGAAATCCTATGACGATGCGATCACTGAATCGCGGAAGGAGGCATCATGCTGAAATTTATTGCAATCACTGCAGCAGTCATCTCCATCGCTGTTGTTGCCCTTGTAGCCTATGCTTCCACACGCCCTGACAGTTTTAGTGTGTCGCGCTCGCTCACCATCAAGGCCACACCCGACAAGCTGTTTGCCCTGATCAACGATCTGCACCAGTTCAATGACT
>JANMLW010000126.1:0-5984 GCA_031372765.1 Hyphomicrobiales bacterium
GCGCGGCTGGCCGCTGCGTCGCTGTGTGGAGCTGGGCAACCGTGTGGGCGCATTGAAGATCGCGTGCCGGGGCGGCCAGAACCATGTCGTCAGCGCGGCAATACTGGCCGACGTGGCCTAGGCGAGGCGAAGAAGCGCCGCGCCGTCCAGCGCCAACCTCCCGCTGGCTATATCGGTGAAAAGTCTTCGCGTTGCAAGAGGCGGCTCAAAACAGGCCGCTCACATAGGTCTGCTGCGAAGCCACGGAAATTTATCAAATCTGCATCTCCTGCCTGCATTTATGATTGAGATCGCCGAAAGTCTTTGGCATTACCCTGAGCATGGACACCTCCAGCATGGAACTTGTTACAGCTCAGGGAAACGCTATTCCCAGCAATCCGGTTGTTGGCGGTATCACTGCGCCTGATGGCGTCCTCTTGCGCTATGCGCGATGGCGGCCCACCGCGCGCAAACCCAGGGGTACTGTCTGCATCATCCAGGGGCGCTCGGAGTTCATTGAAAAATACTTTGAAGTCATCGTGGAACTGCGTCGTCGTGGCTTTGCGGTGGTGGCATTTGATCTGCGCGGGCAGGGTGGCTCGCAACGCTTGCTGCCGGACCGCCGCCGCGGTCATGTCGATGATTTCAGTGATTATGTCAGCGATATACGCACAATCACGCAAGGGGTCATGTCACCCCATATGCCAAAACCGTGGTTTGCAATTAGCCACTCCATGGGTTCTGCTGCACTGCTGCTGGCTATGGATGAGGGTAACACGGGCTTTGAGCGCGCCGTCATGCTGGCCCCTTTGATCGGTCTTGCCGGTATCAGATTTCCTGGACTGGCACGGGTTGCCGCTTCAGGCCTTGATTTTTTTGCCCTTGGCACACGCTACATTCCTGGGGGCGGGGCAACAGCCATGTCGACAAAGCCTTTCGCGGGGAATCGGCTGACCTCCGATCCGATACGGTATGGCCGTATTTCGGATATCATAACCGCAGGGCCCCACCTGGCTATCGGTGATCCGACAATTCGCTGGACGGAGGCGATGTTCCGGACTTTTTCCCGGTTCGGGAACCAGGATTTTGGACGGCATATCGAAGTGCCCACCCTGATGCTGATTCCAGGATCTGATCCCTTGTGTTCAGCCTCTGCCGCTGAGGCTCTTGCCATGCGGCTGCGGGCCTGCCAGCCGATCATCATCCCCGGTGCACGCCATGAAATCCTGATGGAGCGGGACCATCTGCGTAACCAGTTTCTTGCCGCTTTTGATGCGTTTATCCCCGGCGAAAGCAGTGTGGAGGACCTGCTTGATGCTGCTGCGGAGAACGCTGACAGCAACTTTGTTAGTTTATCCTCCCTCCCGGCCTGACAGGATTTCAAGCGCCAGGCTGTGCAGGCGCTTGTCACCAGCGGCAACGATTGACCCACCGGATGTGGCCGGTCCCCCTTCCCATGTGCTGACAACGCCGCCTGCCCCTTCGATAATCGGGATAAGAGGGGCGATATCATAGGTTTGCAGCCCTGTTTCCACCACAAGATCGATCTGTCCAGCGGCGAGCATGGCATAGGCATAACAATCGGCACCATAGCGGGCGAGCCTGCAACGCGCTTCCAGAGCGTCGTATGCCTCACCCTCTGCGCCCTTGATGATGCGTGGGCTGGTGGTAGCGATGAAAGCCTGGCTGATATCGCTGCAGGTTCGTGTCCTGAGCACTTTCTCGCCAGTGCCCGTCAGCACCCGGGACGTGTGGCCATCACCCATGAAACGCTCCCGCACAAAGGGTTGGTTCATCATGCCGTGGACCGGTTGGCCGTCCTTCATGAGCGCCACCAGCGTCCCCCATGTCGGCAAACCGCAGATAAAGCCGCGTGTTCCGTCAATCGGATCAATGATCCATTGGTACTGCGCACCTTCGTTCTCGATGCCGAATTCTTCGCCGTGAATGCCGTGGTCAGGGAAGGCCGCGCGGATTTTCTGGCGTATGGCTTGCTCGGCAGCCCGATCTGCCTCGGTTACGGGGTCGAAAACCGGACCGCGTGATTTATCGATCACGCCGGCTTGCATGCGGAAAAAAGGCAGGATGACCTGACCCGACACCTCTGCGAGTTCTGCGAAAAAGCGATCAAGTGAAATGGCCGTCATGTTGTATGCCCCACGCCGATTTCATGTCCTGAACGGCCAATGCCTTGTTGCCAAGCAGCATGCGCGAGGATTGTGCAAGAAAAAACAGACCTGACCAATTCCTGGGCTATTCATGCATAAATTGCATGGCTGCCCTGCATCATATTTTATTGAATTAAATCAATATATTGGATGTTTTTTCCGCGGCATATTTAGCCTACATTGGAAAAAGCATCACATGTAATCAGTTTCTGCTTGCTTTTGTTGCGTTGCAGCATGATCTTCGCAAGTGCGAGATGACAACGCTGTTGTCTGATCGTTGCCCTTTTTGGGCGTTTCCTCCCTAGACTTGGGCCGCCTCGTGCGGCCCCTTTTTTTGCCAGGCCAACAGCCTGCTACTCAGCGGCCTGACGATAAAGGGGCAATCTGCGATCAAGCAGACGGGTGAGCGTATCAAAGACCGTCATCAGATCAGCCCGTACTGTTTCAAACTGCGGCAATGGTTCCAATCTCTGTTCGTCCATGTAGCGGGCGCGGTTGATTTCGATTTGCAAGGCATGGATATTGGCTGAAGGGTTGCCGTAGTGCTCTGTTATGAAGCCGCCGGCATAGGGGCGGTTTCGGGTAACGCGATACCCCAAGTCTTCCAGAATGGTTTGCACGGTATCGGTCAGAAACGGTGAGCAACTGGTGCCGTAGCGGTCTCCCAGCACAAAATCGGGCTTTGGTTGCATGTCTGGCCCCAGACTGGCCGACGGCATGGAATGGCAATCAAACAGCATGACCTCGCCAAAGCACCGATGTGTCTGCTGAATCAGATCACGCAGCATGCGATGGTAAGGCCGGTAGCTGCTGTCAATACGGTGCAGGCCTTCGGAGACGGAAAGCCGCTGGCGATAGATATCCTGCCCATCTCCGACAATGCGCGGAATGGTACCAAGACCCCCTGAAACCCGCATGGAACGTGTATTGGCGAAGCCCGGAAGTTTGCCCTCGAACATGCGCGGATCAAGCTCATACGGTTCGCGGTTGGCGTCGAGATAAGCCCGCGGGAAATGCGCCTTCAGAAGCGGTGCTCCCCTGTCTGCCACATCCTGAAACAGAAGATCTACGAAACAATCTTCGGAGCGACGCAGATTGTGCTGGTCCAGACGCGATTGAGCCAGGAACGTGGCCGGGTACTGGCGCCCGGAATGAGGGGAACTGAAGACGAATGGCCGGGTTTGCTCTGCAGGAGCGACGACCTCGCAAGGTGTCTGTTGAGCGGCCGGCAAACCCTTCTCCTCGATTATTTACACGATCGTCGTAACCATAGACGGAAAATCACCCATAGGTTCACTGGTTCTTTACCAGCTTAGGCGTTAACCTGTCTGCTCAATTTTGACAAAAAGAGCGATAACCCATGCCCCGTATCCTGTTGGCCGAAGATGATAACGACATGCGCCGCTTTCTGGTCAAGGCTCTTCAGAATGCGGGCTATGATGTGGCATCCTTTGACAACGGCCTCTCCGCCTATAACCGGTTGCGCGAAGAGCCGTTTGAGCTGCTGCTGACCGATATCGTCATGCCGGAGATGGATGGCATTGAGCTGGCGCGTCGGGCTACCGAACTGGACCCTGATATCAAGGTCATGTTCATCACCGGTTTTGCAGCCGTTGCCCTCACACCGGATTCAAAAGCCCCCAAGGATGCCAAAGTTCTGTCCAAGCCTTTTCACCTGAAAGATCTGGTCAACGAAGTGAACAGGATGATCCAGAAGGCTGCCTGAGGTTTGTTGCAATTGGTAGCACTCGCATGTTGCCAGACCGCAGGACTGTCGTTATAGCGACATCACCCCTATACCGAAACATGATGCGTTCGGGCGCTTAGCTCAGCGGTAGAGCACTACCTTGACATGGTAGGGGTCACAGGTTCGATCCCTGTAGCGCCCACCATCTTGACCCTAATATAAGTACATGAAAAAGCTGGGAAAAATGATCCCAGCTTTTTTTGTTTTTGGGAGCTTCTGAACGCGTTGCAAAATGGATTGGCACCCAAACGAACAGGCATTAGAGGAATGATCGGAAGGAACACGTCCGAAGAGGAACTCCCTTTTGTGGGACTGCATCCAAGTCCTGGGGATGCGCGATAGCATCCTTCTACGATATCGGATAACGACCTTCAGCGCTCGCAACGGATCGCTTCTGACCCTCAAAGCACACAGAAGCACGTCTGGTGCGCGCTTTGAGGATCCGAAGCGATTCAGGCATGATTTCGTGGCCAAGTGGCAGGCCACGTGCATTTGTGCGAACCCGTTATCGTGTGGCTCAGCCCGAAAAAACAGAAATAGTTCGACTTCGAGGTGCAGAAACAGCGCGGAAACAAGTGCCAAAACGACTTATGTTTGCCGCCTTCTGAGAACGACTTTGCGGGTGCATCACCGCTAAGTCTTGGATATGTCGGAGTTCGTTATTTTTACTAAGTCATTGATATAATTATATAAATATGGTGGTGCCCCTGGCCGGAATCGAACCAGCACTCCTTGCGGAAACCGATTTTGAGTCGGTCGCGTCTACCAGTTCCGCCACAGGGGCCTTGCTTGGACCGAAGCCTTTGCAAGTGTGAGAACGACATGACGTATTCAGATTATCCGGTCAATCTTTTTTGCAACGGACATGAGAGGGAATTGACGCCAAGAGTCAGCGTCAAACCCCCTCACGCTTGATCTGTCTGGGTAAATCGTCTGTCGATATAGCTGTTCACCATCTGTTTGAATTCTGCAGCAATCGCAGGGCCTTTGAGAGTGGCCGCCTTCTTGCCATCAATGAAAACCGGCGCCGAAGGCGTTTCGCCAGTGCCGGGCAGGGATATGCCGATGTCGGCATGCTTGCTTTCACCCGGGCCATTGACGATGCAGCCCATGATGGCGACGTTGAGGCTTTCCACGCCGGGATAGCGCTGTTTCCACTCCGGCATCGAGCTTGAAAGCCAACCCTGAATATCCTGTGCCAGTTCCTGAAATACCGTCGACGTCGTGCGTCCGCAGCCAGGGCAGGCGGCCACCTGGGGGGTGAAGGCCCTGAAGCCCATGGTCTGCAACAGTTCCTGGCTGGCTTTCACTTCGACGGTGCGATCGCCGCCTGGCTCAGGCGTGAGCGAATAGCGTATCGTGTCACCGATGCCATCCTGCAGCAGGATGCCAATGGCTGCCGATGCCGCGACAAGGCCCTTTGATCCCATGCCTGCTTCCGTGAGGCCGAGGTGAAGCGCATGGTCCGTCCGCTTGGCCAGCATGCGGTAACAGGCGATAAGGTCCTGCACGCCGGACACCTTGGCGGAGAGGATGATGCGGTTGCGCGGCAGCCCGATCTCCTCAGCGCGCAGGGCCGACATCAGGGCGGATTGTACCAGCGCCTCGCGTGTCACCGCGCGCGCATCAATGGGGTTGGCGCTCGCCGCATTCTGATCCATCAGCAGCGTCAGCAGCTCCTGGTCGAGCGATCCCCAGTTGGCTCCGATACGCACGGACTTATCATACTTGGCCGCCAACTCGATGATGGTGCCGAATTGCCGGTCGCGCTTTTCGCGAAAGCCAACATTGCCCGGGTTGATGCGGAACTTGTCGAGCGCCTCGGCGCAGGCCGGATGCTCCGCAAGCAGCTTGTGACCGATGTAATGAAAATCCCCCACCAGCGGAACATTGACCCCGCGCGCGACCAGACGATCCCGGATGTGGGGCACAGCAGCAGCAGCCTCGTCCCGGTCGACCGTGATGCGCACGATCTCGGAACCTGCCCGCCACAGCGCTGCCACCTGCTGAACGGTTGCCTCGATTTCAGCCGTGTCCGTATTGGTCATGGACTGCACAACGATGGGCGCACCGCCGCCGACCATGACGCC
>JANMLW010000181.1:0-5979 GCA_031372765.1 Hyphomicrobiales bacterium
GTCGGTGCCGACGTCCGAAAGGTCACGTTTCTGTGGACCATCAGGTCCGGCTCCGCCCTCACTGTCCCACCGCGCCAGGGCCTTCTGGCGCAGCCTGATGACGTCCGGGATGTCGCACCCGGTCGTCATGTGCCGGTAACCCTGTGCTGCGGTATCACGTGCCTGCCTGCGGGGGGACTGTTCTCGGCAGATCAGAATTTGATCCCTTGAGTCCGAGCGCGACAACCCACAAGCCGATCAGGTTGACGCCTGGTACGCACGTCAGCACGGCCCAGAACGGGGAGTAGCCAAGATATCGAAGGATCAGGCCAACAGGATAGAAGATCACGGCGGCCATGATCACGAAGAACAGCAGGTGGGGCACGCCCCAGCTGCCCGTCATCATCCAGCCGTACATGGAGCCATTTTCATACATCATCGCAAAACCCTCTCTGTGATCCAAAACGCTCCACAACTTTACGCCGGTCACACAAGGGGAGAAGGTTCGGAAACTACCCAGAGCCACAGCTTCTCGCTTTTCTCGGCGACGGTCAGTGTTCAGATTTTCAGGTGCGAGAGACGAAGCGCGTTGCCGATCACGCTGACGGAAGACAGCGCCATGGCGGCGGCGGCGATGATGGGCGAGAGCAAGAGGCCAAAGGTTGGATACAGCAAACCCGCCGCGATTGGGATGCCCGCCGCATTGTAGATGAAGGCGAACACAAGGTTCTGTCGGATGTTGGACATGGTAGCCTTGGACAAAGTCCGGGCACGCGTGATGCCTGTGAGGTCACCCTTGAGCAGCGTGAGACCGGCGCTTTCGATGGCGACATCAGTGCCCGTGCCCATGGCTATGCCGACATCAGCCGCGGCGAGCGCAGGCGCATCATTGACGCCGTCTCCCGCCATGGCAACGATGCGGCCCTCTTTCTTAAGACGCTGGATAATAGCACCTTTCTGTTCGGGCAGGACATCAGCCTCGATCTCGGTGATGCCGAGTTTCCTGGCGATGGCCTCCGCCGTGGTCCGGTTATCGCCGGTGAGCATCACGACGCGGATTTTGTCGTCCTTAAGCATTTTCAGCGCGACGGGCGTGCTCTCCTTTATCGTATCTGCAATGCCGATGGCCGCCGCGATCTTGCCATCGATGGCAACGTAGATCGCCGTCGCACCGTCCTGGCGCAGCGCTTCAGCCTGCGTGGCGAGCCCCGACGCATCTACGCTGTTCTCTGTCAGGAACGCCGCGCTGCCGACCATGATGCGTCGGCCACCAACGGTTCCCATCGCACCTTTTCCCGCGGGTGAGTCGAAGTCTGCGACGGCGGCAATGGTTGCCGTGCGCGCGTGCGCCGCCTTGATGATGGCTTTGGCGAGCGGATGCTCAGACGCCTGTTCGACTGCCGCAGCCAACGCCAGCACATCATCTTCAGCGAATCCCTTGACCGTGATGATCCTCGTCACTGAGGGATTGCCTTCCGTCAGCGTGCCCGTCTTGTCGACGACGATGGTGTCGACCTTCTCCATCCGTTCGAGAGCTTCAGCGTTCTTGACGAGCACCCCCGCCTGCGCACCCTTTCCGACGCCGACCATGATTGACATGGGCGTGGCCAGTCCAAGAGCGCAGGGGCAGGCGATGATCAGCACCGCGACGGCCGCGATCAGACCGTTGGCGAAGCGCGGCTCGGGACCAACCAAGGCCCAGACAGCAAAGGTGACAAGTGCGATGGCGATGACAGCAGGAACGAACCAGCCGGCGACCTGATCCGCCAGCCTCTGGATCGGCGCACGCGAGCGCTGCGCGTCGCTCACCATATGGACGATGCGGGCGAGCATACTGTCGCTGCCGACCTTCTCGGCCACCATAACCAGTGCACCGGAGCGGTTCATCGTGCCGCCGATGACCTTGTCGCCAGGCGCCTTGTCGACCGGCATGGACTCGCCCGTCACCATCGACTGGTCGACGGATGAGGCACCATCCTGTACAACCCCATCGACAGGCACTGTCTCGCCGGGACGCACCCTCAGGCGGTCGCCGACGATGACCAGATCGATCTTGACCTCCTCCTCCGTTCCGGAGGAAGCAATCCTTCGCGCGGTTTTCGGAGCCAGATTCAGGAGTGCCTTGATCGCGCCGCCGGTCTGTTCCCGCGCGCGCAGTTCCAGAACCTGTCCGAGCAGCACCAGCACCGTGATCACAGCCGCTGCCTCGAAATAGATCGCGACCGTGCCGTCCATGCCCTTCGAGGCGGCGGGAAAGATGGCTGGCGCGATTGTAGCGACCGCGCTGTAGAGCCACGCGACGCCTGTCCCCATGGCGATCAACGTGAACATGTTGAGATTGCGTGTCTGAACCGACGCCAAGGCGCGTACAAAAAACGGCCAGCCCGCCCAGAGCACCACCGGTGTGGTGAGCGCGAACTGGATCCAGCCTGACGTGACCGGTGAAACAATTCGGTGCAGCATTGGCATGAAATGGCCGCCCATCTCCAGCACGAGCACGGGCAGCGAGAGCGCGAGGCCACCCCAGAAGCGCCGGGTCATGTCCTTGAGTTCCGGGCTTGGGCCGGTCTGCGCCGTCGCAGTCACAGGCTCTAGCGCCATGCCGCAAATCGGGCAGGAGCCGGGTTCCGGCTGTCGTATCTGCGGGTGCATCGGGCAGGTGAAGACCGTGCCGTCCGCAGTGGCTATGTCAATCTTGGTCATGCCCATCGTTTTCCTGCCAAGTTTATGTTTCGCTGACAGACTAAAGGGACAGGCAGTGGAGCAAGAGGTTCGGATACTACTCAGGACCCACGAGTGTTTTCCCAATGCCTCGTACCTGTAAGAATATTGGCCGGTTCGATGGCGCGTTTGATCGCCTGCACCAGTTGCGTCTCCTGAAAGGGCTTCTGGAGCACGCCAGCGGCTGGATTGAGATATTTTTTGTCAAGCACATCACCGCTGACGAAAATGTGGGGAACAAACCCCGCACTTAAAATGGCATTCACGGCAGTGATCCCGCTGCCTTCGTGCAGGCGAATATCAGCGATGATCAGTTCCGGTTTCCACCGGGCAGCAGCCGCAATCGCGCCAGCTTCGGTGCGTTCGGTTGCGCAGACTTCATGCCCCAACTCGGTGAGCAGCACTTCAAAAAGAAGCGCGATGAGCGTCTCGTCCTCGATGATCAATACGCGGAGCGCCCCCATGAAATATCACCGTTCCTCGTTTCGCGTCTGCACTCTACGGAAAATGACGTGCCTCGTGTATCAGGCCTGCTTCGGCACCATATGGGACTCGACAAACCAGAGCTGAAGGTCGATTCCGCGTGATACCTGCGTGAAAAGATCAGCCGTATCGACATCGCCGAAAGCCGTGGCCGCCACGCTCGCTTCGCGGACACCACCCCCGAACGCGGCAAGTGCACCGGAAACGGCGAAGATGTGCTTCTGCTCGTCCGCCACGCCGAGTGGATATGCGATCAGTGACGTGCGTTCTGCCGCCATCTGGATCGTGCCATCGGCGGTTCCGCCCAGACCACCGGCCCGCTCGGCCAGCATATCGGAAAAGCTTTCTACCTCGTCCGACACCTTGTCGAAGAGCTTATGGATTGCAATAAAGTTGGCCCCTCGCACATTCCAGTGCGCCTGCTTCATCTGGGCATGCAGGTCGATAGCCGTTGCAAGATGCTTGTTCAGCAACGCGACGGACTGAATGCGTATGTTCTCGTCGAGCGTGTTGCGGGTGGCGTGCATGACGGGGTCCTTCAACGGCGGATGAATTCAAAAAGGGGTTTCAGCACTTGCGTACCGAACCCCAAGTGCGGCCAGAGGCCCAAAAGTGGGAACTCCCAAACCGCCAAATGGCGCTTCTGAAGAACAGGCCGGACCACGTAGATATTTATCGCATTCGGCAATCCCTGCCGAAGGGTCGGAATCTACTTAGATTATCCTTGGTAAGGGACATGGGCCTAAAATCGGCCAACCATATGAGCAGGCTGCTTTAACGCAGCTTCATCCTATGATCCGACGATCACCCGAGAACCGACCGGAACGCGGTTATAGAGATCGATCACGTCCTGATTGAACATGCGGATGCAGCCGCTGGAAACCGAAAGTCCGATGCTCGAAGGGTCATTGGTGCCATGGATGCGATAGAGCGTGTCACGTCCTTCGCGGTGCAGGTACAGCGCACGCGCACCAAGCGGATTTTCAAGGCCGGGGTCCATGCCACCGCTCCACTTTGCATTGCGTGCGGGATCGCGCGCGACCATGTCCGCCGTCGGTGTCCAGCGCGGCCATTCTGCCTTGCGACCCACTTCAGCGCGTCCGCTCCATTCGAGCCCTTCCTTGCCGACACCAACGCCATAGCGCACGGCAAGCCCATCCGGAAGAACCAGATGAAGCGTATGCCGTGTCGTGCTGATGATGATGGTGCCGGGAGGCTCCGGCGTCGGGAATGGCACGACACTGCGCAGAAAACTGGTGTCAATGTCGTTGAAATCGACTTCCGGTATGGGAAATCGCTCATCGGGAACCGCGGAGTAAAGCGCCGCGACCTGCGGAGCGATCTCATTGCCCGCAAAAGGCCTTGGCTGATAGGAATCTGGAGGAGGAACGCCAATACAGCTCACCAAAGCCATTGGAAGGGCGAGCATGGCCACACGCCGTATGAAACTGGGTAGATTTTGCATGTATTCTGTCAATTGGTCCGTTTGGCGATTTCGCATGATTTATCGAAACTTAGATAAAACACCCTCGCCGTGCGATGTGCGAAGGTTCGGAATCTACTCAATTTGCCGCAAATTAACGCGCTCATGCCGCAGTTGAAGGCATTCAAGCCGTGACTCTATGTCCATGCTATGACCTAGTGGGGACATTGCGTCAGGATGGACATGCCGAAAACCTCCAAACCCCGATCCGGACAGCGACCAAAGCAACCCGGCTTGGCTCGTAGCCATGTCGCAGCGCGCGGCCCACAATCCGGCACGGCTGATTTCCTGATTGTCGCCATCGGTGCATCCGCGGGCGGTCTGGACGCCTGCCGAAAGCTGATCGATGCAATTCCCGACAACACCGGGATGGCGTTCATCCTTGTCCAGCACCTTGATCCGAACCACGACAGCCTTCTGGTCGATCTGCTGGCCAGCCATACGAAGATGACAGTCAGCCAGGCCGTTGAAGGCGTGCTGCTCGCACCGGACCATCTCTATGTCATTCCGCCCGGTGCCTACCTGTCGGTCACAGGCGGAGCGCTGCATCTGTCCGAACCGGAGGCGCGCCACGGCGCTCGCCTGCCATTCGATTTCCTGCTGCGCTCGCTTGCGGAAGATTGCGCTGCGCGGACTGCTTGCGTTGTCCTGTCAGGCACGGGCTCCGATGGCAGCGAAGGAGTCAAAGCGCTGAAAGCCAAGGGCGGCTTCGTCATCGCACAGGAGCCCGAAGAGGCGGAGTATGACGGCATGCCGCGCAGTGCCATCCTCACGGGCGCGGTCGACCTTACGCTGAGGGTGTCGGCCATTCCGGCTGCGTTGGCGAAGCATGGCAGTCACAAAGGGAAGCCGGCGTCCGCAAGGAGCCAGCGTGCTGCGAACAAGACCGATGACGGTCTTGCCGCAATAGTCGATCTGCTGCGCACCCGGACATCGCATGACTTCACGCTCTACAAGCAGGGCACGCTGAAACGTCGCATTGAACGGCGCATGGCCATGAGCGCGGGCCCGGTCCATGACATGACGGGATATCTGGCATCTCTGACATCGGACCCTGTGGAACTGGAACTGCTGGCGAAGGATCTGCTGATCAACGTCACCAGCTTTTTTCGCGACCCCAAGATTTTCGACTATCTCGCAAAGACCACTTTGCCTGACATGCTGCGCGCCCACGTTGCCGACCAGCCCCTGCGCATCTGGATCGCGGGCTGCAGCACGGGGGAGGAAACCTACTCTCTCGCCATGCTGCTGCGCGAGGAGATCACGGAGTCGAAGCGCAATGTGAAACTCCAGATCTTCGCGTCGGATGTCGA
>JANMLW010000020.1:0-15147 GCA_031372765.1 Hyphomicrobiales bacterium
TACTGCAGGATTGCGCCACCAGCACTGGCGGTCAATTCTTTGATGCAACCGATGCCGCAAAATTGCGGGAGGCATTCAGCCAGATCGTCGATGCCATGATGTCTGTCAAACTGACACATTGAGAGCGAGGTTTGATCTCCCGGACAGAACGGGCCTTTCCCGACGGGAGGGCCTGTATCGTTTCCCAACGGCCGTGCCCGGCAAGAGTTGCGCCTTAATGGCGGCTTGCCGTTGCACCGGACAGACACTGCGCCTATCTTTTTGTATGGTTCATCTTGGAGGGGCATCCGATGTCATGGTTCAAAGGTGGTAACATCACACCCGGCGGGCAGGGTTTGGGCCCGGATCAACCCCAACCGCAGCAATCGGGTGGATTTCTGGGTGGAGCCGGGAAAAATCCGCTTGGTGTTCCAGCAGGTTCCCCCTGGAGCAATGCAGCCAATCAGCCCTCTTATGGCTACAAGGCACAGGAAGGCGTGGCCGATGACATCGATTTCGAGGTCAAGGGCAACGAAATGCAATTCGTCGAGATCGAGCTTGATCCCGGCGAGAGTGTGATCGCCGAAGCGGGCGCGATGATGTTCAAGGACGCCAGCGTTTCCATGGAGACACTGTTCGGCGATGGCTCCGCCGCCTCGCAGACAGGCGGTATCATGGGTAAACTGATGGGGGCGGGCAAGCGCCTGCTGACGGGCGAAAGCCTGTTCACCACTCAGTTCATGCATCAGGGCCATGGCAAGGCCAAAGTAGCCTTTGCTGCCCCCTACCCCGGCAAGATATTGCCCATGCGCCTTTCGGAACTCGGTGGCACGCTGATCTGCCAAAAGGACAGCTTTCTGGTCGGTGCCAAGGGCGTCTCCATCGGCATCGCCTTTCAGAAGAAGATCATGACCGGCCTGTTCGGTGGTGAGGGCTTCATCATGCAGAAGCTGGATGGCGACGGCTGGGTATTCTGCCATGCCGGTGGCTCCATCTATCAGCGCACGCTGCAACCAGGCGAAATGCTGCATGTCGATACAGGATGCGTGGTGGCCTACACCGCAGGCATCGATTTCGATATCATCCGCGCCGGTGGGGTAAAATCCATGATCTTCGGCGGTGAGGGCGTCTTCTTCGCGCAGCTCACCGGCCCCGGCCATATCTGGCTGCAATCCCTGCCCTTTTCGCGTCTGGCGGGCCGTATCCTGGCCAATGCAGCAGGCGGCGGCGAGGAAGGCTCGGTGTTGGGCGGCCTTGGCCGCGTGTTCGACGGGGACAACAGCTAGAGCGACCTGTGTTTCGCCCGCGAAAGCGTGATCCGGCAGCAGCCCCCGCCCCTGTCTTCCGACCATGTCGAGTTGTCAAACCTGACTCCCGCGGCCTCGAACAGCCCGCGGTCGAAGGCACCCGCGATGCGGCACAGCCGGGCCACCGCATCAGAAGTCAGGCCAGCCTCCATCCAGGCCTGCTTCAGCGGGCAGCTGTGGACCATGATGGTGAAGCGGTCGGATGCCACAACAGTCTCATGCGGATAGAGATCACCTCCGTCAGGACTCACCGAAAGAAAGCGCTGTGCAATCGCCTCCGGCTCTGCGGCAACACCCTTGAACAGGAGTGGCGCAACCTCACGTCCGCGCCGGTCACAGGCTTCAGAAAGCATGGCCTCGGCTTCCGCCGCCCCGTGGCGCTCGGTCAGCACGTCCATCAGAAGTCGGTAAAGATGAGCACGGTTCTTGAACGCGTCAGCAAGCTCAAGGCGGAGTGTTTCGGCGGATGCGGGCATGGTGGCTCAACGCTGGGTGGCATACATTCTGGACAAAGTGTATCTGGCAGACCATAGCCAGATCAATCATTGAATTATAGGCTGTCACCAGGACTATATTTGCCCGGCGATTCACCCTCGGCGTTGCGAACAGTCTTTCAAGAATAACCAACGGACCAGAAAATGCCCCATTATGATGTGATCGTTGCTGGCGTTGGCGGAATGGGATCGTCCGCCTGCTACCATCTTGCCAAGCGCGGCAAGCGGGTGCTGGGTCTTGAAAGATTCGATCTTGGCCACTCCATGGGATCATCCCACGGCATGACACGGATCATCCGCATCGCCTACTTCGAGGGGCCGCAGTATGTGCCGTTGCTCAAACGCGCCTCGCAGCTATGGACAGAGACTGGCCAGGAGGCTGGTAACCAGCTGCTCTACGTTACGGGCTCTATGGACATAGCACCCGAAGGCGAGGGCTTTGTCGAGGCATCGCGCCAGTCCTGCATCGAATATGACCTGAAGCACACGGTGATGTCCCGCAAGGATATCGAGACACGCTTTCCCGCTTTTACGCTCACCCCTGAGCACATCGGCCTCTGGCAGCCTGATGGCGGCTTTGTGGCATCGGAGCGGGCCATCTACACCCACGCCGGGCTTGCGATGAAGCATGGCGCAGAATTGCGTTTCAATGAGCCGCTGCTCTCGTGGAACTCGACGCCTGATGGCGGCGTGGAGGTGAGGACCGCCCGCACGACCTACACAGCCGGCAGCCTGGTGCTGGCCTCTGGCGCGTGGATGCCGGAACTGGTGCCGCAACTGGGCAAAGCCGAGCATATCGTCAAGCAGGCAATCGGCTGGTTCGGTGTGAAAAATCCGGCGCAGTTCATGCCGGATAAATTCCCGGTGTTCATCCTCACGGTAGAGGAAGGCAACTTTTACGGTTTCCCTCTCTGGGAGCACCCCGGCTTCAAGCTCGGCGGACCGCATTTTGCCCGCGAGCCGATTGACCCCAATGATACGGACCGCACACCCAGCGCCAAACAGGTGGCTGCCATCCGTGATTGCCTGCGCAAATACATTCCCGATGCTGCCGGTGATCCCATGGGCATAAAGGGCTGCATGTACACCGTTACGCCCGATGAGCATTTCGTGGTTGATCGCCTGCCTCAGGCCCCGCAGGTCGTGGCCATTTCGGCCTGTTCCGGCCATGGCTACAAGTTCTGTTCAGTGCTTGGTGAGGTGGCGGCTGATCTGGCGACAAAGGGCGAAACACCCTTTGATATCACGCCGTTTTCAATCTCGCGGTTTGCGCAGTAACAGAATCATATCTTGTAAGCGCAGCGGAAGCCGCCCCAATGGCGTCCATTGACCGTTATGGGGGCAACATATTCCTTGAGCACGACGAACTTTCCCCCGCCCATGTCCCGCCGGTAGGCATGGATAAGATAGGGCTGGGTCGAGCGGGCGCAGGTCAATCCGGCGCGATCATCGAAGATACGTTTGTTGCGGCAGTTGGCGGCATTCCACAAGGCATCATCCGGCAGCTGGGGTTTTGAATACTCGACATTATGAACCGGCAGATAACCATTGCGGTCCACGGCACAGCAGAAGATTATCGCAGGATCGCTTGCCTTCAGAGTTTCCTGCAAGGGTATCAGCCAGTTCTCCAGTTGCTTGATAACCTTGTTGGTGAATTGCTGCGGCGCTGTGCCTGCAACAGGTTGGTAATCGACATCAAACAGATCACCGCTGGTCACCTCACGGGAGGACAGGGCTTTCTCAAAAACGCTGGAAATTTCTCCTGCTATGGTTTGTGACCGCCTGATGAGCGGCAATGCCTGCTCCTCCAGTCCTGAGAACAGTGACGTGATGCCAGCAACGAAAGCAGCAGATGAGGCAGCAAACGAAACATGCACACCCAAAGTGCTGACCTCAACCACATTGGCAGATACTGCCGGCAATTCAGCCAGCTTTACCTCCAGCCGATGACCTGTCTTTGCATTCCAGCCATCCTTGGCGGCAAGCAGCAAACCGCCCGTGCTGATATCGATGGTCGATGTCTCGACAAAACCACCGGCAAAAGTGGCGATCACAGGCAGTTCCGCCGGCAGACGCGGCGTGGCCCTGCGGTTACCAAGCGATGTCTGGCGAATGACCGTGACAAACCGGCGTCCGAGATCGGATACGCCTTGCGAGACCTGTTGGGAGGCAGCCTGGGCAGCCTGGCTACGCTGGCCGGCTCGCTGTGCAGCGCTATCGATGGTTTCGATCTCCCGATCGATATCAACCGCGAAACGGGCAGCCTCATTCACACGTCGGGCAAGTTCACCGGTTGAGGCTTTCTGTTCCTCAACCGCCTGCGCGGCACCTGCAAACAGCGGTGCACCATCTGCAATTTTGCCAACAACGCCATTGGCCTGAACAGTAACCTCTTTTACCCTGTTCTGCAGGCTCTCGATATGGGTCCGGATGCGGGTTGCAGCTTGCTCACTTGAACCCGACAGGTTCTTTACCTCCTGAGCAACCACTGCAAAGCCACGGCCGGCCTCCCCGGCGCGCGCCGCCTCGATTGTTGCGTTCAGGGCCAGCAGATTGGTCTGGCGGGCAATGCCGGAGATTGTGTCAAGAATTGAGCCTATCTCGTTGGCCGCCTGCATCAGCGCCGCAAAGGAAGCCGTCATTTCCTGCGCCATGCGGGCAGCCTCACCGGTGCCGCTGTTGGCATCAGCCACCAGAACTGCCAGTTCAGACGCCGACGAGGACAGTTCTTCAGTGGACTGCGCAATAGCGGAAATATCACCCGACATGCGCATGGCTGAGGCGCCAATCGCTTTCGTCTGTTCCTTGATGTCCTGCAGCGCCTCATTGGCGTTTCCGGCCGCTGTATTGGCAGCAAGGGCAGAACGATCCACGGTTGCTACCGCATGAAGCAGATCGGCTTCAACCAGATCAATCGTGCTTCTTATGGCACCGCTGCCATGCACAGACGATGAGGGCCCGGCAATGATTGGAACTGCCACGGCATCATTGGAGAAGGCACTGCCCGGGGCTGCTACGGAAGAGCCAGGTGAGCGCAAAAAACGCTTCAATGAAAGCATGGGTTACAATCGGAATGAGTTCAATGACATTATTTGTATACCGCATCGGTTAGCATTCGATTAAGCATACCGGCCTGCCCAATGGCTGTCCCCGCCGCAGAAAGGCGGAAACTGGAAATTCATGAAACTCAGCGTCAATACGCGTGGAATTGTGGCCATGAGTCTCGCCATGGCACTGTTTGTGGTCAATGATGCCTTTGTCAAACTGGCTACGATTTCATGGCCTGTGCCGCAGATCATGGTCTTGCGCGGCGTATGCGCCAGCCTGATTGCGCTTGGCATGGTTTTCATGCTGCGTGAACAACACCAGCTGGGTAAACTGAGACGACCGCTTGTGCTGTTGCGATGCACAACCGAAGGCTTTGTCGCCGTCACCTTCATCAGTGCACTGGCCGTTCTGCCAATTGCCGATGTCACAGCGATTCTGCTGTTGTCACCCCTGCTGATCACCGTGGCCGGTGCATTCTTTTTCAAGGAGGATGTCCGCTGGCGACGCTGGATCGCGGTCATGATCGGCTTTGCTGGAATGCTGCTTGTGGTCCAGCCGGGCGGCTCCAGCTTTGGCCAGGCAACACTGCTGGCCTTTCTCTCGACTCTCGGTGTGGCGGCGCGGGATATCCTCACCCGTCGTCTGCCAATGGATATTCCCAGCAGCGCTGTTGCCTTCGGCACCACAATAGCCACGACGCTGACGGGACTGCTTCTGTCGATCTTCCGGCCATGGGCTGCCTTCGACTGGCAGACCATGGTTTACATCCTTGGTGCTGCGGTAACGGTGGCGCTTGGAAACTATGCCATCATTGTGGCTTTCCGGGATGTGGAAATCTCTGTTGTATCGCCGTTTCGCTACACGGTCATTCTATGGGCGATGATTGCGGGCTACCTGATCTTTGATGATATCCCCCAACCCGTTGCCTGGTTGGGCATTGCATTGATCGTGGGAAGCGGGATCTACACGCTTTACCGCGAACAAGTCACCCGGATGCGCGCCGCAGCTTGATGAAATATGGTCTTTGCATGGCCTCGTTTTGCCATTGATCCATGCATTTCAGGAATACAACCTATCACTTTTTGAACTATCTCAGGACGTGTGTGGCTTAATATGGCTGTTGCATATCCCGGAAAAACATTGAAAGAGCATTGCCTAACAATAGCCTTAAAAGGTGAGGGTGGAACATGCAGGGGCTTCTGGGATTGGCCAGAGGAATTGACCGGATCACCAAGGCGTTCAGCCTTGTCGCGATCTGGTTGGTGCTTCTCGCTTCGCTGCTGAGTGCAGCCAATGCTTTCGTCCGGTATGGATTGAATGCCTTCATCAATCTGGGGCGCCAATACCCTGAGTTTGGCAGCAGGATCGAGGGCATTGCCCGCGCATACTCGGACAACTCGAACGGATTTCTTGAAGGCCAGTGGTACATGTTTGCAGGAACCGTGCTTCTGGGTGCGGCCTGGACACTCAAGGTCAACGAGCATGTGCGGGTTGATCTGGTTTATGGAGCCATCAGCGAGCGTGCCCGGACATGGGTTGATCTGCTCGGCGGTGTGTTTTTCCTTGTCCCCTTCTGCATCCTGATGATTACCATCACTTGGCCGTGGTTCTATGAGGCCTGGCGTATAAACGAAGGTTCCACGAATGCGGGTGGCCTTGTGCGCTGGCCTGTGAAACTGGTGCTGCCAGTCGGCTTCGTGCTGCTGCTGCTGCAGGCTATCTCCGAAATCATCAAATGTGTCGCGGCGCTGACTTCCAACTACGTGCGCGAATTTGCTTACGAGAAGCCCCTGCAATGATCGATATTCTCAAGAATTACATGGCCCCGATCATGTTCGTGGGCCTCATCATGTTTATGCTGATTGGCTATCCGGCGGCGTTCTCGTTGGCTGCCGTTGGCATGATCTTCGGATATATTGCCATCTCGCTCGGCCTGTTCCAGCCGGATTTCTTTGGCAACATGACCTACCAGCTTTATTCGATCATCTCGAATGACCTGCTGCTGGCGATCCCGTTCTTCACACTCATGGGTGCTATCCTTGAGCGTTGCGGACTGGCTGAAGATCTTCTCGAAGGCTTCGGCCAGCTCTTTGGGTCAGTACGCGGCGGCCTGTCCTACGCCGTCATTGTGGTTGGGGCCGTGTTGGGTGCCATCACCGGAACCGTTGCCGCTTCCGTCATCGCGATGGGCGTTATCTCGCTTCCCGTGATGCTGAAGTATGGTTATTCCGTCCGCCACACCACTGGCGTCATTGCAGCGTCGGGCACAATCACGCAGCTGGTGCCCCCCTCACTGGTGCTGGTGGTCCTTGCTGACGTAATGGGCAAATCAGTTGGCGACATGTACAAAGGTGCCATCGGACCTTCGATCATCCAGATCCTTCTGTTTATTGCCTACGTCTTTGCTCTCAGCATCTTCAAGCCCAAGGAAGTTCCTGCCCTTCCACCGGAAGCCCGTATCCTGAGCGGCGCTCCGCTGCTGTGGAAATGCGCCAAGGGCATGATCCCTTCACTCGTACTGATCTTCCTGGTTCTGGGCACCATCTTCATGGGTCTCGCAACACCAACGGAAGCCGGTGCCATGGGCGTTGTCGGTGCATTCATTCTGGCCGCCATTAACCGCCGCCTGACCTGGGACCTGACATGGCAGGGCATGGATTCAACCATGCGTTTGACTGCCATGGTGGCCTTTATCCTGATCGGTGCCCGCCTGTTCAGCCTGGTGTTCCAGGGTGTCGGTGGGGGACACTGGATCGAAGGCATGCTGTCCAATCTCCCCGGTGGCCAGATGGGCTTCCTGATCGTCGTCAACATCTTCGTTTTCGTGCTGGCTTTCTTCCTCGACTTCTTCGAGATCGCCTTCATCGTCATTCCACTGCTGGTGCCTGTCGCAACAAAGCTCGGCATTGATCTGATCTGGCTGGGCGTGCTGCTTTGCGCCAACATGCAGACCAGCTTTATGCACCCACCCTTCGGATTTGCCCTGTTCTATCTGCGCGGCATTGCTCCACCGTCCATCAAGAGCACCGATATCTACATGGGCGCCATTCCATGGCTATTCCTGCAACTGGCTCTGGTGTGCATCCTCATCGTCTGGCCGGGCAGTGTCACATACTGGCTCGACACGGGCACAGTCATGAACCAGCAGCAGGTGGATGATGCCTTGAAGAACATCGTCATTCCCGGTCTTGAAGCGCCTCCCGGCGCGGGCGGATTACCGGGTTTGCCGGGGTTGGAACCGCCACCGCTAAAGATTCAGTAATTCCGATCGGATTGAGCAAGGCGGGAGAAATCCCGCCTTTTTCTTGCGTCGTATCAACTGTGCAGGCATCATTGCAATTGTGCTGACAACGCCGGTGTTGATGGTATCAAAGCAAAAGAAACTATGCAGCGAGAGACACAACGGGAGAAAAGCGCATGAAACTCTATGATGGTGGACGCGCGCCAAACCCGCGGCGGGTACGTATATTCCTGGCCGAGAAAGGCCTATCGGTACCGCTTGAGCAGGTGGACATTGGAAAGTTTGAACACAAGACGGCTGAATTTACCGCCAAGAACCCCATGCAGGGCATTCCCGTTCTGGAACTGGACGACGGGACACTGATTTCGGAATCCGTCGCTATATGCCGCTACTTCGAGGAGTTGCACCCCGCACCCCCTCTTTTCGGGACAGGTGCGCTTGAACGGGCCGCCGTTGAAATGTGGAACAGGCGGCTTGATCTTGGCCTCTACAGCAGCATCGCAGCCGTATTTCGTCATTCTCACCCGGCGATGGCGGAACGGGAAGTCCCGCAGGTGCCAGACTGGGCTGCGGCAAACCGGGATAAGGTAATTCATTTTCTGCGCATTCTCGATGCACAACTTGCACGCCACACATTCGTCACAGGCGAGACATATACGGTTGCCGACATCACGGCACTAGTGGCGATTGATTTCATGAAACTGCCCAGACTCACAATTCCTGAGGACTGCTCCAATATCGTGCGCTGGCACGCACTGGTGTCATCGCGCGCGAGCGCCGTTGCCTGATGCAAAAGCGTGTCCTGCCATGGCTATTGATTGCGCTCGCGATAGTTTTGCCCGCAAGTGCCAATAATGAGCCCTCTGTGGTCAGCGGTGAGGTGATGCGCGAGTTGCTCTCCGGCAACACTGTTACCGGACGACATGACAGCGGGATGCCCTACAGTGAGTGGCATGCGCCCGATGGCCGTGTGCTTGGCCATAACAATCACGAGATTGTGGAGCGCGGCTGCTGGGATATCCGGCGCGATTCTGTCTGCTATTACTATGCCGGCGGCTCTGCGACCGGCACATTCTGCTGGAACTTTCGCAAGATTGGCGAAACCGGGTTTCGTCTGCGCTCACTTGAATCCGGCATGGGTGCCAGCGGCATCCTGCAAGTTGGAAACCCCTATGAGCATGGCGATGGTGGCAAGCCGTGGACCTGCGAACCCTTGTCATCCCAAAACATGACACCCCGTGACAGCACAGCTCGACGCGCTGCTCTCTGATCTCAGGGCTTGCCGGGTTTGCCGTGATGCACCGCTATTTGGTAGTCAGCTGCCCCATGAGCCCAGGCCAGTCATTCAGGCCTCGGTCACCGCGCGAATTCTGGTTGCCGGTCAGGCACCGGGAACGCGGGTGCATGCCAGCGGCAAGCCGTTCACCGATCCATCCGGCGACAGACTGCGTTCCTGGATGGATGTGGACGGTATTACGTTTTACGATGCTTCACGGATTGCGATTGTGCCGATGGGACATTGCTTTCCCGGCCTTGATGCCAGAGGGGCCGATCTGCCACCACGCAAGGAGTGTGCTCCACGTTGGCGCGCTCCTGTGCTGGCAGCATTGCCAGAAATCCTGCTGGTCCTCGTGATTGGGCAATACGCGAGAAACTGGCATCTGCCCGAAGAACGCGGATCCTTGACCCAAACGGTAGAAAACTGGCGTCAGCTTCTGAAGCGTGACCGTCAGCCTCAGGTTATAGCGTTGCCGCACCCATCTTGGCGCAACAGCGGATGGCTCAAGCGCCATCCGTGGTTCGAGACGGAATTGTTACCCGTGCTAAGGGAGGAGGTCAGGAAAGCCTTGATGTAGGCTTATTTTTCCAACCGCGCCACGAGGCTTGATGTATCCCAGCGGTTGCCGCCCATCTTCTGGACTTCCGAGTAGAACTGGTCGACGAGCGCAGTCACTGGCAGGTTGGCTCCGTTGCGGCGCGCCTCATCAAGGCAGATTCCCAGATCCTTGCGCATCCAGTCCACTGCGAAGCCAAAATCGAACGTGCCCTGATTCATGGTCTTGCCACGGTTCTCCATCTGCCAGGAACCGGCGGCACCTTTCGAGATCACCTCGATGACGGCATCGACATCCATGCCGGCGCACTTGCCAAAATGCACTGCTTCGGACAGTCCCTGCACCAGCCCGGCAATGGCAATCTGGTTCATCATCTTGGCAATCTGCCCGGCACCAGAATCACCCAGCAGGCGGCAGGCGCGGGCGAAACTCATGATCACCGGCTCTGCCCTCGCATAGGCATCGGCGTCACCGCCGCACATCACGGTCAGCAGGCCGTTCTCCGCACCCGCCTGCCCGCCGGAAACCGGCGCGTCTATGAAACCAAAGCCATGAGCATTGGCTGCGGCATGCAGCTCCCGCGCGACATTGGCGGAAGCGGTGGTGTGGTCCACAAAGACGGCCCCGTTGGCCATGGCGGAGAAAGCACCATCCTTGCCGACGGTAACGGACCTGAGGTCATCATCATTGCCGACACAGGCAAAAACGATGTCCTGATGCCTGGCAGCCTCGGCAGGTGTTCTTGCTGCCACGCCCCCATGCTCGGAAACCCACTTATCGGCCTTTTGATAAGTACGGTTAAAAACCGTCACGTCATGGCCTTTGCTCTTGAGATGCCGTGCCATGGGATAGCCCATGACACCAAGGCCAAGAAATGCGACTTTTGCCATGGTAATTCTCCAGAACCGTTTGAATTTCATTGAAAATGACGGATGAAATCGTCAGTCGCATTCTGTAGTGCCGCAAACGGTGGCTTTTGCAAAGCGGACGCATTCAACGAAATTATTGATGCAAGGCATGCATGCCATGAATGGCTGCCATCCGCCTGTTGCTGAGAGATAAACACCACTTGCACAACGCGCAAATTCCCGTAGGTGTTATTTCAAGCCAAAATGGCTTTTTGGGAGCCGCCTAACGCGGTCCTTTTTGTTGGAGGAAACGCATGAAGCGTCGTCAGTTTCTTACTGCGGCCGCCGTTGGTGGCGCAGCAGCAGCCATCGCGAAGCCCGCGATCGCCCAGTCCTCGCCAGAGATTACCTGGCGCTTGACTTCGAGCTTTCCTAAGTCGCTCGATACAATTTTCGGTGCATCAGAAGTCTTTTCCAAGGCTGTTTCGGATATGACAGACGGCAAGTTCAAACTGACGGTATTTGCCGCCGGTGAAATTGTCCCCGGCCTTCAGGTCGCTGATGCCATAACCAACGGTACAGTCGAAGTCGGCCATACCGCTTCATACTACTACGTCGGCAAGGATCCTTCCTATGCCTTCGGTACTGCCGTTCCCTTCGGCCTCAACTCGCGTCAGCAGACGGCGTGGTGGATGCATGGGGATGGCGACAAGATCATGAATGAATTTTACGCCACACAGAAAATCCACGCCCTGCTTGGCGGTAATACGGGAACGCAGATGGGCGGCTGGTTCCGCAAGGAAATGAAGACACCAGCTGACCTGAACGGCGTGAAAATGCGCATCGGTGGCTTTGCTGGCCGTGTGTTGCAGAAGTTGGGCGCAGTGCCGCAGCAGATCGCTGGCGGCGACATCTACCCAGCGCTGGAAAAGGGCACCATCGACGGTGCCGAGTGGGTAGGTCCTTATGACGACGAAAAGCTCGGCTTCAACAAGGTTGCGCCGTTCTACTATTATCCAGGCTGGTGGGAAGGTGGCGCAATGCTTCACTTCTTCATCAACTCGGACAAGTGGAACAGCCTGCCAAACTCCTACAAGGCCGCCATGCAGTCAGCCGCCATGCTCGCGCACAACGACATGCAGGCCAAGTATGATGCCCGCAACCCGGCCGCTCTCAAGCGCGTCGTGGCCGGTGGTGCCCAGCTGCGTCCATTCTCGCCGGAAATCATGCAGGCCTGCTTCAAGGCCGCGCAGGAACTCTACGCAGAAACAGCAGCTATTAACCCGACCTTCAAGAAGATCCATGATCAGCACATGGCGTTCCGCGGTGACCAGTACCTCTGGTGGCAGGTTGCCGAATTTAACTACGACAACTTCATGGTCCGTGCGAAAGCCGGCGGCCTGATCTGATCTTTCGGATCAGCTGAACCCAAATCAAACCCCGGTGGAAACACCGGGGTTTTTTGTTGTTCCAGTTGACGGCGTGACACTGGCGCGCAAGTCTTGCAGTCCATGATCAGGGGTGAAAACACATGATGATAAAATCCGGGCGCGTTCCAGGCCTGCTGATCAGTGCCATTCTGGCATGCACCCCTACAACAGCCCAGGAATTGCGCATTGGCACGTCTTCTGATCCTAGCGCAATGGACCCGCATTTTCATAACACCACGCCCAACAAGGCGGTGGCACGCTACATCTTCGAGGCGCTGGTGTTTCAGGACGAACGGCAGCAATTGACACCCGGTCTGGCGGAAAGCTGGAAAGCCGTTGATGACAAAACCTGGGAATTCAAACTGCGCCGCGGCGTCACTTTCCACGATGGCTCGCCTTTCACAGCCGATGATGTGGTGTTCACCTTCCAGCGCGCACCCAATGTGCCCCGCTCGCCCTCCTCCTTCGGCAGCTTCATTGCGGGAAAGACAGTTGAAAAGCTGGACAGCCACACCATCCTGATCAGGACGGCCGCGCCTGCCCCACTCACCCCGGTTGACCTCTCCACATTCGGCATCGTTTCAGCCAAATACAGCGAGGCCACGACGCAGGATTACAATACCGGCAAGGTGGCTTTCGGCACCGGGCCTTACCGGTTCGTTTCCTTCACGGCAGGTGAGCGAATCCAGCTGGAGCGCTATGACGGCCACTGGCGCGAGAAACCGCACTGGAAAACTGTCACCTTGCGGCCAATCAAGTCTGATCCAGCCCGTGTTGCCAGTCTGCTTGCGGGAGATGTCGATGTCATCGAGCAACCGCCCACCACCGATATCAAGCGCCTGAGAAGCGACAGCCGCGTGGCTGTAACGAGTACCTATTCCAACCGCGTGTTCTATCTGGCAATGGATCAGTTCCGCGAGGACAGTCCGTTCATCACGGCGAAATCAGGAGAAAAGATCAAAAATCCGCTGCTCGACAGGCGGGTGCGTCTTGCCATTTCGAAAGCCATCAACCGGCAGGCGATCGTCGACCGGATTGCCGATGGCGAGGGACAGAGTGCTGCGCAATACATGAACGAGGCATTCTATGGCACCAGCAAGACACTGAAACCCGAAGCACAGGATATTGCGGGAGCGCGGACGCTGTTGCGGGAAGCGGGTTATCCCGATGGCTTCAAACTGACGATCCACGGCCCCAACGGGCGCTATCCCAACGATACCAAGATCATAGAGGCTGTGGCGCAGATGCTGACGCGGATCGGCATCGAAACAGCGGTTGAAACGCTGCCACCCGCCAATTTTTTCAGCCGCGGCTCAACGGGCGGCACAAACCAGACACCGGAATTTTCCATGATCATGGCGGGCTGGGGCGCTGCAGGCGGCGAAAACTCCGACCCCCTGAAGAACATCGTGGCGACATTCGACCGCACGAAAGGCCTGGGATCATCGAACCGCGGGCGTTATTCCAGCAAGGCTTTTGACGAGGCGCTGGCGTTGGCGCTGTCAACGGTGGATGACACCAGACGCGCTGATCTGCTGGCGGCGGCGACCGAAATCGCCATCGCCGATGCAGGCGTCATTCCGCTGTATTTCCCGCTCAACACCTGGGCAGCGCGGGCTGGCCTTGTGGTCACCCCGCGTTCCGATGAGTTCACCTTGGCAAGCGAAATCAGGGTGAAATGACTTTGCTCACGCATTCTCGGGTCGGTTGAACGGCAACACGCGCACCCGCCGCTTGCTGGCCTGATAGAAAGCATTGGCCACCGCTGGGCCAATCGGCGGCACGCCCGGCTCACCCACGCCGGTTGGCTTGGCGGTTGAAGCGACGATATGCACCTCGACCTGCGGCATGTCCTCCATGCGCAGCACCTCGTAGGCATCGAAATTGCCCTCAACCACCTTGCCGCCATCCAGCGTCAATTGCGATTTCAGGACAGCACCAAGGCCAAAGCCGATGCCCCCTTCGATCTGCGCGCGGATATTGTCCGGATTTACGGCAACACCGCAATCCAGCGCGCAGACCACACGGTGGACCTTCGGCTGCCCATTGATTACGGAAACTTCGGCGACCTGTGCCACGAAGGTGCTGAAACTTTCAGCCAGCGCGACACCCCGGAAACGCCCGGCGGGCAAAGGCTGGCCCCATCCCGCTTTCTCGGCAGCCAGACGCAGCACGGCTTCCTGGCGCGGATGCCCCTTCATCATTCCCAGGCGGTATTGCACGGGGTCCTTGCCAGCCGCTTCCGCCAATTCGTCGATAAAGGCTTCCACCGCATAGGCCGTGTGGGTGGAGCCGACGGCACGCCACCACAAAACGGGCACACCGACCTGTGTCGTCGTCAGGTCCACTTTCATGTTGGGAAAGGCATAGGGCAATTTCTGCGCACCCTCGACCGAGGTGACATCAACACCATTGGTCACCATGCCGGATTCGAAAGGTGTGCCGCCGACAATAGACTGGCCGACGATGTGGTTGTACCACGCGCTCACATTGCCATCCTTGTCGAGACCGGCCTTGAGATAATGCACATACGCCGGGCGATAGCGCCCGCCGCGTGTGTCGTTCTCGCGGTCCCACTGCACCTTGACCGGACGTCCTCCAACAGCCTTTGAAACCGAGACCGCTTCCTGGATGATATCACCATCAACGACAGCGCGACGGCCAAAGCCACCACCGGTCTTCATCACATGCATCGTCACACGGTCCGGCGTCACGCCGGCAACCTGCGCAGCAATGGCCTGATAGATATCAGGCATCTGATGACCACCCCAGATATCGACGCGACCATTTTCGATCCGCGCCACGGCGTTCAGGGGCTCAAGGGCCGCATGGGCGAGGTAAGGAAACTCGAACGTTGCCTCCAGCACCTTGGCAGCTGTCTTGAAGGCTGCCTCCACGTCGCCTGTGGTCCCGACCAGCTCGATGCGACCACCAGCTTGCGCGAACCGGCGCGACATGCGGCGCA
>JANMLW010000138.1:0-10131 GCA_031372765.1 Hyphomicrobiales bacterium
GGTCATTGATGGTGGTGCCGGGGCCAACAGCCTGTGGGGCGGCACGGGCAATGATTATGCCGTGGGTGGCGAACTCGCAGATACCATCGTCATGGCGGCGGGGGATGATTTTATCTTTGGCAATGACGGTGCCGACGGCATCTACGCCGGTTCTGGCACAGACTACATCTACGGCAATGCGGGCAACGATTTCATCTACACCGACGATATCGGCTTTGCGGACCGCGATTTCATCTACATCGGCGGCGGCACCAATGTCGACACAGTGGCGGATTTTGTGGCTGGCAATGGCGCGAATGCCGATGTGATCGTCGTGGCATTGGGCAACGGCGTCGAGACCTTCATGCAGGCCCAGGCCAATCTCAGCCAAGTCGGCATCTACACCGTGCTGACGGTCGGTGCCGATCAGATTTTTCTCTACAACGTTACGACTGCACAGGTAACGGCGAACAATTTCATTTTCCTGTAGGATGACACTTCAATACAAATGCCGATGGCAAAAGCACGAATTGTGACTTTCAAATTCCCAACATGGTCAAGACGAATCAGATAAAAAAGTGTCATCTGTGAATAGCGGCGACAACTGACTGCATCACGCTTGCGGACAACGCCCGATCAGCAGAGACCACATCCATGTCATCCGCTCTCGCCATTGTTGCCAACAACGCCGCTGACCCTCAGGTCAAACTGGCACCCCATAACCTTGAGCTTGAGCGCGCCGTCATCGGTGTCATCCTCGTGCATAACGAGGCGTTCGACCGGGTGTCGGATGTGTTGCAACCCGAACACTTCTATGAGGGCGTGCACAAGCGCATCTACGAGGTGATTTCCACGCTTTTGCGCTCGGGCAAAATTGCGACACCCATTACCCTCAAGATGTTCCTCAACGATCTTGATCTGGGTGGCATGACGGTGGCGCAGTATCTGGCGCGACTGGCCGCCGAGGCGACCACTGTCATCAACGCCGTGGAATATGCCAAATCCGTGCGTGATCTGTCTTTGCGCCGCAACCTTATTCTTGTGGGTGAGGAAATATCCGCAGTTGCCTTCGATACGCCTGCCGACATGACACCGCGCCACCAGATCGAGGATGCGGAGCGCAAGCTCTACAGCCTTGCGGAAAGCGGCAAGTTCGAGGGTGGTTTCCAGCGCTTTGACGAGGCGCTTACCCATGCGGTCGACATGGCCGCCCGCGCCTTCGAGCGGGACGGCAACCTGTCGGGAATCGCCACCGGCCTGTCCGATCTTGACAAGATCATGGGCGGCCTGCAACGCTCGGACCTGATCATCCTGGCTGGCCGGCCCGGCATGGGGAAAACCGCGCTTGCCACAAACTTTGCCTTCAACATTGCCAAGGCCTACCGCGCCGAGGTGAGCCCGGATGGCAAGCGGCAAGCGCTTGATGGCGGCATTGTCGGCTTCTTTTCACTTGAAATGTCCTCCGAGCAGCTCGCCACGCGCATCATCGCGGAACAATCGGGCGTTCCGTCCTACAAGATCCGCCGAGGCGACATTCAACAACACGAGTTCGAGAAGGTGGTGGAAGCCTCGCGTCGCATGCAGACCGTGCCGCTTTACATCGACCAGACTGGTGGCATCTCGATTGCGCAGCTTGCGGCCCGTGCCCGTCGCCTGAAGCGCCAACGCGGATTGGATGTGCTGGTGGTTGACTATCTGCAATTGCTGTCGGGTGCCTCTAAAAAAAGCGACAACCGCGTGCAGGAAATGACTGAGATCACCACAGGCATGAAGGCGCTCGCCAAAGAACTGGAAGTGCCGATCGTGGCCTTGTCGCAGCTCTCGCGTCAGGTGGAAAACCGCGAGGACAAGCGCCCGCAATTGTCGGATTTGCGTGAATCAGGCTCGATCGAGCAGGATGCCGACGTGGTGATCTTCGTTTATCGCGAGGAATACTACCTTAAGAACCGCCAGCCGCGCGAAGGCACGGAAGAATTCCTGAAATGGCAGGCCGAAATGGAACGTGCCCATGGCCGCGCCGAGGTCATCATCGGCAAGCAGCGCCATGGTCCTACAGGTATGGTGGAGTTGCAGTTTGATGCCGAGGTGACGCGCTTTGGTGACCTGGCACAGGACGACCGAATGCCGTCACGCATGGGGTAGCCCTACCCCTGCATCCTGCCTGCAATGGCCCGCGTCCGTTCAACGCAGGTCCAGACGCTGCCGATGACGATGATCCACAACCCAATGCCCAGAATTGCACTATGCCCGCGCAACCATGTTTCCAGCATGCCAAGCAGACACACCAGCGAAAGCGCTGCCATGCGGTGCTGCTTGGCCATGGGTCCGCGAAAATCCTGCACCTGCCCCAAGGCGCCACCCAGAACACGGATATAAGCCGTAATGGCCGCCGCAAGCGCTGCCATCCAGCCAAGCCAGCCAAAGCCGCAAGCATAACCCCAGGCGATCAAAAATAGGCTATCGGCGATACGATCCGGAATTTCATTGTAAAGACTGCCGACGGCTGAGCCGCGCCCGCCCTCCACCGCCACCATGCCATCGAGCAGATTGCACAGGAGGCGCAGCTGAACGCACAGCGCTGTCAGCAGATATAGCCACGGGTTTTGCGGCGCGTGCAGCAGCGCAAAAGCACCAATAAAGGCAACAACCACGCTCAGGACCGATATCTGATTGGGTGTAATGCTGGTCTTCAGCAGGGCCGCAACGAAACGCTGCACCAGCACATTCCCACGGGTCTTGAGCGGGCGGCGTGAGGCAAGATCAACATCGTTATTCATACCGTCCACCAATAGCGCGTGAGATGGAAGAAGATAGGCGCTGAAAAGACAATGCTGTCGATGCGGTCCAGCACACCCCCGTGCCCGCTGATCATGTGACCCCAGTCCTTGACGCCCCGGTCGCGCTTGATCGCCGACATCACTAGGCCGCCAAAAAAGCCCATCATGCAAATGACAAAAGCATGGCCTGCGGCCTGCAATGGCGTGAATGGCGTGATCCACCATAACGCGGCCCCCAATGCAGTAGCGGAGGCAACGCCACCCAACAATCCTTCCCACGTCTTGGATGGCGAAAGCTGCGGCGCTACCTTCGTGCGGCCAAACAGCTTGCCAAAAACATATTGCAGAACGTCCGAACCTTGCACCACGATAATGAGGAAGGCGACGAGCAATACCTGCTTGCCGGCATAACCGGGGATATCCAATGTCAGCAGGGCGGGCACATGGCTGGCGCAATACACACAGATCATCAGTGCCCATTGCTGGGCTGAAACACGGCTCAGAAAATTCTCCGTATCCTGCCGCAATGCAGCGATAACGGGCATCAACAGGAAACCATAAACCGGAATGAAGATGGAAAAGAAGCCATACCACTCGATCCAGACCAGATAATACTGCACCGGCAACACGATGAAGAAGGTCACCAGCAGCGCCCAGTGATCCCCCCGCCGACTATTCGTGAGGGTCACAAACTCCCGCAAAGCGAAAAACGATGCCAAAGCATAAAGGATGACCACGGCGGTTTTGCCAAAGGCGATGGCAATACCCAACAGCGTCACCATCACCCACCAGGCTTTCACCCGCGCGTTGAGATTCTCGACCGTTGATGACGGCGTGCCCCCTGCCCGACTGGCTAGAACCGCACCAATGCCGCTGGCCAGCAACAATACGCCGATGACGCCTGCAAAAAGGATCAGGGCTTCAGATGGCATTGACGGCATTTTCCTGCTCCTTGCCCTTTGCAGGACCATCGGTTTCGCGGTTGCCCAATGTCAGCAATGCTGATCTGGTGCGATTCAAAAAAGCATGCCTCTCTTCGCCATCGCGCACCTGTATCGGCTCCCCAAATGTCACGCTGCACAGCAAAGGCACCGGCAGGAACGCGCCTTTGGGTAATACCCGTGAGAGATTGTCGATCCATGTCGGAACAAGTTCGATACCGGGTTGTTTCATGGCCAGATTGTAAAGACCGGATTTGAAGGGTAGCAGATCAGCATCCGTCATGTTGCGGGTGCCTTCGGGAAACAGGATGAGGGATTGACCAGCATCCAGTGTGGCAGACATCATGGCAATGGGGTCATCAATACGCCCCTCTGCCGCGCGTTCAATCAATACGGCATTGAAGACTTTCTCGCCCATGAAGGACCGTAATTTGCCTTTGCGCCAATAATCTGCAGCAGCAACCGGGCGCGTCTTGTCGCGGAGTTCCTTCGGCAGCACGGACCAGATGAGCACGAAATCGCCGTGGCTGGAATGATTGGCAAAGTAGATGCGTTGACGCATTTCTGGCTTGCAGCCCCGCCAATCCGGACGCACACCCGTGACGATGCGGGCGAAAGTAGTCACCGCTTTTGATGCAAGCCAAGCCCTCAGTGCCATTGCCACACCCCTTTAGCAACGCGCTTAGGATTGCCTCAATATGGACAGGAAGCCAATTTGTATTTGTGTGGCGACAGCGCTACATAACGCCGATGACGAACAAAGCTGATTTATTGAAATCCGTTCACATCATCGGTGGCGGCCTTGCGGGATCGGAAGCCGCCTGGCAGGTCGCAGAAGCTGGCGTGCCGGTTGTGCTGCACGAAATGCGCCCTGTACGGATGACAGACGCACACAAGACGCAAGGATTGGCCGAGCTTGTCTGTTCCAATTCCTTTCGTTCCGACGACAGCGAGATGAACGCCGTTGGCCAGATCCATTGGGAAATGCGGCAACTCAATTCCATCATCATGGCAATAGCTGACAAGCATCAGGTGCCAGCGGGATCGGCGCTTGCAGTGGATCGTGACGGATTTTCAGAGGCCGTAACGGCCACTCTGGAAGCTCATCCTCTTATCACCATTGCCCGTGAAGAAGTTCAGGGATTACCGCCAAGTGATTGGGATAATGTCATTATCGCCACAGGTCCCCTCACCTCACCCGCATTGGCAGATGCCATACGCGCCAGGACGAGCGCTGACAGCCTGGCGTTCTTTGATGCCATCGCACCCATCGTCTACCGCGAAAGCGTGGATATGGAGAAAGCCTGGTTCCAGTCGAGGTATGACAAGGTAGGACCCGGCCAGCCTGGAATTGGCGGCGTTGGTGCCGATTACCTCAACTGCCCGATGGACGAAGCCCAGTACAACGCCTTTCTCGATGCGCTGTTGGCGGCAGACAAGACCGAGTTCAAGGAATGGGAAATCAATACTCCGTACTTCGATGGCTGCCTGCCCATCGAGGTGATGGCTGAGCGTGGACGCGAAACATTGCGCTTTGGCCCCATGAAACCTGTCGGCCTTACCAATCCGCACAATCCGACCGTAAAAGCCTATGCCATCGTGCAATTACGGCAGGACAACGCCCTTGGCACCCTGTTCAATATGGTGGGCTTTCAGACCAAATTGAAATATGGCGCGCAAGCTGATGTGCTACGCATGATCCCCGGGCTCGAAAAGGCGGAATTTGCCCGTCTTGGTGGCATTCACCGCAACACTTATCTCGATAGTCCGCGCCTGCTGGATGGCATCTTGCGTCTGAACGCCGAGCCGCGCCTGCGTTTTGCCGGTCAGATAACAGGCTGCGAAGGCTATGTGGAAAGTGCCGCCGTAGGCCTGATGGCCGGGCGGTTCGCGGCTGCAGAACGGTTGGGGCAACCGCTGACTTCGCCACCCCAGAGCACTGCCATGGGATCGTTGCTCAATCACATCACCGGTGGCCACATGACCACTATTGATACGGGGCCAAAGTCGTTTCAGCCCATGAATATCAATTTTGGCCTTTTTCCACCTATAGAGGCGGCATTAAAAGGGCCGGATGGCAAGCGCCTCAAGGGTGGTGACAAGGCAGCCGCACGCAAACGAGCGCTGACAGCACGTGCGAAAACAGAAATGCTCGATTGGCGGGATGGCCCGGTAAAGATCGCAGCGGAATAGGGACGATCACCGCGCCCATTTGAAAGATAGATAATCAAAACCCTGTTCGATGGTTGATTTGACCACACTGAAATAAGGCGAAATATCAAAATCGCGTGGCGTATAAAGGGAGTGGTGCCGAATATGGTGGATCTCTTTGATAAGTTGCTCCTCCCCTTCGTCAAGGCCATCCTCCATGAAAACCTCCGTCCGGGGCAGAATGGGATAGTGGACGGACTCAAAAGCCTGCGCAATCAAGGTTGAGCAGATCGCGCGGGTCGGTTCCCCTGCACCAAGAGCAATCATACGGCGGCGAAAGCGGGTCGGAACCGGCGGTGTAGGAAGGAGATACCGTGCCAGATCAATCACATTCTTGATGTCGTAGTCTTCACCAACCCGGCGCAGGGCATATTCAATCACACATTGGCGATGTTCTGGCGTTATCATGGCGGGACGACAAAGCCGCGTATGGGAATGGGCATGCCGCGAAAGTGGCGACGTTATGATGCCATACCCAAGTTCTGCTTCCACGAGAACATGGGGTTCACCGTCTTCTGTCTGACGTCCCTCGATCTCGCCGACATAGAGCGCAGCGTGAGACCAGGTGGACTGCGTAAGGTACTTTATGGCAGTCGAGACCCGGCTGTTTCCTTCGACAAGCAGAACATCACCTGGCTTGATCGTCTCTCGCAAATGCCGGGCACTGTGCGTACTGCTCGGCATATAGGTGCTGATCGGTTTGCTCAGGTAGTTGACAAGCGCATTGCCAATCGACGCCGTAATCCGCTGTCCCATGTGATATCCCCCGTGATCTACAATGACATTTCAAGTCAAAGTAAGACAATCACGACATCTCAAGCATGCGTGATCATTGCCTGCTTTGGGATGGCCAACGCCACATCCGCCAGACACGCTTCCATTGCGGTACGTCCACCAAGGCGGTGAATGGGTCGTAGTTGCCACGCTCCATATCTGCCAGGTAGGGAAAAACCGTCGCGAGCGGCAGGAATGCCGGCACGATCGCGGGCTGGATGGTACCGCGCAAGGCCTGAACCTTATTCAGATGCTCCCGCGCTTTTTGGCGCATCTCAGCCAACGCCGCACGCAAGGCTTCGCTATCTTTCCCTGCCAGAATGTCCGCGCGCGATTGCCCCACGGAATCAGTGAGTGATTGTGGCAAAAACATCTGGCCACGCCGCGCATGCCAGGGAAAAGCCCGCAAAAGCCCGGTAATCGCATAGGCAACACCTGCATGGCCCGCTGCTTCGGTCGCACCCGGTTCCTCTCCTTTGGTCAGGATAATGGAGGCAAGGCGAAACAAGGCCGAGGATGTCTCGCCGCAGTACCCTTCAAGCGCGTTCCAGTCTGGCATAGGATCATCGTAAAGATCGAATACGCGCGCATCGATAAGATCAGACAATGCCTGCAACGGCAGTTTATTCATCTCGACTGTGTCAAGAATTGCCAATGCAACCGGATGGGACTTCGCCTCCTCCACCCGCTTGCCACCAAGGGCATCCCGCCACCACTGCAGGCGGATTTCACCGGGCATCGGTTCCTTGATTTGCCCTCGCACACCGGCAATCTCTAGCGAGAATGCCTGCAAGGCATAAAGCGATGGGCGCCTGTCCGCTGGCGCGAAAAGTATGGCTGTCGCCCGGTCAGGATCGTGTTTTTTGACGAGCCGTGCGCAAATATCATAGGCTTCTGACCGCGTGTCCATCAGGCCTGCTTCTCACGCGAAAGCGCCATGATCAACATCCCTGTCACGATCAATACAATGGCCACGGCCTGCCATGGGCCTGGCCACTCACCCAGAACGGGAATGGCTACCAATGTGCCAACCACCGGTATGAGCGGTGGATACTTGCCCGATTCAGAGGCTCCAATGGTGCGTGCTGCCCAGCCCCAAAGCCATAACCCGACGATCATGTTCAGCACGGCCTGATTGAAAGCATGCAGGGCAATGATTCCAAGCGGTATATTGGCAAGGTTGGAAGGCATGAAAAGCCAGTAGAACGGCAAGTAACTGAGCGACAGGACACTGAGCACCGCAGTGGCTGTCAGCGCATCAACCCGCCATTTCTGTAAGGCCAGCGGATAACAACCCCAGACAAGCGCCATGAGCAGAAAACAGATATCGCCCCGGATTGTATCAGGCGTGCCGCTATAGCCGCTGGCAAAGCCAAAACAGATCAGGCCAGCAATGCCAATACCCAGACCGATGATGGACTGTCGCTTCAATACAACGCCAAACAGAAGCGCTCCACCAATGACGCTCATCATTGTGACAATGCCGGGGCCAATTGTAGCCCCGTGCGAAGCAGGTGCCAACGACAGTCCCGTCATCTGCAGCATCGTCATGGGTACACCACTCATGATGACAAGCAGAACACCCCTCCCCCAGCCAACACCGGCGCAGGTGGTAAAGCCGCCCGCCCGCATGAACAAGGGAAACAGGATCAGGCCTGCAAAGCCAAACCGCAGTGCCGCCAAATCATAAGGTGTAAAGCCGTTGAGCGTGGCATGTCGGCTGACAACGAAATTGACGCCGTAAATCAGCACGCTGCCAAGCATGGCCAGAACAGCCAGACGGCGCAAGCGTGGGGATATGGTTGCAGCGGCGCTCACGCGGAGCGCCGATCAATCAGGCCAGTGCCCTCAGCGCAGCCTTGCCCGCGTAGATTGCCTGATCGCCCAACTGCTGCTCGATCCGCAACAACTGATTGTACTTGGCAGTACGGTCCGATCGGGCCAATGATCCGGTCTTGATCTGGCCGCAGTTTGTGGCAACCGCCAGATCGGCAATGGTGTTGTCCTCGGTTTCACCAGAACGGTGGGACATCACGGCGCGGTATCCTGCCCGGTGCGCCATTTCTACAGCGGACAGTGTTTCGGTCAACGTGCCAATCTGGTTGCATTTGACGAGGATGGCATTTGCGTAACCGCCCTTGATGCCCTTCGACAACCGCTCGACATTGGTGACGAAGAGATCATCACCCACCAGCTGGCACTTTGCACCTGTCTTTTCCGTCAGCAGTTTCCAGCCTTCCCAGTCGTCTTCTGACATGCCGTCTTCGATGGAAACGATAGGATAATCCTTCACCAGCTTTGCGAGATAAGCGACCTGTTCGGCAATCGGACGTTTCTTGCCTTCGCCGTGATAATCATAGACGCCGTCCTTGAAGAACTCTGTTGCGGCGCAGTCAAGGGCCAGATGCATGTCCTTGCCCGGCTTGAAGCCTGCCTTCTCAATGGCACCCATGACGAAATCAAGTGCGGCTTCCGCTGATGCAAGGTTTGGCGCAAAACCGCCCTCGTCGCCGACATTGGTGTTGTGACCACCCTTTTTCAGAAGTGCTTTCAGAGTATGAAATACCTCAACACCCATGCGAAGGCCTTCCGAAAAACTGGAAGCACCCGTTGGCATAATCATGAATTCCTGAAAATCGATCGGATTATCCGCATGTGCGCCACCGTTGATGATGTTCATCATCGGCACGGGCAAGACACGGGCGGATGATCCGCCAACGTAGCGATAAAGCGGCAGGCCACGCGCTTCAGCGGCCGCTTTTGCCACTGCAAGCGACACGCCAAGAATGGCGTTTGCGCCCAGTTTCTTCTTGTTCTTCGAACCATCGAGGCGGATCATCACGTCATCGATGGCCACCTGATCTTCAGCATCCATGCCGACGATAGCGTCGTGGATTGTCGTCATGACGTTATCAACGGCCTTGGTTACACCCTTGCCGAGATAGCGCTTGCCACCATCGCGCAGTTCAGAGGCTTCATGTGCCCCGGTTGAAGCACCCGATGGCACAGCAGCGCGCCCCATGCAGCCATCCTCCAGAATGACATCAACCTCGACAGTCGGGTTGCCACGGCTGTCCAGAATTTCACGGGCAATAAGATCAACAATAGCGGTCATGGGGGCAACCCTTTGCAAAGCAGTCAATGGATAGATCAAAGGGCTTGTAGCTGACGCGAAGTTCGGCGAAAAGCCGTTATTCCGCTAATTTCAGCAGGGCAGACACGCCAATGACGACACCCTTCACCACCCAACTAGGCAAAAGCAGCACTTTGCCGCAATCGCCGGAGGAAGCGGTGCTGGACAGGGTACCAAACCCGCATCCCGAGGCTGATTACATCGCGCGCTTCACCTGCCCGGAATTCACCTCGATCTGCCCGGTCACTGGCCAGCCGGATTTTGGCATTCTGATCATCGACTACGTGCCGGGCAAATGGCTGGTCGAATCCAAGTC
>JANMLW010000260.1:0-16679 GCA_031372765.1 Hyphomicrobiales bacterium
CAGCACGCAGCCGGCCTTGAAGACGCCGAAGGCGACAACCGGGATAGGCAAACTGTTGGGAGCCTGCAGGGCAACCCGATCACCCGGCTGCAAGCCCGCAACCTCACGCAGATACACCGCGAAAGCATCCGACATGCGGTCGACGTCTGCAAAACTCAGATCACCATACATGCCATTGGGCATAACCACAGTGTAAGCCGTACGATCACCGTAAAGACGGGCTGTAGCGCTGATGAGTTCAGCCACTGTACGAAAAGGGGCAGCATCTATAGTCGCAGATGCGCCGGGCGCATAATATGCAAGCCAAGGCTTTGCAGGAACTGCCTTTTTCACAGATATGCCTCCCAGTATTCTTCTTTGAACTGATGTTAGCATATGCAGTTCGAAGAAAGCTATGGCATAAAAATGCTTTGCTTTTCAGATGGGCAGGGGTGTTCTGGATAGCGCGCAATGGATCGGGTCCCAAATGTCGGCAACGCCATTCCTGGTCCTAAGCATGCGTCGTTTCTCGAGGTTCGCTTTGCTCGCCCCTCAAAGATCACACTTTGATTTCCGCCAAACAAAAACCCCGGCGGGGAGCGCCGGGGTCTTGTGGTGATCAGCCGGGGAGCGGCGGATCAGCCGTACTTTCAGGCCGCAGGGGGGAGCTTTGCGGGTTCTGAAAGCGGGGAGAGAAACTTAGTGATAAAGAAACTCAGAACGGCAGCAGTACGTCCATCACCTGCTGGCCATAGCGGGGTTGCTGCACATCGGTGATCTGGCCGCGTCCGCCGTAGGCGATGCGGGCCTGGGCGATTTTTGTGGAGGCGATGGTGTTGTCGTTCTCGATGTCCTCGGGGCGCACGATACCGGCCACAATAAGTTCGCGTACCTCGAAATTGACGCGGATTTCCTGTTTGCCCTCGATCACCAGATTGCCGTTGGGCAATATCTGCGTAACGACAGCGGCAACACTGGTCGTGAGGGATTCCTGCCGCTTCACGCTGCCCGCACCCGTCTGCGATGAATCCGATGTGACGGTCAGCAGTGCATCGGCATTTGTGCCGCCTGTCTGCTTGTTCTCGGGCAGAACCTTGCCGAGTATTGCACCAACCGCGCCGGTGATGGACCCGCCAATCTGTCCACCCGCCGAGCCATTCTCGCCCGCCTTGCGCGAGCGCGTCGTGGTGTTGTCAAAATTGGCACGGTCGGTGATCTGGACCTTTACGGTCATGATATCTCCGATCTGCTGGGCCCGCTGATCCTTGAAGAAGGCACGCGAGCCCGGCCGCCACAGCGAGTTGCCGTGATAGCTCACGGGCTGTGCCACGGGCATGGGCATCTGCACCGGTTTGTAGCCTGCCTGTGCCGTGGGGTTTTCTATGGCTGAAAGGGCAGGGGCCTGACCGATGCTGTTCAGGCGGTCAAGATTCGAGCAGGCTCCAAGGCTGACAGCAGCGATCGAAATGAGCAGAAGGGGGGCTGATCTTGTCATGATGATTTCGGCCTCTTGTCAGTTCGTTGTGCTGTTGCGGGCGGATTTCTGCGAAAGCACCACTCCGGTGACGGCGACACGGCCGGGTGCAGTGACGGTGGCTTCGACGATCTTTTTGGAATTGAGGTTTTGCACCTGAATGATATCGCCGATGGCCCCGGCCTGCTGGGCTTTACCGCGCATCGCCAGTTGCACGCCGGTGTTCTCATAGGTCATCACCACATTCGCATTGCGCTCCACGGCTTCCGGACGTTGAATGTCCGCCTCGCGGAGCAGAGTGCCTTTGGGCAGCGCACGACGCGCAGCATTGCCAATGATCCTTGAAGTGTCAGTGAAGACATCGCTGCCCATATCAGAGCGGCGTCTGCGCTCCATTGAAATATCGTTGGCGGCCACCACATCGCCGCGCAGCACGGCCCGCGACAGAACGGGCACGCGCACCACATCGGCAACGGAACCAACCACCTTGCCGGGGTTCACTTCCATGGCGCGGCTGCCGGGCACGACATAGGTCGCCTCGAAGCGGCCACTTGCGCCATTATAGGAAAGATGGCGGATCAGCACAGGATCGGTCGCGGCATTCTCAACGACGATTTCCATCTGGCCGCTGTTCAGTTCAATCTCAAGGTCGCGGGGCAACTGGTGTTCGTTGCTGAGCGCCGTTGCAATCGCCTTGCTGATTTCGTCAACCGTGATGCGGCGACCAAGGCGGCGCACGGCAATGCTGGACAGGCCGGAAGTTTCGATCTCCGCCATGCCATTGTCGCGTGCAGCTGAGACAATACGCGCGGTCGAGATCATGCCGGATGTGCCAGGTTGAGGTGCGCCGAACACCACGACATCGGCATGGCGTCCTGCGCCTTCTATGAGATCGCCCAGACGCACGACATCGCCTTCGACAGTGGCAATCGGGCGAAGGCGCAAGGTATCCACACTCTGAGACCTTGCGCTGACAACGGTGAGCAGCAGCAATATGCAGGCGACACCAGCGAAGTGGAAGAGACGCCAAGACGATAGGGAGGGAAGGACCTGGGAGTGTTTCATCATCATGCCCTCTCAACCACGGAAGATTTGTGCCGCGGCATTCAGCATCTGATCGGATGCCGTGATGACCTTGGCGTTGAGTTCGTAGGCACGCTGTGCTGCAATCAGGGATGATATCTCGACCACAGCGTTGACGTTGGATTCCTCAAGGTAGCCCTGCTGGATCGAGCCAAAACCCTCGGATGTCGGCGTGCCGTCGATGGCGGCGCCCGAAGCCGCCGTTTCGAGATAGAGATTGTCACCAACCGACTCGAGCCCTGTCTTGTTGATGAACCGCGCCAAGGTGATCTGACCCAACTGCTGGGGAGCGGTATTTCCTGGCGTCAGGGCCGTAACCACGCCAGCGGCGTTGATGGCAACGCTGGTCGAGTTGGCGGGAACTGTGATGCCCGGATCGATCAGGTTACCTTCAGGCGTCACCAGGCGACCCTGGCTGTCAAGGTCAAGCGCACCGTCGCGGCTGTAGGCAGTGCGGCCGTCGGCCAGTGCCACGCGGAAAAAGCCTTCACCCCGGATAGCCAGATCGTAGGGTTTTTCCGTGGGCGAGACATTGCCCTGGTTCATGATACGCGGTGTGGACACCGTCTTGACGCCCGAACCGACAAACACACCGGCAGGAATCTGGTTGTTCTGCTCGGATGTAGGCGTTCCAGCGCGGCGCTGCTGTTCGTAGAGCAGATCCTGAAAATTGACACGTTGGCGCTTGAAGCCGGTGGTGCGCATGTTGGCGACATTGTTGGAGATGACCTGAACATTGAGTTCCTGGGCCATCATGCCGGTAGCGGCTGTGTGAAGGGCGCGCATGGTGCAGTGCTCCTTTCGAATTAATTGTTGTTGACATCAGCGAGGCGGTTGATCGCTCCGCGTCGGATTTCATCGGTCCGCTGCATCAGCGAAGCCACATTCTGGTAAGCACGGCTGAGTTCCATCAGACGGCTGATTTCCTGCACGGGCTTGACATTGGATTTCTCGATCTCACCGATGGCCAATTTGAAATCGCGGGGCTGCGCTGCCACCAGCGGCACGGCAGTAGAGAAAAGGTTCTGCCCTTCGTTACTCAAAATCTGCGGATTGGGGACATTGACCATCTTCAATCTGCCGCGGGGGCCAGCGTTGGTGCTTATCGAGCCATCAGCAGCTATCTTGATGTCGGTTTCCTGGGGTGAAATTGTCAGGCTGCCCTGATCTGTTACCATCACATGGCCATCACTGTTGACCAGTTCACCTTTGGCATTGATACCCAAAGCGCCATTGCGGGTGTAGCGCTCGATACCACTGCCACTGCGAACGGTGAACATGGCGTCGCCCTTGACCGCCACATCCAGTGGATTACCGGTTCGTTCAAGTGTGCCCTGGCTGTAGTTGATGGCCGTGCCACGATCCCAGACATAGGACAATTTCTTGTCCTGGCTCTTGAAATGATCATGGCGTGCCACGGGCATCAGGTATTCCTGAAACACGGTTGAGCGGCGCTTGAAACCGTTCGTGTCGACGTTAGCCACGTTGTTTGCGACAACATCAAGTTCGCGGGCCAGTGCTACCTGACGCGAAAGACCTATGAGTAGTGCATTCTCCATCGAACAGCTCCTTCGTTGCTCCCCAACGATATGGATCCGAATGCTCCCCAGCTTTCTGATCCACTTGTGGTTAATGCAGAGGCTGTGCCAAATTACAAAAAATGGAATAAAAATAGCAATATCAATTCATTAGTATGAAATAACTCTATTTTTGATACCAATGAAGACTGAGCCCAAGGCAATTTTATCCCGGCAAATTTTGCCGGGCTGTACTGAAATCTAAAGGCTTCGTTAACCATAAGGTTCCAGTGTCATATTGGTTGGGGTGAATAGCGGTTTGGCATTCGTTCCTCCCATTCTGCTGGAGGCAACGGAAAAGACCATGGCCAAGAAACGCGCCAAGACAGATGACGAAGCGCCAGAAGATGGCGAAGGCGGCAAGCCTGGCAGGAAGGCCCCCAGCAAGATCGTTATGATCGGTGCAGCCGTTGGGCTGCTTGCGGCTGGTGGTGGCGGTTACTGGTTCCTCGTCAAAGGCAAAGCTCCCGCAGCACAGGTCGCAGCCGCCGGTTCCGATGGTAAGGGTGGTGCAAATACCGGTGTCAAGAAACCCTCGGCGTTTCTCGATCTGCCTGAGATGACAATCAATCTGGCCGCCGCCGGCGGTCAATCGGACCGCCAGCAGTTCCTGCGCATGAAAGTAGCGCTTGAAGTGGGCGAGCAGAAAACCGTGACCGAAATCCAGCCCATGCTGCCGCGTGTCATGGATACATTTCAGGTCTTCATGCGCGAGTTGCGCCCGCAGGATCTTGAAGGCTCTGCCGGGCTTTATCGCCTCAAGGAAGAGATGATGCGCCGTGTCAATGTGGCGGTTTATCCGGCCAAGGTTGATGCGGTTCTGTTCAAGGAACTGATGGTTCAATAGATCATGGCCGGACCCAAAGATCAGGACGCACTGGCCGATGCCTGGGAAGAATCGCTTCTCGCGGATCAGACAGCAGGCGAGGCGCTGGAAGCAGCAGAGGATGGCAGTCGTTCGCCCGGTGCAGCGTCTTCGCTGGACGTCGGTTCTGATCGACTTCTGAATCAGGAGGAGATCGACAATCTCCTTGGCTTCTCGCTGGATGAGGCGTCGCTTGGCGGGGCTGGCGGCATTCGCGCTATCGTTGATTCATCCATCGTCAGCTACGAACGCCTGCCCATGCTGGAGATCGTCTTCGATCGCCTTGTGCGGTTGCTGACAGTCAGCTTGCGTAATTTCTTTTCTGATAACGTCGAGGTGTCGCTGGATGGTATAACCTCGGTGCGGTTTGGCGACTATGTTTCATCCATTCCTCTGCCAGCCATCCTGGCAGTGTTCAAGGCTGAGGAATGGGAAAACAACGGACTTGTTTTTGTCGATTCCAACCTGATCTACATGATCATCGATGTGCTGCTGGGTGGCAAGCGCGGCAATTCCAGTGTCCGTATGGATGGCAGGCCCTATACCACGATCGAGATAAATCTGGTCAGGCGAATGCTGGATGTCGTGTTGATGGATGCTGCGGAGGCCTTTGCGCCACTGTCGCCTGTGTCTTTCACCATGGACCGGATCGAGACCAATCCACGCTTTGCCTCCATCACCCGTCCGGCTAATGCCGCCATTCTGGTAGAGCTTCGACTTGATATGGAAGGTCGCGGCGGCATCATTGAAATTTTGCTGCCCTTCGCCACAATTGAACCCATCCGTGATCTGCTGCTGCAGAGCTTCATGGGGGAAAAACTCGGGCGTGATCCGACATGGGAAAACCATTTGGCAACGGAAGTGTTTGGCGCAACTCTGGAACTGGAAGCAGTGTTGCACCAGATGGAGATGCCGCTGCGGGATATCGTCAATATCAAGAAGGGTGACACCATCCTGTTTGATATCAAGAGCGATCCCATCGTGCAGATCAGATGTGGGGAGCAGCAAGTGACCGAGGGTCGCATGGGGCGCATCGGCGACAACATTGCGGTCCAGGTTCTTTCACCCCTCATTCGTTCAAAAACGACTATGGCTGTGTTCGAGCAGGGCGGCTCTGGCAAAAAAGATCTGCAATAAGGGATATTCATGAGCAGCGTATTCGGCTTCCTGATTGAGCTGGCAGTTATCGTGCTGTTGGGCTTTACTGTGACATACTGCATCATTCTTGACAGACGTCTGCAGCGCTTGCGCTCTGATGAAAACAGCATGCGTCAGACAGTTGTCGATCTGGGATTGGCTACCGAGCGCGCAGAGCGTGCCATCGATGGCCTTCGACAGGCTCTGTCTGAATGTGACCGTACACTGGGTGATCGTGTGCGTGCGGCAGAAGCGGCAAGTGGCGAACTCAATGACTGCATAAAGTCTGGTGACGAGGTGCTGGGCCGTATTGGGCGGATCGTCACGAGTGCCAAACGCGCTGTTGCCGACGCTGAAACACGGGTGTCGGTTGAGGCCACCGGTAACCTTTCGGAAACTGTAGCGGCGGCTGAGGCTTTCGCCATGCGGGCCCGTCGGAGGATACTGGATCAAGCAGCATGAGCAGAATCCGCCTCCTTCCGATTGTGATCGTTGCCGTTTCCGGACTCATGGTCCTGAAGGCAACGGCGCTTATCACCCGGACGGACCTGATCTTCGCATCTGATACATCACCCAAGAAGATCATGACCGAGGATGATCTGCCTCGTTTTGCGCGGGCACTTGCAAAATTTCGGTTTAAGTCCCCTCCAGAAGAGCCGGAGACTACGGGAAGTACGCCACCAAAGGAAAAACCACCTGCCAAGGATAAGCCTGCTGACAAAGAGCTAAAGCAAGCTGAAGTGAAGCCTGCCGACACAAAAGTTGCTGAGCAAAAACAGGGTATCCAGCCATTGCCGCCTGTTCAGACATCCGCGTCTGAACGCGCTGTTCTGGAGCGGTTACAGGAGCGACGTGGCACGATTGATGAACGTGGACGTGAAATGGAACTCCGGGAGAATCTGCTCAAGGCCGCCGAACGCAAGGTGGATGGCAAGATCAGCGAGTTGAAGGACATCGAGAGCCGCCTTGATACGGGCGCCAAAGCCCAGCAGGCCGAGGCGGACAAGCAGATGAAGACCGTTGTCATCATGTATGAGACAATGAAACCCAAGGAAGCGGCGCGTGTTTTTGATCGGTTGAATCTTCAGGTTCTGGTGCCTATCGCAACCACGATGAAACCGGCCCGCATGGCTGAAATTCTGGCTGCCATGGCCCCTGAAGCAGCTGAAAAACTGACAATTGCACTGACAACAAGGGCCCGTGAATCTGGTCCGGCTGGCAACGGTTCCATGCCTGCCGGTGGCGCCACGCCAGCGGGAGAGTTGCCACGCATAGATCAGCCCCAGGCGCAACCCGCCAACAGGCCACGGCGCTGAGCCGCTTAACCTCGCATTAGGCATATCTTGCTATCGTGACGGCGTGCCGAAAGGCGTCTGTTGCGTTTAGTCGAGTTTTTGCCGTGCTGCGTCATTCCTTCCGCGCTGCTTCCAGCATGTTGGCCATAGTGGCCGCGCTGTCTCTTGTGACGCCCGCCTCCGCAGCGGATGCGACCGCTGCTGCTTCCGAGATGAATGGCTATGGCCGTCTGGTCCTGTCCTTTGACAAGGCGGTGAAGGCGCAGGTGCGCTCAACAAGCGGCGTGATTGTTTTGAGCTTCGAGGAGCCGATCAATATCGATCTAGGTAAACTGGCCAGCCAGTTCCCGTCCTATGTTTCGGTTGTGCGTCGGGATCCTGATGGCAAGACCATCCGCTTTGCTACCTCACGGCAGGTGCGCACCAACCTGATGGAAGCAGGCGAAAAGCTGTTTCTCGATTTTCTGCCGGATGCCTGGCAAGGGTTGCCACCTTCCCTGCCGCAGGATGTGGTTGAGCAACTGGCCCGCCGCGCCCGTGATGCCGAGGAGCTGTTGCGCAAGACACAGCGTGAGCGTGAAAAACGTGAACCGCGCGATATTACTGCCCGTATCGGCAATGGACCGACCTTCACACGGGTCATTTTCGATGTTGGCCAAACTGTCCCGGTCGATATCAAACGGGATGGCGATCAACTCCTCATCACGTTTGATGCCGCACTCAAATTTGATCCTGCCACGGTAAAGGCACAGCTTCCGGTATCCGTTCAGGCAATTGAGGCCGAAACCAACGGCGGCGTGCTGAAACTGACAGTTGGTGTCGCCAGCAATACAGAGATGCGGGCTTTCCGCGAAGATGACACGGTAATCATTGACTTTCCCAAGCCGCGATCAGCTGCCATTGAAACTGGTCCTGTCCTGCCGCTTATGGAAAAACCTGCGATTGCTCCCTTGGCTTCACCGGTTCAACCGGTCGCTCCTGCTCCGGCAAAGGCTGCATCCCAGCCTATTCGTGCGGTGTCAGAGGGATCCAAGGCATTGCGCCCCGGAATCTCTAGGTCTGGGGAAGGCATCCAGATTGCCGTGCCCTTCATCTCGACTGTTCCAGCCGCCGCATTCGTGCGCAACGATGTGCTGTGGATGGTGTTTGATACACAGGAGCAGGTCGAGGCCATAGCCATACCCGAGGAATACCGGGCCGAGATTTCGCGTATCGATGTGGACAGGGCAGCCGGAGCTGCCATCGTGCGTGTGACGTTGCAAAGTCCGCAGGCCGTGTCGCTGTCTTCTGTAGCACAGGGCGGCTGGGTGGCCAGTATAGGTAAATCCGCCGGGCAACCGACAGAGCCACTCATGCTGCGCCGCGGTGTTGCCGATAACGGCCGCACCATCCTTTCAGCGAAAATACCGGCTCTCGGTCAGATCTTCTGGATCGATGATCCCGACACCGGCGATAGATTGGGAATCGTTACGTCATCCAGCAAGGCTTACGGCTTGCCAAAGGTGCAGAATTTTGTCGAACTATCGGCATTGCCTACCGTGCATGGGTTGGCGATTGCTCCCAAATCTGATGATGTAATTGTCAATATAGGCCTTGATGAGGTGACCGTCAGCCGCGATAGCGGCTTGACCGTATCTCTTGGTGTTCGGGACACCAGCAAGGACGGCGAGGTCAGCAAGGACCTTCTTCTGGATATTGAGGCCTGGCAGAACGCCAGCAAGGGTAACGTGCGGGACCGCGCGGCAGCACTCTTCAGGGCAGCTGCGGATTCACCCAAGAATGACAAGACTGAGGCGCGGCATAAACTGGCCCGATTCCACTTGGCCAATGGTAATATCAATGAAGCCAATGGCATTTTGAGAGTCATTGAGCAGGATGACCCGGCGGCATCGGCGACAAAATCAATGTTGCTGTTACGTGGTATTGCTGCGGTCTTGCTACGCGACGGCAAGGAGGTCGCAAGGCATCTGGGTGATTCCATAATTGGTCTTGAGTCAGAATCCATACTCTGGCGCGCAATGCACGAGGCTGACAATGGTCGCTGGACACCAGCCCTGGTAGGGTTTCGTCAATCGCTTGATGCACTGGATCGCTATCCCGATGATTTACAGCGCCGCATGCGTTTCATGGCTGCTGTTGCAGGTATAGAGAACAAGGACCCGGCTTTTGCATCACAGCAACTCGATATTGTCGAGCGTTTGCAGACAAGGGATATCGATCCTGGAAAGGTCAATCTACTGCGTGGTCGGATTGCCGAACAGCAAAACCGCCTGAATGATGCGATCAGCTACTACGATGCCAGCGTCCGCTCGCCTGATCGGGCTGTCGAGGTAGAAGCCCGCCTGGAACGTGTATTGCTGGCATTGCGCGACAAGAAGATCGAGCGCGCAGCCGCGATTGCCGAACTGGAAACCATCAGTGTCATCTGGCGACGCAGCGAGGCGGAAATGCGGGCATTGGCGCAACTGGGAGAGATGTATGCCGAAGACGGACAATGGCGCCAGGCTTTCAGCGCGGCGCGCCGTGCCAATGAGGTGATGCCCAATAATGCGACTGTGAGACAGTTGCACGACAGTATGGCCAAGCGCTTCGAGGCCCTGTTTCTGGATGGCAAGGCCGATGAACTGCCCAAGATCGAGGCGGTTGGCCTGTTCTATGACTTCAGGAACCTGATGCCAATTTCACGGCGTGGGGATGAAATTGTCCGCAGGTTGGCAGATCGGTTGGCTGACCTCGATCTGCTGGACCAGGCGACTGAGCTGTTGCAGCACCAGGTGGATAACCGTCTGGGTGGGTTGCAGCGGGCGCAGGTTGCCAGTCGTCTTGCGGTGCTGCATCTGTTGAACCGCAAGCCTGTCGAGGCCGTGCAGGCACTCAAGACGTCGCGGTTGAATGACCTGCCGGAGGATGTTCGCCGGGGTCGTCTGCTGCTGGAAGCCCGCGGGCTGTCCGAACTTTCGCGCACTGATCTGGCGCTTGAAGTGCTGGCCTCCCAGAAGGGTGAGGATGTAGACCGCCTGCGTGGAGATGTGCTGTGGCGGGGCAAGCGCTGGCGTGAGGCGGGTGAGGCCGTCGAGCGTGTGCTGGGAGACAGCTGGCAGGCAGGTGCTGAATTGACCGATGCACAACGGGCTGACGTGATGCGTGCCGGCGTATCCTATGTTCTGGCAGATGATCGTCTTGCACTTGATCGCTTGAGACAGAAGTTCAGTCCCAAGATGGCAAACAGTCAGGATGCAAGGGCCTTTGCAATCGTCAGTGGTGATACGCGCAATCAGAGCAAGGAATTCCGCGATATTGCCCGCAATGTGGTCGCGGAAGATACTTTGACGGAGTTCCTCAATGTTTATCGTCAGCGTTATCCTGATGCTGCCGGTGCGCGGCGCAATCCAAAGGCGGGTGATGATGCCAGAAAAGAGCTTGAGCAGCGCAGTCAGCAACAAGCGCCTCCGCCCGCTCCGGCGAGGGGATAAAGACTACACCTTGCGTTTCAGGCGCATGACATAGCCGATGACTTCGGCAACGGCCTTGAACTGATCTTCAGGAATCGCATCATCAAGATTGACGCTGGCGTGCAGAGCGCGCGCCAATGGCGGGTTTTCAATAACGGGCACATTATTTTCCAGCGCCACGGATTTGATGCGCAAGGCAAGTTCGTCGACACCCTTTGCGACGCAAATCGGCGCCTCCATTCCCGGTTCATACTGCAGTGCAACGGCATAATGTGTCGGGTTCATTATGATCACTGAGGCTTTTGGCACTTTGCTCATCATGCGTCGCTGTGATTGCTGACGACGCAGCTGAGCAAGTTTCTGCTTGACCTCGGGATTGCCCTCACTTTCCTTGTATTCTTCCTTGATCTCATGCTTTGTCATCATTTGCCGTTCGGTCCAGGCATGGCGCTGATAAAGATAATCAGCGCTGGCAATCACGAAGAAGAAAGCCAGGACCACGCCAAGTAGCTTGAGCAGGATTGTATAGATACGTGGTGCGATAGAAGCGATGTCTGTCGAGGCCATGCTCTCGAACACACCGCGATAAGGCCACAAAACCGCGACGATCACGGCTCCTACCAGCGTGATCTTGAGGAGGCCCTTGATAAAATTTACCAGCGCTTCCTTGCCAAACATCCGCTTCAACCCCTGCATAGGTGACAGGCGTGATAATTTTGGCGTGAAGGATTGCGTTGACCAGACAAGGCTATGCTGGACCATGTTGCCGCCCACAGAGGCAACGATGCCAAATAAAAAGGGCAGTGCCACAGCTGTCAAAATTGCAGTCACAGCATACCAGCCAAGGTTCATAAGGCCTGCCTTGTCGACGGAAACCATATGCATGTTGGCCAGCATGCCGCGCAGCTTCATCGTCAGGTCGCGCGCGGCCCCGGTGTAGCCAATCATCACCGCAAGTGTTGCTGCGCCAAGAATGAAGAAGCTGACCACTTCCTGGCTTTTGGCCACATCACCCTGCTCGACGGCCTTTTCCAGTTTGCGTTGGGTCGGGAGTTCGGTTTTCTGGTCTTTGTCGTCGGTATCGGACATGATCGATTACCGCACAACCAGCTGCCCGAGGATGCCGGTGAAGTGGTTGAGAAACACACTCATCATGACACCCATGGCCGTCAGCAGGATGACGGTTCCGATAAGGATGGTGGCTGGCATGGCCAGAAAGAAAATCTGCAAGGCGGGCATCAGTCTTGAGAGAACGCCAAGGCCAATGTTGAAGATGATGGCAAATACAAGAAAGGGTGCCGAAATCTGGATACCTATCTTGAAGGCCGCGACAAACGTGCGGATGATAAAACTGGTCGCATCGCCCACAGCAGGTGGTTCGCCCGGCATCATCATCTGGTAGCTGTCATGCATGCCCCGGATGGACAGGTGGTGCAGGTCCATGGCGAAGATCATGCTGGTGGTGACCAGGACCAGGAAAGTCGCGATTGTCGGATTCTGCACGCCCGCTGTCGGATCAACGGTTGCCGAGAAGGAAAGCCCCATCTGCTGCGCGATCACCGTACCGGCCAATTGCATAGCCGAGAGCGTGATGCGAACCGATGTGCCCAGCATCAGGCCAACAAGAATTTCAAGAATGAGCAATTTGACGAAAGGCTCGATGCCACCTGATAAGGGCGGGAGTGTCGAGCGGATGAGCGGCAGGAACAGAAGTGACAGCAGCAGGGCAAAGGACAGGCGCATGCGGGCCGGGATAGTCCGGTCCCCAATGCCAGGCATAAGCATGACAATGGTGCCGACCCGTGCCAGAACCAGCACGAATGCGGCGGCAAAATCCGGCAGCAGGGTAATTGTCATGCGGATGGCTCTCCAGGAAGCCACACAACCTGATTCTGGGTTGGTGCAAAAGGCATAAGGGAAGCTACCCGCCCGTTATGATTTTGGAGGCAATGCGCATCATGTAGCTTTGCAGTGCGTCGCTCATGAACGGCATGAGAAAAAGCAGGCCCAGAAAGGTCGAAACAATCTTGGGCACATAAATCAGCGTCTGTTCCTGAATTTGGGTCAGGGCCTGAAACAGCGAGATGATCAGTCCTATTCCAAGTCCGATCAGCATGACGGGCAAGCCCATCTTGAAAAAGGTGAAAATGCCGTCGCGCGCCACATCCATGACTTCAGGGCCGCTCATCAGATCGGCATCCGCATGATTTCCTCGTAGGCTGCGATTACCTTGTCTCTGACGGCGACAAGTGTTTCAAGCGCAGCCTCGCTTTCGGCAACGGCCGTGACGACTTCAACAAGATCGGCGCGTCCCGCCGTCGCCTGGGTCATGGCGGTCTCCGCCTTTCGGGCAGAATCAACCGTGCCACCGACAAATTGCTGCACCATGCTGGCGAATTGGCCGCCGCCTTCACCCCCTGTGGGTTTGCTGACGAGGGCGGATGCAAGGGCCGGTGAAAACGCGCTTGCCCCCATTTTCTGAACGGCGGCATAGGCACCGGCTGCGGAAATAGAACTTGCCATCTTTTGTTTCTTTCAGCTCAGGCGCGCAGCAATTCCAGCGTCCGCTGGATCATGCGCCGTGTTGATGTCACCACGTTGAGGTTGGCCTCGTAGGAGCGCTGCGCCTCGCGCAGGTCCATGCTTTCGATGGTACTGTTGATGTTGGGCAACTTGACATTGCCATTGCGATCCGCAGCCGGATGCCCCGGTTCCAGCCGTGTCTTGAAGGCACTCTGATCGCGCGCGATGCGCCCCAGCTTCACCACATCGGCATTCAGTTCCCGGTCAAACTTGCGCTCGAAGGTCGGAACCTTGCGACGATAGGGATCAGCGGTAGGGCTGGTTGGCACACTGTCTGCATTGGCGATATTCTCGGATATGACGCGCATGCGGCCCGACTGCGCCTTGAGTCCGGATACAGCGACCTGAATGGATTTAACGAAGTCCATGATTTTGTGCTCCTTTAACCGCGCTTACCGAGCGCGATGCGCAAATAAGACAGGCTCTTGCTGTAGAGCGTTGTTGCCATCTGATAATCGCTGTTGTTCTGGGCCATGCGCATCATCTCGTCTTCCAGATTGACAGCGTTGCCCGATGGCGTTGCCTCGAACACGGTCGTTCGCTTTGAGCCAAGACTGCCCGATGATGTGCTGCCGATATGCCCGGAATTGGTGCGGGCCGGATTGGTTGAACCCGTGATATTGCCGGATTGGGCTGCCATCATGATGTCGAAGGGCTTGAGATCACGCGGACGATATCCCGGCGAATCGGCATTGGCGACATTCTCGGCCAGCATCTTCTGGCGCGACTGATGGTATTGCATCCGGCTCTTGATGGCCGACAGGAGAGGCATATCACCAATCATCTTGCATATTCCCCGGAAGGCGAAATCCTGCCACTGGGCAATTCTTGCCGGGTTTATGGTTAAGGACCGGTTAAGAAGATGACTCTATGGTGATCTGGAGCAATTTTTACGGAGTTGGTCAAAGCAGGCGTGATGTCGTATTGACCTTTTCTTTACCCTGCTTCTTTCTGCGGCACGGTCTGTGCTAATAATCACCGGAATCGATACCAAGCGGAAAGGCCCCCGCGGCAATGCAAATGTTACAACAGTTTTTCGGAGAGCCGGGCGCACGTTATGCAACGTGGGTCCTTACCGTCATCGTGCTTCTAATTCTGGTCCTCGTTGTCTGGAATCTCATCAGGCGCACACTGGGGGATCGGCTCAATATGGGCGAGCGACCTGACAGGCGGGGACGCCCGCCGCGTCTGGGCATCACGGAGAGCTTTACCGTGGACCGTCAAGGCCGTCGCCTGGTGATGGTGCGGCGTGACAATGTCGAGCATCTCGTGATGATTGGTGGACCCAATGATTTCGTGGTGGAAACCAGCATCGTGCGCGGCGAGCGGCCATCTGTCCCCCGTGCTGACAACCGACAGTCTGATGCTGATCTGGTGCCAACGTTGACATTGAGCAACCCAGAACCGGTGGCTGCCACACCTTCCCAGATCAATCCTGCTCAGACTGTGCCTGTTCCTGTTGCGCGCGTGCCCTATGAGCCTGTGAAGCCAACACCTTATGTCAGGCCTGAACCTGTCAAACCTGATCCGATCAAATCTGATCCGATAATAACAAAACCTGCGTTCGAGGTGCCAGAAATGGCAATGCCATCAACGCTGCCACCTATGATAAAAGCCCCTGAACCACCTAAAAAAGCTGAGCCTGTCATGATAGCCGAAACGCTTAAGCCATCTGATATTGCAAAGCCCTCCATGTCGCTGGCCGACCGATTCAAGGCGGCGTTGCCGCTTGGTGGCGGTGCAAAAGCTCTGGTTCAGTCCAAGCCAGAGCCTATGAAAGCGGAAGAGCCAAGAAATACTAGCCCAACGGACGATAGTCCCAAAACCGACATCGTAAGGGCGGAAGCTGCACTGAATGCCCATGCGGCAACGGCGCAATCTGCAATCAAGGATAAGGCAATTGTTCCCGCAGAGACTGCCAGATCCAGAATGGATGATGCGTTGAACGCTGTCATGCAAAGGCCTGCAGAGACACCGGCTATGGTTTCAAGTCCCGTAATAGCTCCCTCATCGCCGCCTCCCGTTTCTGCCATTGCTGTGGCTCCTCCTGCCCCGCAGGTTATTCCTGCGCCACCTGTCGCTGCCCCAGCTGTTGCTGTCGGGGTGCAGCCGCTACCGCCAGTTGCACCTCCGCCAGTTGCACCTCCACCACCTTCCCCCCCCTTGTCTGTGCCGGCGCCATCAGTGCCCCCATCCGCACCGCCTGTCGCCAAACCGGTTTCCAGAAATCCCTTTGATTCACTGGAGGAAGAGATGGCCAAATTGCTTGGTCGCGCCCCTGAAGGAAAGGGGTGACGCGTCAGTTGTGTGCGGGATGGGCAGGACGCTTCAAGCACCTCGCCCTCCCGGTCTTGTACGGATCAGCAATCTGGTTGAGCCTTGCGCAAAGTGTTCAGGCGCAGGATATCGGCATAACCTTCGGCCAGGGTCAGGGCCTCACCGAACGTGCGCTTCAGGTCGTGGCGCTCATCACCGTTCTGTCTCTTGCACCGTCCATTCTGGTCATGGTGACGTCCTTCACGCGAATTGTCGTGGTGCTGTCGCTTCTTCGGACAGCGCTTGGCACTGCCACCGCTCCGCCCAATGCCGTGCTTTCCGGCCTGGCTCTCTTTCTCACCGCTTTCATCATGACGCCTACCTTTGAGCAGGCCTACCGCAACGGCGTGCAACCCTTGCTGGCGGGTCAAATCCGCGAGGTGGAGGCTTTTGAGCGCGCTTCCGCACCTTTCAAGGATTTCATGCTGAAGCATGTCCGCAGCAAGGACCTCGAACTGTTCATGGACTTGTCTAAGTTGCCAAGGCCTGAAACCGCCCAGCAGACGCCATTGCAGGTCATCGTTCCTGCCTTCATGATATCGGAGCTCAGACGCGCTTTTGAAATCGGCTTTCTGCTGTTCATTCCGTTTCTCATCATCGATCTTGTCGTGTCTTCGATCCTCATTAGCATGGGTATGATGATGGTGCCGCCTGTCACCGTCTCCCTTCCGTTCAAGTTGATCTTTTTCGTCCTTGTTGATGGCTGGAGTCTGGTGGTGGGCAGCCTTGTGCAAAGCTATGGCGGATAGCGGGTCAATTTTGCAGCAAAGCGTCGCAACTCCCGCAACTTGTTCTGGTTTAAACGACAGAATCGCCTTCAATAGTACGCTCTGGCCTGAAAGGCTTTCCGCGTTATGAGTGATCTGTCGCTAGGCGATGCATTGGATAAAAGCAGCAAGCAGGGCAACGCGCTGCTTG
>JANMLW010000278.1:0-34983 GCA_031372765.1 Hyphomicrobiales bacterium
AACCAGAACAAGCAGGATAGCACCAACCATTGCAGCCGTGGGCAAAAGAACACGGTGCGTTGGACCAACCAGCATACGCGCCAGATGCGGCGCCAGAAGACCGACCCAGCCGACGATGCCACAAACAGCCACAGTCGCCGCTGTGATCATGGCGATCAGAACCAACACAATGACACGCAGAGGTGTTGCGCGTACACCAAGCGCCTGGGCCTCTTCATCGCCAAGCGACAGGATATCAATGCGAAAGCGCAGCAGGAATAATCCGGCTGCACCGATCAGGATCAAGGGTAGCGCAATGGTCATTTTGGCCCACGATGCCATGGCAAAACTGCCCATCAGCCAATAGACAATGGCTGGGAGCGTGGTTTCCGGGTTGGCCAAAAACTGCGTCAGTGACACGAGCGCGGCGAAGAATGCGCCCACCACCACACCGCCAAGCACAAGGGACAAAACCGACAGACGCCCGGAAATACCCGCTATCACATGGACCAGTGCAAGAGCGGTAAGCCCGCCAACAAACGCCATAGGCACGAGCCAAAGTCCACCACCAAACAGCAGGATGGACAGAACCCCTCCGAAAGCTGCGCCTGGTGCCGCACCCACCAGAGACGGGTCGACCAGTGGGTTGCGGTAGATCCCCTGCAATGCGCTTCCACATAGTCCAAGTCCCGCCCCGGCCATCATGGCAAGCAGGATGCGCGGCATACGGACGATTAGTATAACCTGCTCTTCAACCCCGCTCCAGAATGGCTTGATGGGCAAGATTTGCGCAAGAAGTATGGCCGCCACCTTGTCGGGTGATACCCAGTAGCGCCCGCTCCCGAGCGCCATCAGGACCACCAGAGGAAGCAGGCAACCAAGGATGAAAAGCCCACGCGAGCCACCACTGCGAAAGCTCTTTGGTACTATGGCAGTGGCGTACCTTTCACTAAGGCTGACGGAAGCGGGCATAGTCAACAGCCTCCTTGTGTTGTTCAATGAACAGGATGGTGTCGATCTGTGCCGCTGAAAGCGTGTAGCCATAAAGAAGCTCGTAGCCGCGTATCATCTCGGCGCGCAGATTATCCATTATCCGGTTAGGATGGAAAAGCGAAGCCATCCACAGCCATGTCAGCGGGCTTTCATGGCTTGGCGGGTCCCAACGCTGCCCACCCAGCGGCGTTTTATAGACACGGCGATTCTTGACTGCAGGAACGCCAGCAAAAAGCGGATTGTCGTAAATGTCCTTGGGGAAGAGCTTGGCCTCGAAACTGTTCAGCAAAATGATGTCTGGCGCCCATGCAACAATCTGCTCGGGGTTCACAGTTACGAAGTCCTTGAGGTTGGAAGCTACATTGCGGCCCCCGGCAAGCCGCATATTGGCATCCTGGTAAGAGCCCGGTGCCGCAACCTGAAATGTCGTGAGCGCCAGCTGCAACGTCATGACCTTGGGTTTCTTGTCATCCGTCAGGCCTTCAAGGGCCTTGGCAAGACGGCCTTGCATGTCGTTGCGCCAGCCGATCAAATCACGGACCCGTTCTTCTTTGCCCAGTAGCTCGCCATACATTTTGAGCTGACCGCGCAATAGCGCCTCAGTGCCATAGTTCAGACCAATCACCGGCAAACCAAGGCGTTCAACAGCCGGGATAAGATCTGGCCCCTGATTGGCCCATTGCACGATGAGATCTGGCTTCAGCTGCAACAATGTCTCGACGTTGGGCATAAAGCCTTGTGCCGTGATGTCAGAGCGGATGGTCAATGTGTCTGGAAAAATTGTTCCAAGGACGCCTTGCTGGATCGCTGCCTTGGCGGTTGGATGCAATCCAATGATGTTCTTTGCACCCTGGTCAACCGCGATCATCACCGATGCAGCAGGGATCGGTATGGTGACGATGCGCTGAGGTTTGTTGGGCAAGGTTACGACGACACCGCGTTGGTCAGTTGTCGACACCGGTTGAGCAACAGCTGGAGAAATCAATAGTCCGAGCGTCAGGCAATAACCTGCCATCTGTCTGAAAGCCGACGGGAAAGGGGAGAAAAGCAGCATGCGGAGCCTCCGGGTCACAAAGCGATTATGCGCCACGAAGGAATGTCCTGAAAAGAAGACAAAATCCGCCAGCGACGCTCAAGCGCCACCATAGCGGCAAGCCGCCCCTCACGCGCATCCCCGCACGTATGGAAGGTGACACGTTTTGGCCGGTCTCCTGGCTCACGGGTCAATGCCTGATCTCCACCTTCCCGGAATGACTTCCAGTGGTATCTGGAGAAAGGCTCACCGTTTACAGTTGCGGGGGCAGCCACAGCTTTGAGATCAAGGAGATCTCGCACCGTATTCCCATGATCCAAGTTTTGCTGCTCAGATCGCCATAACGCTGCAACCATCAAGCGGACTATGAAAAGCAATGTCAAGGATATTGAGGATGTGGACATCCTGCATTCACCACCCTGACACCATCAGCGCGCGGCGCATGTGATACGCGAACACGGGACGTGCGCCAAGCACCAGACGTGGAAGCGGCGGCCCCGTTTCCTGGCAGAGCCGCCGTCCATGAAAACACCCGGATGGGTCTCGCAGGTCCCCGGATGTTTTGTTACTACCCCATGAATTGGGGATTCCTGCCTCAGTTTTCGAGGAATTTGGTTGGATCAACCGGCGTTGAACCCTTGCGCAGTTCAAAATGCAACTGCGGTGAAGTGACGTTGCCCGTTGAGCCGGATTTGGCGATCAGCTGGCCGCGGCTGACTTTCTCTCCGCGCTTCACATTGAGTTCGCCGTTGTGGGCGTAGGCCGAGACATAACCATTGTCATGGCGCACAAGCACGAGCTTGCCGTAGCCTTTCAACTCCTCGCCAGCATAGGCAACTGTGCCGCCTTCTGCTGCTTTGACGGGCGTTCCTTCCGGCACAGCAATGGCGATACCATCACCATTGCCGTTCTTGGAGCCGAATCCTGAAATCACGCGACCCTTGGCTGGCCAGCGGAACTCAGGCTTGTCTTCGGACTTTGCCGTCTGCGGAATGGATTGGGTGGTAACAGGATCGGCGGGTTTTTGCACTTCAGCCACCTTGGGGGCTTCCGCATCAACCGGCTTTTGCGCTGTCAGCGGAATGATGCGTGGTGCTGGCTTGGCGGCAACCGGTTTTTTGGGCGCTTCGTCCTCATCCTCGTCATCAACCGCGGGCTTAGCGCTTTTTGATGGCTTGGCTGCCTGCAATACGACCGGCTGTTTTGCCTGTGCTACAGGCTTCAATGGCGTCAGTGCCTTGGATGGCGCAGCCGCTATGATCTTCTTTGGTGCCTCGTCATCATCATCGTCAGCCTGCGCTGGCTTGGCCAGTTTCACCGCGGGAATGGGCTTGCCGGCAGCAACAGCCGGGGCAATTCGCTGGGGCTGTGCAGCAACCGGGCGCGCTGGCGGCATAGGGACGGACTGGGGGGGCATAGGCACGGGCGGTGTTGCTTGTGCCATACGCTGGGGTGGCAGTAGCGGTACCGCCTTTTTTACATCGTCTTCATCGTCATCAGCCGCAGTAACCGCTTTTGCGGAAGCCTGTGGTGCGGTGGCGCGCGCTGGCTCCATCAGGCCGGTTTTAGCGGCACCACCACTGGCATTATAAACGGGAATGATTGCCTGCTGCCCAGGGCGGATCTGACCACCGTTGGCTGCAAGGATAGCCGACACCGGCACGCCGTAGCGGGAAGACAAGGCGTTTGCACTATCCCCGGCCCCAACCGTGACGGGTGTTCCACCGGCGGCTGACCAGCCTGCTGCTGAACCGCCAATTGGTGACGCCTGCTGCAAGGTGGCCGATGCTACGCGGGTCATGGGTTGATTGGTAACCGCAGGAAGCGAAGCGCTTTGCATCGGGTTCAGCGGGTTGGCCGCGCCCTTGCTTGAGAGAGCCGCTGGCAAGGGCTGGGATGTTACCGACCCTACTGGCGCAGTTCGCCTTGGCAGTGAACCTGTCATCGTACGGTCCACATTCTGGGTGGGGGCCGATGCGAAAGGATTGGTGAAGGGATTCTCGCCAAAGCGCGAGCTATCTGAGCTGCAAGCGACGCTGGCACCAGCCAAAAGTGCGACTGCGGCAAATTTCAAAATCTGCTTGCCATCGCAAGCTACAACTCGGGTACGCATGACTCAACACCCTGATACGCAACACTAACTCCCACATTAATGAAGCAGTGAGGTTAAGGAGCCGTTTCCGAAATAGTGAAAATCACGCGTTTCAGCAGTATTTTTCGTTTGGCATGACGAATTGTCAAAGTGAAGCGGACATGCCCGTGGCTATGGGGAGAAAATCCACAGGGCCAAGCGCAGTTTCCATCAACTGGCTGCCCTGCATCTCGAACCGCATGAGAAACTGCTGATCGTCCCGGATGACGGGGGCAATTACCTGACCGGCATCCGCCAGTTGCGCCAGAATGAGTGGCGACACTTCGTCAATTGCCCCATTGAATATGATGCGGTCAAACGGCCCTCCTGCTGGCATGCCACCGCTGCCGTCTCCGTGGGTGATAACCGTGTTGACAAAGCCCAGTGCCTGTACACGGCCATCGGCTGTCTCAGCCAGGACCCGCCAGCGCTCGATGCCGAGAACGGCCCGCGCCAATCCTGCAATGACCGCCGTCTGCCAACCGGAGCCAGAGCCGATTTCCAACACATGGTGGTTCGGCTCTATCTGGAAATAGCCTATCCGTTCGACGATATCGAAGGGAGAGCCCGTCTCCTGCCCGCAATCCAGCGGAATCGACATGTTCTGATAGGCAAACCCGACATATCGCAGCGGAACAAAAGAGGTGCGCGGCGCATGCTCAATGGCTGTCAGCAACGCCATATCGCGCTGGCCGCGGGCGCGCAATGCCAGCAGAAACTTGCCGAGGGCTTCGTCGCGGTCATCCATCACAGCATCTGGTTCAATCAATCGGGACATGATCAGCCACCAAAGGCCTTGGTGAAGGCGGTTGCCGTGGGCAGATCGGTAAGGTCCAGTTTGATTGGCGTGATGGAGATGCGTTTGTCAGCCAGCGCGTGCAGGTCCGTGCCCTCCTCCGGCGTGATTTTGCCACGGGCAAAAGCGATCCAGAAATACGGCTTTGAACGGCCATCAGCACGTTCATCCACGCGCAGGAGTTCCTGATTGCGCTGACCCTGCACGGTGCTTGCGGTGCCAACCACTTCATCGGGCGGGCAATTGGGAAAATTCAAATTCACCAATGTGTTTTTGGGAAATCCAAGCTCCAGAACGCGGCGAATGATATCAGGCGCGTGGGTCTGCGCACATTCCCAATGGATATTGTCGCGCCCTGCCGGTCCATAGGCCTGGCTGAGGGCAATCGACCGCACACCCAGGATTGTCCCCTCCATGGCACCGGCGATGGTGCCGGAATAGGTGACATCCTCGGCGACATTCTGGCCGTGGTTGACGCCCGACAGCACCAGGTCAGGCTTGTGATCGATCAGGATATGGCGAATGCCCATGATCACGCAATCCGTTGGGGTGCCCTTCACGGCGTAGTGCCGCTCGGAGATCTTGCGCAACCGCAGCGGATCATTCAGCGAGATCGAATGGGAAACGCCGCTCTGGTCGGTTTCGGGTGCCACAACCCAGACATCATCCGAGAGTGCGCGGGCAATGGCCTCCAGCACGGTTATGCCATGGGAGTGGATGCCGTCGTCATTGGTAATCAGAATGCGCATTTGGTGCTTTCGATTCAGGTTACGGCACGCAGCTCATGCGTCCTTCGAGACGGCGCCGCGCGCCTCCTCAGGATGAGGAAATCGAGACTTGCAAGACACAGAACGCCTCATCCTGAGGTGCGAAGCAAAGCGTAGCCTCGAAGGACGCGCAATGCTGCTGCAATTCTCGTTGTAAGAACGAAGCGCCATCACCGTCCACCCTCGATACGCGTGATGCCGCCCATGTAGGGCAGCAGCACATCGGGCACACTCACAGAGCCATCAGGGTTGAGATAGTTCTCCATGATGGCAATCAAAGTGCGGCCGACTGCAAGGCCGGAGCCGTTGAGTGTGTGAACATAACGCAGGCTCTTGCCTTCGGTGGGGCGATACCGCGCTTCCATGCGCCGCGCCTGGAAATCACCACAGACCGAGCAGGAGGATATCTCGCGGTATGTGCCCTGCCCCGGCAGCCATGCCTCGATGTCGTAGGTCTTCTGCGAACCAAAGCCCATGTCGCCGGTGCATAGCGTCATCACGCGGTAGTGGATGCCCAGTTTCTTGAGCACGTTCTCTGCCGATGTCAGCATGCGCTCGTGCTCGGCTTTCGATGCTTCCGGCGTGGTGATAGAGACAAGTTCGCATTTGGTGAACTGATGCTGGCGCAGCATGCCGCGTGTATCGCGCCCGGCAGAACCGGCCTCGGAGCGAAAACACGGGGTAAGCGCCGTGAAACGCAGCGGAAGTTCGCGTTCTTCAAGGATGGATTCACGCACGAGATTGGTAAGCGGAACTTCGGCTGTTGGAATGAGCCATCTATCTTCCTGCGCCGGTGCACTGGCAACAGTTCGATTTACCGCTTCCTTGAAAGATATCACTCCCGCTTTCAGAGCATTAATGTCTTCGTTTGTTGCAGCATCCAAAGCCAGATCAAGCAACGCAGCACGAGAGCCTTCACTTGTACCCAAAAATTGTTCGGCATAAAACTTGGGTAACTGGGCCGTTCCATACATCGCTTTATCGTTCACCAGCAGCGGTGGATTCACCTCCGTATACCCATGCTCCGTTGTATGCAGATCCAGCATGAACTGACCAATCGCCCGCTCCAGCCGCGCCAATTGCCCCTTGAGAACGACAAACCGCGCACCGGACATTCTGGATGCTACCTCAAAGTCCATCAGGCCCATGGCCTCGCCAATTTCGAAATGCTGTGCACCCAGATGCTCTGCCGTCGGCTTTAGGCCATATTGGCGAAACAGCACATTGCCATGCTCATCCGCACCCTTGGGAACATCATCAGCTGGTGTGTTGGGGATGGTTTCCAGCGCCTTGCGGATGTTGTCATCAATCGTGCGCTGGTCGGCCTCACCCGCTGTCAACCGATCCTTGAGGGCGGCGACTTCGGCTTTCAAGGCATCGACTGTCGCCATGTCCTTGCGACCCATGGCGGCGCCAATCTCTTTCGATGCGGCATTGCGGCGCTCCTGCGCCTGCTGCAAATCACCGATAATGCTGCGGCGGTTATCATCCAGCGCAATCAACGATGCGGATAACGGCTCTAGGCCGCGCGCTTTCAGGCCGTTGTCAAAGGCAATAGGATTGTCACGGATCAGTTTGATATCATGCATGGTTCAGCTCGCGGTTTCCTGAGCAAGACCATGCAATCAAGTAGTGGCGGTATCCGCCTCCGGCTTGGCCCTGCCCCTCTCCACGTACTTCACGGAGAGAATGGCAAGCTCGTAAAGAAGCAGTGTCGGTACGGCAAGCGCGAACTGGGAAATCACGTCAGGGGGCGTCAAAACAGCGGCGATGACAAAGACGATCAGGATGGCATAACGCCTTTTCTCGATCAAGAACTTCGAATCAACGATGCCCGCCCGTGCCAGCAGCGTCAGCACGACCGGCAACTGGAAGGTGATTCCAAAAGCAAAGATCAGCTGCATGATCAGGTCGAGATATTCGCTGATCTTCACATCAAGCCGGATCGCTGCTAGCCCGTCCCCACCAACAACCTGCTGACCCAGCGCAAATTGCATCAGCAGCGGCATGGCCACGAAAAACACCACCATGGTGCCAAGCAGAAAGAAGAACGGCGTGGCGATAAGATAGGGCACGAACGCATCGCGCTCGTTCCGATAAAGCCCGGGTGCCACAAACTTGTAGATCTGCGTTGCAATGACCGGAAAGGACAGGAACAGGCCGCCAAATACACCGATCTTGATCTGCGTGAACAGGCTTTCCAGCGGGTGCGTGAACTGCGCCGCAACCTTGTCGGCGCCACCAGCAGCCCAAGCGTAGGGTTGCAGCAGGATCTGGTAGATCTGTTTGGAAAAGGCGAAGGATATGATGAACATCAGGAAAAAACCGATCAGCGCCTTGATCAGGCGTGAGCGCAATTCCACCAGATGGTCCATCAGGGGGGCTTTGGACGCGTCGATTTCGTCCTGCCCGGGCTTCTTGTCAGTTTCGGTGGTCATGCAGGAGAGCCTGCACTGTCATCCGCTTTTTTGCGGCTGCGCTTGGGCTTGGGGGCAGGTTCGGCGGTTTTGGCAGCGGGCGGCGCTTCCGCTACAATTGAGACAGGCGGCGCTTCAGCAGGCAATGGAATGACCGGGTCCGGCAACGACGTCGCCGTTGTGCCCTTGATCTCGTCCTTGACGGATTTGATCTCGTTGCGGATCGTTTCCAGGGGGTTGAAACTGGTGGTCGCGGATTGCGCTACATCATTTACATCGGTGAAGGCTTTCTTGGCCTGATCAAGCTCAGCCTCCCGCATGGCTTCATCGAACTGGCCACGAAATTCGGAAGCCATACGCCGCACCTTGCCCATGGCATTTCCAGCCGTGCGCAACAGGCCCGGCAATTCCTTGGGGCCAATCACGACAAGCGCGACGATTCCGATGACGAGGAGTTCGCCTCCCCCGATATCAAACATGGCAATCCATTCCGCGCCTTTCCGGTAAGCTGTTGATCAGCATCCCGAAGGCGTTTTCAGGGTGAGAGAAGATCAAGAGGTCTTGGTGGAAGATGCAGCCGATTTGACGGCATCAGCAGCGGCAGCAGCCGTGTCTTCCAGTTTCTTCTTCTCTTCCTCGGCCTTCTTGACGTCATCGTCCTCGGCCATTCCCTTTTTGAAGGCCTTGATGCCGCCAGCGACGTCGCCCATGAGTTCAGAAATTTTGCCCCGGCCAAACAGCAGCAGAACGATCACCGCTACCACCAGCCAATGCCAGATGCTCAACGAGCCCATGGCCTTACTCCCTTGTTGAATGCAGCTGCTCAGCTGCGGTCTGAAATGAAACTATGTGGGCTCATGGCCGAAAACAAGAACTTCGTCAAAATCGATTTCGATTCCGATGTCTTTGCCGCGCATTTCGGGTGGTCTTTCCCGCAACCTTGCATGCACGGGCGCGTCCATACCCTGTACATTCAGGTCCACCAGATGCATTTCACCCAGGAAACGTGATCCGATGATGCGGGCCGGGACGCCTTGCCCTTGTGATCTGAGCCGGAACGCCTGAGGGCGGATGCACAATGTGGCAGGACCATCGGCAACGCCCATCGCGGGGATATTACCGAAGATCGTCTGTGTGCGTCCCTCTTTGACGACACACCCTATCTCGTTGAGATCACAGAAGAACCGTGCAACTTCGATGTCGTGGGGGCTGCGGTATAGCTGTTCAGGGGGCCCAGCTTGCACCATACGCCCCTCGCGCAACAGTACAATCCGGTCTGCGATCCGCATGGCTTCCTCGGGATCATGCGTGACCATAATGCATGTGGCACCCGTCTCGCGCAGCAATGCCACGGTCTCCTCGCGCACGGAATCGCGCATGCGCCGGTCAAGGTTTGAAAACGGTTCATCCATGAGGAGAACACGCGGGCGCGGCACAATGGCGCGGGCCAGTGCCACGCGTTGCTGTTCGCCGCCTGACAGCATGTAGGGGTAGGCATTGGCGAGTGATTTGAGGCCAACGCGATTCATGGCCACTTCAGCGGCGGATTTCTTTTCGGCGCGCGAAAGGCCGCGCAAGCCAAAGGCGACGTTTTCCAGTACGGTCATTTGAGGAAACAGGGCATAATCCTGAAAAACCATGCCAATACCGCGCTTTTCGGTAGGCAAACTGCTTGATGCGGTAGCTATAACGCGCTCATCCATAAGCAATTGGCCGGATGTCGGCTCCTCGATGCCTGCTGCAATGCGAAGCAACGTAGTCTTGCCACAGCCTGAGGGGCCCAGAAGGCACACAACCTCGGCTGGCCTGATATCAAGCGAGATATCTGCGATGACCTGCCGGTTGCCAAAGGATTTGCTAATTCCAGCAAATTGCAGGCTTGCAGGAATGACCGCCGTGGCACGCCCGCGTGCTGGGGTTATCGGCATGGCTGGGCCAGACATGACTAGCGCCGATCACCGTCAAACGGATTCAGCGGCACGTCGTCGTTCTCAACAGTCTCTTCCGCAACTTCCAGTTCATCATCAGTCAGCAGCGGCTCGTCGCCAGCGTTGATGCGTTCCTCTGCAGCGAGCACCATCTGGTCTGCTTCCAGCGGGTCCTCGTCAATCCGCAGGGTCGGATCATCCGATGGCAGTGGCATAAACAGGTTGGCTGGCACGCGCCCATCAAACATGCCGGTCTGGCGCAATTCATCTAGGCCCGGCAGATCACCCACAGCATTGAGGCCGAAATGGACGAGAAATCTCTCTGTCGTTCCAAAAGTGATGGGCCGACCCGGCGTCTTGCGGCGACCGCGCATGCGCACCCAGCCAGTTTCCATCAATACGTCCAGCGTGCCCTTGGCTGTCGCCACACCACGGATATCTTCTATTTCACTGCGCGTAACCGGCTGATGGTAGGCTACGATGGCCAAGGTCTCGATGGCGGCGCGAGAGAGTTTCTTGGGCTCCTCCACTTCCTTGGTCATCAGATAGCCAAGGTCCGGAGCGGTGCGAAACGCCCATTTGCCTGCGATACGCACAAGATTGACACCGCGCGCGAGATAATGTGGCTCAAGATGCGCCATCACATCCCGCAGGTGAACATTGGCCGGGATAGCGGCGGTGATTACGGCTTCCGACAACGGTTCGCGTGCCGCAAACAACAATGCCTCGGTTATCCGCACGGCTGAACCGAGCGCCATGGCGGCAGACAGCTCCTCTTCGGTTCCGGGAGGGTGAAACCTGAAAGACGGTGATTGTACTGTCGTGTTACGCATGATCGATCACTTTTGCCGCTGATGCGGGTTCTACCGGTTTCACCTTGCGGCGCAACCACAGTTTGTCGAAGGCCTGATCCTGACGGATTTCCATGGAACCATCCCGCACCAGTTCAAGCACTGAGGCAAAGGACGACGCGGCGACCGAGCGGCGCATGGATGGATCAACAGCATAGCGAAGAAGATAGGTCTCCATCGGTGCCCAGTCCTGCATCTGGCCCATCAACCGTTCCAGTGCATCACGGGCTTCAGCAAGAGACCAGACAAAGCGCTTCTCGATGGTAACCCGGGACAAGGCGTGTTTCTGGCGCTGCCGTGCGTAAGCGGCCAAAAGATCATGCAATGTCGCCTCCCATTGCGGGCGCTCGATCAGTTCAATGTCTTCGGGCTCACCACGCCCAAACACATCGCGCCCCAGTTGCGGGCGCTGCATAAGGACCTGAGCGGCAAGGCGTATGGCCTCCAGTTTACGGAGGCGCTCTGCCAGTGCCCCTGCCATTTCTTCTGCGCTGGGACCATCATCGGTTTTCAGGTCTCTTGGCAGAAGCAATTTGGATTTCAGATAAGCAAGCCAAGCCGCCATCACGAGATAGTCGGCTGCCAGTTCAAGCCGCACTTTCCGGGCTGCTTCGACAAACTGCAGATACTGGTCCGCCAAGGCCATGATGGAAATACGGTGCAGATCCACCTTTTGGCGGCGCGCAAGCTCCAGCAACAGATCGAGAGGCCCCTCGAAACCGTCTACACCAACGATCAGCGCGGGATCGCCTTCCCTGCGCTCGCTGCTGTCATCATCAAAGAAATCGTTGCCTGCCATGGACTCTGGGTGGTTGTTGCCAACCAGATGTCGCTTTTTCAGACGATTGTCGCAAGGGCTGCGTCCAATCTGGCGCGTCCTTCCACAGGATCAAACGGTTCTGGCAGGTTTGCAATGCGATTCATGGCAGAATCAGCCCGTCTTCTGGCTTTGCCTGCTAGCGTTGGCGTGGCCGAGAGAATCGCCTGCATCTCGGCCATATCACCATTGCAGTGCAGCGCAACATCACATCCCGCCTTGAATGCCGCCCTGGTGCGTGTGGCAAAGTCGCCTGCCAAGGCCTTCATTGACAGATCATCACTCATTACCAGCCCCTTGAAGCCGATCTCGCCACGGATGATCCGGCGCATGACCTTGCGCGACGTGGTAGCGGGTCGCTTGGGATCAATCGCGGTGTAAACGACATGGGCTGTAATCGCCATCGGCATGTCGGCGAGATGCCGGAATGGCATGAAATCCGTGCGTGACAATGTCTCGTGATCCGTATCGACAACCGGCAAGGCCAGATGGCTGTCAGAACCCGCCCGGCCATGTCCGGGAATATGCTTGATCACCGGCAGGACGCCACCGGCAATCAGACCCTCGGCAGCGGCACGCCCCAGTTGAGCGATGGTCTGAGGATCACTGGCATAAGCCCTGTCACCTATCACATCGTGGGCTCCGGCGACCGGCACATCCAGCACGGGCACGCAATCGACATTGATGCCAAGCTGATAAAGATCATGCGCAATAAGGCGGGCACCCAGACGGGCAACCTCGCGGCGCACCAACGGGTCATTGCTGTGAACGCGGCCATACTGACGGCCCGTGGGATAAACCGGCCAATGGGGCGGACCGAGACGCTGCACGCGTCCACCCTCCTGGTCGATCAGAACCGGAGCCTGATCCCAATCCACGCATTTGCGCAAGGAAGCGACCAGTTTACGGACCTGATCGGGCGATTCGACATTGCGCTTGAAAAGGATGAAACCCCAAGGGCGCTCGGCCTTGAAGAAAGCCTTTTCCTCACGCGTAAGTTCCTTGCCGGCGCAGCCGAGGATAATGGCGTTAAATGACATGGAGCCAATCCGTCAGTTGCGCGCTACGAAGCAAGTGCCGCCACTGGCCTTGAGGCGTTCGCAGACACTAACGGCCTCCTCCCGGGAGAAGCTGCCAACACGAACACGGTAGACATTGCGACCGTTAACCTCCGCAGTACGGATATCGGGTTCATAACCTCCCAGCACGGAGCTGTGCTGTCCACGGATACGGTTGAACTTGGAGCGTGCGGAATCTGAACTGCCTTCTGCCGCGAGCTGTACGGTAAAGTTGCCGGTGCCACCTGTGGTGCGCGGCGCAGGTGTTTCCTGTGCGGTCTGTGCCGATTGCGCAGATGCCACACGCTGGGGCGCGGCACGGTTGGCCAATGGTGTAATACGCAATGGCGCATTGGCAGCGTCAGGCTCAACAGCAGGTTGGACACCAGGTGCTGCAGGAACAATACGCGGCTGTGCCTGGGCACGGGCAGGTGCAGGTTCACCATCAGCCCGGATGGGGACAGCGCGCACCCGACGCGGCTCAGCCGAATTGGCAGGTGTGGCCGTACGCAAGGGGGGCGCAGTCACCGGGGCTGCTGTTGCAGGAGTAGTGGCAGAGGTGATTACAGGTGCAGCTATTGGCACCGGCGCAAGCACAGAAGGAGCAACCGGCGATGATTGACCTGCAATCGTAATGGGCACAGATGCAACGGGCCGCGGCGCCGGCTCGGCGGAGACCACTGCCGCAGTTGCGGGCGGTTTTATGCTGATGGGTGCCACAATGGCCACACCTTGAATCTGACGCACGGCAGATGTCGCAGATGCCGTATCAGGTGAAGTCTGCACGCGCCGCTGTGCAGCCGTCAGATCAACCGGCTGCTCCTCACGCGGTGCAACGCGCTCGACAGCCGCCGTTTGCGGCTTGGCCTGCAAAACTTCCTTATCCTGGTTAGGCACCTCGACACCACCCGGATTGACAGGACGCTCCTTGGTAACGCCCGGCTTGGCAGCTATGACCGGCGCATTGACCGCTGGCGCCTTGCGCAAACCGGTGCCGAAGCCCAGCAGGCTACCCATCCCAATGACGGCCACGCCAACGACACCTGCAGCAATCATCAGGCCACGTGATCTGAAAGGTGATTTTGCACCCATGGACCTGGGGTTGGCTGCCGCTTGAGACGCGCCAGACGCAATTGCGCCGACGGCTATGACCGTTGTACCGGCCGCGCCTGCACCAAGGACCGTAGCCCCACTGGAAAGATCGCCATAACTGTTCCTTGCTATACCGGTGTCCGTGTTGAGCGGAGCCAGTCCGGATGGAGGTGGGGGAACAGCAACCGGCTCAAGCGACGGCACGGCACGTTGTGGGGCTGGTTGACCACCAACATCACGCATGGCCGCCTCAAACTCGGCAAGCATGTCATCAAAGGGTGCCTTTGGTGCGACAGGTTCTGTGGTCTCAAAAGATGGAAGGGATGCCAGAGCGGGCTGCGCTGTCGCCTTGTCATGCAGGATTTCAGATTCATCCTCTGCAAGGGCTTCGGTCAGTCTGCGATCAAAATCATCCTGTAAAGGGCCGGATTCCTCCCCACGATCACTGTCCGCTTTCTCCTGATCATCGTCATTTGCACCCGTTGTAAAAACCGGCTCCGTTTGAGGTTCCACCCGCTGATTGTCATCCGACAAGGAATGGATTTCTGACGTGGTGTGCGTGGAATCGGCAACAGCCAATACAGGAGAATCCATCTCTTTTTCCGGGAATAAAGGCTCGATGGCTGGTGTATGCTGTGGCATGACACCAGATGCTGATCGTGGCGGTGATTTCAGAAAGTCATCAAATGACAGGGATGGTCCTGACTCACGCTGCGCCTTTCCACCAGACCGCAAGGGATCATCCTGCCTCACAATTCGGGCCAGTTCAGACAATGGATCGTCCGAATACGTCTTTTTTGAGTCGACAGCGGCCTGCAATTGACGCTCAAGATCGTCAAGGTCCAGAACCGGGCGGAGATCAGCAGACTGTTTCATCGCAACACCATTTCACGCACTGCGTTCAATCCAGGGCAAGAGACATTGACTAGCGCATCTCTTCTGGTGCGCTGACACCCAAAATCTGCAAGCCTGAGCCAAGCACAGACACTACGGAAGACACCAGAGCGAGCCTGGAGCAGGTTGATTTTCTATCTTTATCATTAACAAAGCGTAAGGCCGGAAGTTCTTTTCCACGATTCCACAGCGCATGCAGTCCGCTGGCCACATCATACAGATAAAAAGCCACCCTGTGTGGCTCTCGCGCCGAGGCCGCAGATTCAACCAGCCGAGGGTATTGTGCGATCAACCTGATCAGCCCACGCTCGGACTCATCCGTGAGGATGCCCATATCTGCCGTTGCCAGTTCATCACGGTCAAAAGCACCCTCACCAAAGGCCAGGGCCGCTTGCCGCAGGATCGAGTTGCACCGCGCATTGGCATATTGCACGTAAAACACCGGATTTTCCTTGGTCTGTTCGACAACCTTGAGCATATCAAACTCCAGGGGTGCGTCATTTTTGCGATAGAGCATCATGAATCGCACTGCATCGGAACCGACTTCATCGACAACCTCGCGCAGCGTCACGAATGTTCCTGCGCGCTTGGACATTTTGAGTTCCTGACCATCCCTCAAAAGTTTGACGAGTTGGCATATCTCGATATCCAATTGGCCTTCACCGCCGGTAACGGCTTTTACAGCCGCCTGCATTCGCTTGATGTAGCCGCCATGATCGGCCCCCCAGACGTCGATCATGGTCTTGAATCCGCGCAGATACTTGTCTCGGTGATAAGCGATGTCGGAAGCAAAGTAAGTGTAAGTACCGTCTGATTTCATCAGTGGGCGATCAACATCATCGCCAAATGCAGTGGCGCGAAACAGTGTTTGCTCCCGGTCTTCCCAGTCCGCCTCTGGCGCACCTTTTGGTGGCGGCAAGCGCCCTTCGTAGATCAGGTCACGCGCCCGAAGATCAGCAATGGCTGCGCCAACAGGGCTGTCATTACCCTCATGCAGTGAGCGCTCTGAAAAAAACACGGCATGGGAAATGGCCAAGGCCTTCAGATCCTCGCGGATCATGTCCATCATCGCGTCAATGGCTGTATTACGGACATCGGGCAACCATGTGGATTCAGGCATCTCCAGCAGAGCCATACCGTATTTCTTGGCCAGAAATGCGCCAACGGGCTTGAGATAATCACCGGGATACAATCCTTCAGGAATAGCACCGATATCCGCGCCCAAAGCCTCTCGGTAGCGCAGGAAAGCGGAACGGGCGAGCACGTCCACCTGCGAACCTGCATCGTTGATATAGTATTCGCGGGTTACATCATGGCCGGAAAAAGCCAGCAGATTGGCCAGTGCGTCACCAAACACAGCACCACGGCAATGGCCGACATGCATGGGGCCTGTGGGATTGGCAGAAACATACTCGATGTTGACCTTGGCATTACCGCCCATGCTGCTGCGGCCATAGTCGACGCCGGTGGCAACCGCATGCAGGATGACCGCATCGAAAAGCTGGTTAACCAATGTGACATTGATGAAACCAGGACCAGCAATCTCGGCCTTCACCACATCCTTGTCGCGCAACAATTCCATTACAATCAAATCAGCCAGATCGCGGGGCTTCATGCCGGCGTCCCTGGCGAGTACCATGGCCGCATTTGTGGCAAAATCACCGTGATTGGCGTCCTTGGGTGGCTCGACAACTAGGCGCGCGGTGTTCAGATTGGCGGGCAGCTTGCCGCATGCAACCAAATCCGCAATGATCTGAACAACTTTGGCCTGATACATCGCAAACAGATTCATGTGATCCACGGTATTCCAAACAGTTCTGGGAAAACTGGCGGCTAGCTCAAATCAGGCTATGCGTCAAACTTTCACGCAACGCCTAAGATTGGCAACCGTCGATGCATGTCTATCGCATAGCGGTCTGTCATGCCCGCAATGAAGTTCCCAACATGGATGGCTTTTTGCGAGACATTCATGGCATTCATTCCGAGCAACCATTGTTCGGGCAGTAATTCTGGCGTTTCCAGAAAAACCGCATGCATCTGCTCAACCATTTGCTCAGCGTCGGCCATCACCGTCATGATCCGTTCATTGCGATAAAGTCTCTTGAACAGAAATTCACGGATAGATCGTTCTGCTTTATGCATGTCGGAAGAGAAACCGATGACAGGACCCTTCGCCATCCGCACATCTTCGGCAGTCTGGATATTCTCGCATGCAATCCGCCGATCGCCTTCGCTGATCACATCCTCGACCAGCAAAGTGATTATCCTGCGCTGCAACTCATGGGTCGTCCTGGAGCGCCCAAGGTCTGGATAAGCAGCCTGAATATCATCAAGCAGTCGGGCCAGAAAGGGGACCTCACGCAAACCATCAAGTGTGATGATCCCTGCCCGTAAGCCATCATCAATATCATGGGCGTTGTAGGCGATATCATCGGCAATAGCGGCTGCCTGCGCCTCCGCACTGGCTTGCGACCATAAATCGAGCGGATGCCGATTATCGTAGGCAACAATCGCCATAGGCAGGGGCCGCTGCTCATGGGCACCCACTGCCCTGCCCTGCCTGTCAGTGAGGGGGCCATTGTGCTTGACCAGTCCTTCTAGCGTTTCCCATGTCAGGTTCAGACCATCAAACAGTGCGTAGTGTCGTTCCAGACTGGTGACGATGATCAGCGACTGGGCGTTATGATCAAAGCCGCCGTGGTTTGCCAAAGCACGGTCCAGTGCCCGCTCCCCTGCATGGCCGAAAGGCGTATGGCCAAGATCATGCGCCAGTGCCAGCGTTTCGGCGAGATCCTCGTCGAGGCCTAGGGCGCGGGCAATTGACCGGGCTATCTGCGCCACCTCCAGCGTATGCGTCAGACGGGTGCGGTAATGATCACCCTCATGCTCGATGAAAACCTGTGTCTTGTGTTTCAAACGCCGGAAGGCGGTGGAATGCACGATACGGTCACGGTCGCGCTGAAACGGACTGCGGGTGGGCGATTCCGGCTCCGCGATCAACCGGCCGCGGCTTTTTTCAGGGTCAACTGCGTAAGGCGCTGTCCAGCGTTGGCCGGGTTTCAGATCGCTCGGCTTTAAACCGGAGAGAGATAAGGTTGAAGTCTTCACCATTCCACCTTACCTTCAGATCATACAGGATCAAACGCTGAGTTGACGCTATGACCGAAACACTTCCCGTTATCCTCACAGACCGCGCCGCCAGGCGGGTGCATACTATTCTATCAAAGGAATCGGATGGCTCGGCGTTGCGCATCAGCGTGCGCGGTGGGGGTTGCTCTGGTTTTTCCTACGGTTTTGACATTGGTCAGGACCGGGCGGATGACGACATCATCATTGCCCGCGACGGCGCAACTGTGCTGATTGATGCCGTATCAATTGAATATATGAAGGGCGCGACCATTGATTTTGTTGATGATCTGATGGGGCAATCCTTCCGCATCGAGAACCCGTTGGCCACATCCGGTTGTGGATGCGGTACGTCTTTTTCACTTTAAATTTTATCGCATCGCAATTTCTCCACAATTTGAGCTTGCGATCCGCATTTATTTTAAGATTCGGTGTTTTAGTAAGCTGCCGAATTTCACAAAGGGGCTTTCATGAACCGGTTTCTGGCGACCACGTCTCTTGCGGTTATTGCACTTTTCACAACACCTTCTGACGATTTTCGAGCGTTGTCAGGTCCGCCAGCTGTTTTCGCACAGCAGAGTGTGACGCTGGAAAATCTTGTTTTCAAAGGTGAGCTTGTATCGTTTCGCATTCCCCGGATGGTCATCGAAGGCTCAAATGCATCCAAAGCCGATATCGAGGCGCTGTTTGATACCAAAACACTGAGTGGTTTGAGTGGACGGCTATCAAAGATTTCCGCCCGCAGCGTAAGCATTCCAACAATGGAAATAACCCAGAACATTCCGGGCGCCGAGAACGTGACCGTCTATAAAGACACGGTTTTCAGGGACATCCAGAACGGAATGATAGGCGAATGGGTAACGCCACTGACCACAACGCGCTCCAAATCCGACCCGAAGTCACAGACGAAAGATGTACCACTGGTTGACATGGATATGGTCAACATGGTGCTCAAGGGTATTGATCTTCCGCTGATGCTTCGGTTTGCCTTCGACAAGGCAGCCCCTGGCGAAACACTCAAGACGGTCGCAGCCGAACAAACCGTCGGCAAGGTAACATACAGGATTGGCGATATGGGCAATTTCGTTGTCCAGTCTGTCTATGCCAAGGATTTCAAGCTCAAGCCCTTGAAAACGCCAATGATGGACATGATCGCGCAGCTGGAAAAGCAGACGCAGAATAAAACCAGGGACGGTGACAAAGCAGCGCTTGAATTCATGTCTGATCTGCTCACTTCGATGTCGTTCACCACCATGGAAATGAACGGAATGAGCGGAGAATTTAAAATTCCCGGCGAAGCGAAGCCGTTCAAGATGGAAATTCAGAAGATTGCAGCCGGTGGTGGCGCTGATGTTCCGGGGCGCTTCACTTTTCAGGGATTGAAGACCAGCATGTCCGCTGGCACATTCAATATGGGTGAGTTCACAATGGAGGGCGTCACCTTCGGCGGCTTGGTGGCGGCACTGCAAAAAATGGCCTCAAGCAATTCAACAAGTATGGCCGACTTTAATCCGGTGGATGCCATTCCAAAGATTGATCTTGTCCGCCTTTCCGGAATCGATTTTGATGTCGCAGACCCCAAGAACAAGGATCAACGCATCAAGGCGAAACTCGGCCTGTTCGAGACCAAGATGGGCAATCATGTCGGGCCGATCCCTGCCAACATCGGAATGACAATTGACAGGTTCCAGATGGATTTACCCAAGGGCACCAAGGACAATGGTCTCAACACGATCATCGCCTTGGGCTATAGTGCCATTGATGTATCCGCCCGCTATGACCAGGTCTGGGACGAGGCGACAAAGATGCTCAAGATCAATGAATTGTCCACGCGATCCATCGGCATGTTCTCGACCCGTTACAAGGCCGAGATCGGTAATGTCAGCAAGGATATCTTCACCCTCGACAAGGCGGTGGCGGCAGTAGCTGCGCTTGGTGTCAGTGCCAAAAGCCTTGATGCTCAACTGACCAACGAAGGCCTGTTTGAAAAGTTGATGGCCCAGCAGGCATCCCAGCAGAAACGCAAACCCGAGGATGTACGGGCGGAACTGGCGGCAGGAGCAACAATGATGGTGCCGATGATGCTTGGCGATCACCCTGCTGCGAAGGGGCTGGGTGAGGCGCTAGGCAAGTTTGTGGCCCAGCCCAAAAATCTCCAGATCAATGTAAAGGCCAAGGAAGGCGGATTGGGTGCAGCTGATTTCATCGCTGTGAAAAACCCGCTCGAACTTCTCAAGAAAGTCGACATCACGGCTGTCGCTAACCAATGACCTGATTTGAACCGAAAATAAAAAAAACCGCCTCGAAAGGCGGTTTTTTTAACTTCAGATACTTTCATCAGAAAACTGAAATCACTCAGCTTTCTTTGCTTTTTTGGCGCTTGGCTTTTTTGGCTTTTCGGTTTTTGCAGAGTCTTCTGCGTCATCTTCATCATCACCCATCAGTACGTCCTTGCTGACTGATGTCTCGACCAATTTCACCTGCGTGAGGATATGATCGACAACCTTTTCCTCAAAGATAGGCGCACGCACCTCCGCCAAAGCCTGCGGATTCTTGCGATAATAATCCCACACTGCCTTTTCCTGGCCGGGGTACTGGCGGGCGCGGGCAACAAGACCTTGGCTCACTTCGTCATCCGTGACCTGGACAGCGGCCTTTTCCCCGATTTCAGCCAGAACCAGTCCAAGGCGCACGCGTCGGGTAGCGATCTTCTGATAATCGACACGAGCGGCTTCTTCCGTCGTATCCTCGTCCTCGAATGACTTGCCCGCAGCCTTCATTTCAGCCGTCACGTTGTTCCAGATCGAGGTGAATTCCTGATCCAGCAATGTTGGCGGCAGATCGAAGCTATATTTTGCGTCGAGTGCATCAAGCAGTTTACGCTTCATCTTGCGACGGGCTGCACCTTCAAACTCGGAAGAGATGGAAGCCTTTACAGCGTCCTTCAATTTGGCGAGGTCTTCCATACCGTACTGCTTGGCAAGCTCATCATCGATCTTGAGATCACCAGCGGCCTCGATCACTTTGGCGGTCACATCGAACTCAGCAGCTTTGCCAGCCAGATGGGCGGCCTGATAATTCTCGGGAAAGGCCACCTTGACCAGCTTTGTCTCGTCTACCTTCATACCAGAGACCTGATCCTCAAAGCCGGGAATAAATGTGCTGGAACCGAGCACCACCTGAATGGCTTCGCCCTTGCCACCGTCAAACTCCACACCGTCTATGCGACCGACGAAATCTACCGTGACACGGTCGCCCTTGTCGGCCTTCGCCTTGGCACCCTTGTCAGTGAACGGGCGGGAAGGCTCGGCCATGCGCTCGATGGCACCCATGACATCGGCTTCGGGAACGTCGGCAACCTGCTTTTCGATTGTGATGTCACTGTGATCGACCACATCGAACTTTGGCAGCACTTCCAGGGCAACGGTGTACTCAAGATCGCCACGCGCCGACATGACCTCCTCGATCTTCTCCTGTTCCTGCGGGAAATTGACCGCGGGCTCAAAGGCGAGCTTCAGGCCATGATCATCAACGATCTTGCGGTTTACCTCATTGACGACATTCTGCACCACATCGGCCATGACAGACTTGCCATAGACGCGCTTGAGATGGTGCTGGGGAACCTTGCCAGGACGAAACCCAGGCAGTGTAACCTTCTTCTGCAACGTCACCATTTCATCAGCAAGACGGGTGGCAAGATCAGCGGCAGGCAGCACAACCTTGTACTGGCGCTTCAATCCTTCGACGGAGGTTTCGGTGATCTGCATGGTCGTGCGCCTTCATTGAGCCTGAAAAGACTGGAGACAGAGACTTTCGTCCGGAAAATCCGCCGCCGGAATAGAGTATCAGGACTTGGTCTTGGTGCGGGCGGAGGGACTTGAACCCCCACGACTTTCGTCGCCAGGACCTAAACCTGGTGCGTCTACCAATTCCGCCACGCCCGCTAGCCTGGACCAATCCCGAGACTGCAGTACCTTGAACGAACAACTGTCGAGAGTGGCGTCCATAGCGGATCGGAAATCATTATGCAGCAAAAAAATTTAATTCAGGTGGTGCTTCGCTTTATCCATGCCCGCTGACTTGATTTCACAGCCGGAGGACTGAAATAAAGCATCATGCATACCGATTCAGTCGCACGCTTGAGAGCCCTTTCATGATCACCCGCCGCAGTACCCTTGCCGGTATCGCCGCAAGCGTCAGCAGTGTTTCCCTGCCCGTGCAGGCACAAACAGCGATACAGCCCTTTATTCTCACCGCGGCTCCCGCCAGAAGCCGTTTGCGCGCTGAACCCGCAACGGAGAGCGACGTCTGGGCCTATAACGGCGCACTGCCAGGCCCTGTGCTGCATCTGAAGCGCGGCCAGACCAGCACAATCCGCCTCGTCAACAACCTGCCGCAACCAACCAGCCTGCATATTCGCGGGTTGCGCCATGCCAATGCGTTCGACGGTGTGGCGGGCCTCACACAAGCGCCCGTGGAGCCCGGCCAGAGTTTTGATTATCAGATCACACCTCAGGACAGTGGTGCCTATCTGTATCACCCCATGATTCCCGGGCGGACCTCCGAGCAACTGGAGAGTGGTCTTTCAGGCATGCTCATCGTTGCCGAAGACGGGTATGATGCCGCAATCGACCGCGATATCACCATCCTGCTGGATGACTGGCGCTTGAGCGATAACCATCAACTCGACAGCGGCATGCGGGTGGCGGCTGATAACGCCCGGTTGGGCAAGCTGGGCAATGCACTGACCGTTAACGGCAGAATTGGTCCCGAAGAGATCCGGTTGCGGCCCGGTGCCCGTGTGCGGCTTCGTATTGGTGGAGCCATGAATGCCCGTATCCTGCCCATGCGGTTCGAGAAAATGGCAAAAGCCACGGTTCTGGCCATTGACGGTCAGCCCTGTGATCCGTTCGATCCGCTGCGCAAGCAGGTGATCATCGCACCGGGCTCGCGCTACGATGTCATCCTCGATCTACCTGACAAGCCGGGCGAGGAAACGCTCGTCGTTGTGGCTCTGGGTGAAGGCATGCAGGTCGTAAGGTTTATCACCGAAGGCGAAAAACTGGGCGCCAAACCGCCCGTCCCCGCGTTGCCAATCAACCCTGCATTGCCCGAGGGTATCCGCTTGCAGGAGGCGCGCCGGGCTGAATTCAACATCGCTGGCGGATGGGACGTCAAGGACCCTGCCGGACCGGGGGCATCCGCAGAAATCATCGCCAAAGCGTTTCCTGACCCCGCGAAAGTGTGGACGCTGAATCACGGCTTCCCGGCAGGCCTGACAGGCAAGCCAATTTTTACCGCCAAAAAAGGCAACGTGGTTGTGGTAGCCTTGGTCAACCGTACTGCCTGGACGCAGGTGATAACCCTGCACGGCCACGTGTTTCGCGTCCTGCATGGCATGGACGATGGGTGGGAACCGTTTTTCCTTGATACGGTAATTATCCCTGAAGGACGCACCATCCGCATCGCGTTTGTTGCTGACAATCCCGGCAAATGGCTCATACGATCAGCAATCATCGAACACATGGAAAGCGGCGTGCTCTCCTGGTTCGAGGTGTTGGCATAAGGCGACAAGAAATTGACAGACAGAATCAACCCGTTGTTGCATCGATTCCAGACATCGTTCGAAGCCCCTGATTTTGCGGCGATTCTGGTGACCGATTATCTGCCTGCGTTTGCCAGCGCGATGCAGAGTCACCTCGTTGAAATTGACGCCATAGCCAGCAATGCCGCCGCCCCTACCTTCGCCAATACCATAGATGCGCTGGAGCTTGCGGGCGAAGATCTCGACCGGGTGGCCAGTGTGTTCTGGAACATTGCCGGCACCGATTCCAACGATGATATCCGTGCCATCGAACGGGATATCTCCCCCAGAATGGCTGCGCACAGCAATGTGATCACCACCAATACCAAACTCTTCCAGCGCATTGATGCGCTTTATCAGAGCCATGAAAAGTTGGCCCTCAAGGGCGAACAACCGCAGGTGCTTAAAAAAATCCACACGCAGTTCATCAAGGGAGGCGCGAAGCTGGATAGTGTGGCCAAACAGCGTGCCGGGGCGATCAAGCAACGGTTGGCGACCCTTGGTACTTCTTTCAGTCAGAACGTGCTGAAGGATGAAACCGACTGGACCATGGTGCTTGGGAAGGATGATCTGGCCGGATTGCCGATTTTTTTGATTGATGCTGCCAAGGCAGACGCCCAAGGCCGCAAGATTGATGGCTTTGTCATCACATTGCTGCGCTCCTCCGTGGAGCCGTTCCTGGTGTTTTCAGCCCGGCGTGATCTGCGCGAGAAAGCCTTTCTGGCTTGGACCGCCCGCGGTGATGCGGGGGCCACCGACAACAAGCCCGCCGTGAAGGAAACGCTGCAACTAAGGGCGGAATATGCCCACTTGCTGGGCTACACCGATTATGCCGCAATGAAACTATCGGACAGCATGGCAAAGACGGCCGCCAATGCACAAAACCTGCTCGATCAGGTCTGGCCGGCTGGCAAGGCACGCGCAGAGGCTGAGCGCGATGAACTGCTGGTACTCGCCAACGCAGATGGTCTTGCCGAGATCAAGCCATGGGATTGGCGCTACTATGCCGAAAAACTGCGTAACCAGAAATTCGCGCTCGATGAAGCGATCGTCAAACCCTATTTCCAGTTGGAAAAGATGATCACAGCTGCGTTCGACTGCGCAACAAGACTGTTTGGACTGACATTTACATTGGCACCCGCTGTGCCGGTGTATCACCCTGATGTCCGCGCTTACGCGGTTATGAACCCTAGAGGTGAGCATATCGCGGTGTTCTACAGCGATTATTTTGCCCGGCCCGGCAAGCATTCGGGTGCCTGGATGAGTGCTTTTCGCAATCAGCAGAAACTGGGCGGATCACGCCACCCAATCATCACCAATGTGATGAATTTCGTGAAACCCGCGGCTGGATCCCCTGCACTCCTGTCCTTTGACGATGCCCGCACCCTGTTCCATGAGTTCGGTCACGCGCTGCATGGCATTTTGTCAGACGTCACCTATCCATCACTGGCCGGCACCAACGTACCGCGTGATTTTGTCGAACTGCCATCGCAGCTCTATGAACACTGGCTGGATCAATCGGAAATCCTGTCAAAATATGCCGTTCACGCTGAAACAGGCGCCGCCATGCCTGCTGCACTGCTGAAAAAACTGATCGCATCACGCACTTTCAACCAGGGATTCATGACGGTGGAGTATTGTGCGTCTGCGCTGGTGGATCTCGCTTTCCACACGATGACTGATCTTGATACGCTCGATGTGGCAGCTTTCGAGAAGACGACTCTTGCCCATCTTGGCATGCCGTCCGAAATTGTGATGCGCCACCGCACGCCGCATTTCTCGCATATCTTTTCAGGCGAGGGCTATTCGGCAGGCTATTACAGCTATCTCTGGTCCGAGGTGCTGGATGCCGATGCTTTCGATGCCTTCCTGGAAGCCGGTGATATTTTTGACAGCAAGACCGCAGCACGTCTCGCCTCCTTCATCTATAGTGCGGGCCATACCCGTGATCCCGATGAAGCGTACCGCCAATTCCGAGGCCGTTTGCCAACTGTAGCTGCTCTTTTGAAGAAGCGTGGCTTGGTGGTTGCAGCATAGCCTAAATTAAGTGCATATTGCTTATTATTTAGGCTGTTTATCGCCTACAATTGAGGCGCGCCTCTCAACAAGTCCATCAAGACAAGTACCGCCATCGCTGTCGGAAGATTTTTTTATGGCGAGCCTCAGCTTGGCACGTTGGCTGCTTGCGTTGAACCCATGGAAATGACAGGAAGGCCGCGCAACCTTTGCGGAGGCGCGTTATGATTATGAAAAAGATCGAAGCGATCATCAAACCATTCAAGCTCGATGAAGTGAAAGAAGCACTTCAGGAAGTTGGTGTGCAGGGCATTACCGTGATCGAGGCCAAGGGCTTTGGCCGCCAGAAAGGTCATACCGAGCTTTATCGCGGGGCCGAGTACATCGTCGATTTTCTTCCCAAGGTGAAGCTCGAGGTGGTTGTCACCGACAATCTCCTGGCCAAGGCCGTGGAAGCCAACAAGGCAGCGGCCCAGACCGGGCGCATCGGCGATGGCAAGATATTCGTAACCACTGTAGAGCAGGTCATTCGCATTCGCACCGGCGAAACCGGTGCTGACGCTGTTTGAGGATTTCATGCTTGCAATAAGCAGGTCCTCGTTCAGCTGATTGATACCAACCCCAAATCGTCCAAGACCAGAGAGGATCCTCCATGACGACGGCAAAAGAAGTCCTGAAAAGACTGAAAGACAATGACGTGAAATACGTCGACTTTCGCTTCACCGACCCCCGCGGCAAGATGCAGCACGTCACCTTCGACATCGGCTTTGTCGATGAAGAGTGTCTTGAGGAAGGCCTGATGTTTGACGGTTCCTCGATTGCTGGCTGGAAGGCCATCAACGAGTCGGACATGTTGTTGAAGCCTGACCTCGAAACCTGCACGATGGACCCGTTCTTTGCGGCTTCCACCATGAATATCCTGTGCGATGTTCTCGACCCCGTATCGGGCCAGAACTACGAGCGGGACCCCCGCTCGATAGCCAAGCGCGCAGAAGCCTTCATGAAATCGACAGGCGTAGGCGATGCAGCCTATTTTGGCCCTGAAGCCGAATTCTTCATTTTCGATGATGTGAAGTTTGCCGCTGACACCTACAACGTCGGCTTCAAGGTTGATGCTGTCGAACTTCCAACCAACGGCATGACAGATTACGAAGGTGGCAACATGGGCCACCGCGTTCCCATCAAGGGCGGTTACTTTCCCGTTCCACCCAATGACAATGCTCAGGATATGCGCGGCGAAATGCTGGCTGCGATGGCCGCAATGGGTGTCGCTGTTGAAAAGCACCACCATGAAGTGGCATCAGCGCAGCATGAGCTTGGTGTGAAGTTTGGCAGCCTGGTAAAGATGGCCGACCATCTGCAGTACTTCAAGTATTGTGTCCACAATGTCGCCCAGAGCTACGGCAAGACCGCTACCTTCATGCCTAAGCCAGTCTACGGCGACAACGGCTCTGGCATGCACGTCCACCAGTCGATCTGGAAAGCGGGCAAGCCCGTGTTCGCCGGTGACAAGTATGCAGGCCTTTCCGACACCTGCCTTTACTACATTGGCGGCATCATCAAGCACGCCAAGTCACTGAACGCCTTCACGAACCCATCAACCAACTCCTACAAGCGTCTGGTTCCCGGCTTTGAAGCGCCTGTGCTGTTGGCTTATTCCGCCCGCAACCGTTCGGCTTCCTGTCGTATTCCATGGACAAACTCGCCAAAGGCCAAGCGCGTTGAAGTGCGCTTCCCTGATCCATTGGCAAACCCATACCTCGCCTTCTCGGCCCTTCTCATGGCCGGTCTTGACGGTATCGCCAACAAGATGCACCCGGGCGAAGCCATGGACAAGGATCTCTACGACCTGCCGCCACGCGAGTTGAAGAAGATCCCCACCGTTTGCGGATCGCTTCGTGAAGCCCTGTCGTCGCTCGACAAGGACCGCGGCTACCTGCTCGCCGGTGGCGTGTTTTCAAATGACATGATCGATGCCTACATCGAAATCAAGATGGGCGAAGTCATCCGCTTCGAGCACACACCGCACCCGGTCGAATACGTGATGTACTACTCGTACTGAGTTGGCTTTACCGCCAGAATGACAAAGCCCCGGAGAGATCCGGGGCTTTTTGTTGACTATTTCTCCGTCATCGCCAGCTTCACACCCAGCATCGCAAAAGCGCCCGCGAAAGTTCGGCGCATCCAGAGCAGCACATTGGGGCGTGACAGCACATGATCACGCACGGACGCCGCCAGCAGGCCATAAATGACAAAGACCACAAAAGTCATCAACATGAAGACGCCGCTCAGCTCAAGCATGTGCACCATGGGACTTGTCTCATCCACACCCACAAACTGCGGCAGGAAGGCGAAGAAAAAGATCGTCAGTTTCGGATTGAGGATGTTGATCAATACGGCATGCACGATGACCTGCCAGGCAGATCTCGGCCGACCATCTGGCTCAACGCTCATGGCACCCCTCTCCTGCAAGGAACTCCAGGCCATATAAAGGAGATAGGCCACGCTCAGATATTTCAGGACCGCGAACGCCAATGCGCTGGTGTGCAGGATGGCGGCAAGGCCGGTAATCGCCGCCAGCATATGGGGCACGATACCCAGAGTACAGCCAAAAGCCGCCACTGCACTGGCTTTGCCCCCACGCGCCAATCCAGTGGCAATGGTGAAAACCGCGCCTGTGCCGGGAGATGCGACAACCACAAGGGATGTCACCAGAAATTCAATCCACATTCTGCATTCTTTCTGGCTTGTCGCATGATATCACTTGTCACCAAACAGATGATGCCGTGATATAGATTCTATCAAGACACCAAAACAGGCGTAATGAGCAACTGAAACGAGCTTTCCACTGATAGGGCCCGCCTACTGCGGACGTTTCGCGAGCCTGCTTTCAGCAGTCTTGAGCAACATATGCACCTCGTCCAGCGTGGTATCGGGGTGGTTGTTGTAATCCATCAGACGATGCAATTTGAAGCGACCGACACCAACCTCATTCAGTACCTCACGGACGGCCTGCATCGCAGGTTGACGATAATGGACGCCACCTGACACCTCTGTAGTAGCCTGCATCATTGCGCAAAACAGGCTCAATTTTGACTGGCCCGCCGGACACTGCCGATTGTCCTCTTTGTTCCACTCCTCTTTTGAAGGAATGAGCGCAAGAGCGCGTTTTATGATTTTGATGTCGTCATCAGTGGGGGGCAATTGACGGTTGGCACTGATTGTCAATTTCAAGGTATCAGAATCTGCCTTGGCTTCAGTCACAGAAAACCAGCCATAAGGCGTCTTAGCGACGCCAGCTTTGCCATCTGCGGGCTTTACGACTCCAAAACGGATGGGATCTTCAGGTTCCTTGCCTTGCATCGTACCGAGCCAGTCATCAAATTTTTGCTGGGGCAGCAATGTTGCGTTCACGATACGGTTGGGACTTTCGCATGTAAAATTCTTGCGTGGGCCATCAATGTTGATAGCGAGCGCGTTGACGGCACAGGGAATTTCACAGGTTCCCTTATAGCCTTGGCCATCCTTGGCAAAAGCACATGATATGGTGTTTAGTTCTGCTTGGGCGATTGCTCCATCAAGGCTGGATATTGCGGCAGCCAGAAAAAAAAACATGCCTGTTAGACTGTGAATTATGCTGCTCATTCGATTGTCCTTCCCTTTTACAAAAAGAAACCACAAAGCGACGTTTGGTGCAATCTCCGCAACCACACGGGCTCTAGAGACGCCCTCCGGAGGTGTTTGCGCAGCCAATCTGAAAGAGCTATAGGCTCGCTCATGACACCAACAGATCTGCGTCCCCAATCTCTTCTGCCTGCACCCAAGATCAGTTTTGTTTCGCTGGGCTGCCCAAAGGCGCTGGTCGACAGCGAGCGCATCATTACGCGCCTGCGCTCGGAGGGCTATGAACTGACCAAGACTCATGCCGGTGCTGATGTCGTGATCGTCAACACCTGCGGCTTTCTCGATTCGGCCAAGCGGGAATCGTTGGAAGCCATCGGCACGGCGATGAACGAGAACGGCAAGGTGATCGTCACCGGCTGCATGGGCGCGGAGCCTGAGGAAATTCAGGCGAAGTACCCCAATGTCTTCGCCATAACCGGCCCGCAACAGTATGAAAGCGTGATGGAGAAGGTACATCTGGCCGCGCCTCCCACACATGATCCCTTCATTGATCTCGTGCCGCCCCAGGGCATCAAGCTCACGCCACGTCACTATGCCTACCTGAAGATTTCCGAGGGCTGCAACAACCGCTGTTCGTTCTGCATCATCCCCAAACTGCGCGGCGATCTGGTATCGCGACCTCTCGGCGATGTGATGCGCGAGGCTGAAAAACTGGTGAATGCTGGCGTGAAGGAACTGCTGGTCATCTCACAAGACACTTCGGCCTATGGCATCGATGTGAAATATGCGCCCAGCATGTGGCGCTACAAGGAATACCGCACAAAATTCCTTGATCTCTCATCGGCTCTGGGGGAACTGGGGGCCTGGGTGCGTATGCACTATGTCTATCCCTATCCGCATGTGGATGAAGTGATCCCACTGATGGCAGAGGGCAAAATTTTGCCCTATCTCGACATTCCGTTCCAGCATGCCTCACCAGAGGTGCTGAAAGCCATGCGCCGCCCTGCCAGCCAAGGCAAGACCATGGACCGTATCCGCAAATGGCGGGAAATCTGCCCTGATCTGACCATCCGCTCAACGTTCATCGTCGGCTTTCCTGGCGAAACGGACGAAGACTTTGAAATGTTGCTCGATTTCCTTGATGAAGCGAAGATAGAGCGGGCGGGCTGCTTCAAATATGAGCCGGTGCGCGGTGCGACCGCCAATGATCTCGGCCTTGCGGTTGTGCCCGATGAAGTGATGGCGATCCGCCATAAACGCTTCATGGAAAAACAGCAGCAGGTTTCAGCCCGGTTGCAGAAGGCCAAGGTTGGCAAGCGTTTGCAGGTCATCATCGACGAAATGGGTACCACCGTGGCCAAGGGTCGCTCCAAAGCCGACGCGCCCGAGATTGACGGCAATGTCTATGTCTCGACACGGCGTCCCTTGCGGGCCGGTGATATCGTTACGGTGAAAATCGAGCGGGCGGATGCGTATGATCTGCATGGTAGTGTGGGGTAGCGACCTCATTTCGAGGTGCTGGCGAAGCGTGGCCTCGAGAACCAAGGTCGTGATCCTCATACAATTGTCTCGAGGCCCGACTAAAGTTGGGCATCTCGACATGAGGTGCAATTCTACACCCTCAACCGCGCCAAAACAGCTGGGCTTGGATGCCCGTCCGGCACGAGCCCCAACTTCTTCTGCTCAATCTGCACAGCCTTGCGCGTGCCCTTGCCGATCTTGCCATCGATCTTCCCCATGGCGTGTCCACGTGCCTGCAACTGGCGCTGCAATTCCATGGTCTGACTTGTGCTGAGCTGCTGCTCTTTCGTTGGCCACGGCGTGCGGATGGCAGCGCCGCCAAAGATACGGTCGCCAAGATGGCCAACACCTACAGCGTAGGAGTCCGAAGTATTATACTCGCGGATAACCTCGAAATTGTCGGTGATCAGAAATGCAGGACCATTGATGCCGGTGGGAAGAAACAGACCAGCATTGCCAGCACGCGGCATGGTGCCTGAAGCTGCCCTCACGCCGATTTCCTGAAACCTGGCAAAGCTGTGCCGCGCCGTGCGGTCGCCGTAGGTCCAGTCGAACTTTGTGGGTAGCATAACCTCGAAGCCCCAGGGTAGGCCGGACACCCAGCCATCAACCTTGAGATGGTTGGCTGCTGACGCAAGCGCATCGCGCGTTGAGGTCCAGATGTTCTTGCGACCGTCGCCGTCACCATCCACGGCATATTTCAGGAAGCTGGTGGGGATAAACTGCGTCTGGCCCATGGCGCCTGCCCATGAACCAACCATACGCTCGCGGCTGATGTGCCCCTCCTGCAAAATCTTGAGGGCGGCAATGAACTGCTGACGGTAGAAATCCCGCCGCGCACCCCGATAGGCCAGACTGGCGGTAGAGCGCAGCACATCCTTGGTGCCCATGCCTGCACCAAAGTTCGACTCCATGCCCCAGATGCCCGCGACAACCTCCTTGTCGACGCCCAGGTTGCGCTCCACCCAGGCAAAATCTGCCTGCGCACGGGTTGCGGCGGCCCGTCCAGCACTCAAGCGGCCAGCAGAGACAGCACTATTGACATAATCCCAGAACGGTCTCGAAAATTCGCTTTGCCCGCCGCTTGAAGCCGCAGGACCGGGATCGAACACCAGATCCGCAATCACACTGCGAAACAGGGCGTCTGATACACCCGCGGCACGGGCTTCGGGTGCAAGCGATTGCAGGAAAATCTGAAAATCACTGGATTGCGCAAGGGCCGTGTCAGCCGCCGTGCAACCGGCAAGCATGAGAAGATGGCGACGGTTCAAGGTTTTGATCATGCAATCAGCAATAGCGGATGCGCAGATTCGGGTCTATTACCGCGCAACCATGAACCGGCTTTTCAGGCGAAGAGCCGGTTTCTCCACCAGCACCCACGACAGGGTTGCGACGGCGCAGGTCAGCACCAGCGCGGGACCAAGCATCAGCCACGGTGCAATCCCGGGGTACAGCGCCTGCAAAATCTGCTGGACGGGCCAGCCATAGAGATAAACGCCGTAGGAAATATCACCCGGTGGCTCAAACCGCGGATGGGACAGACCCGGTGCTATGGCTATGAACAGCATGAGATAGGCCGTGCCGACGAAAAGCAGCGGTTTGTAGAGTGGTTGTGCCATCAAGGCGATCAACGACAGCAAGGGCACGAGGCTTGCAATCAGCGCAAAAGACAGCAGAACCTTATCGCGGTAGAGATAAATCAACGATCCGGTGGCAAAGACCAGTGGCAGGCGCAGCGCTGTCTCCTGCCCCTTGGGTATTTCGCCCTTGAACGCCAGTGCAACGAGCGCCAGAGCCGTCAGCGTTGCCAGAACAAGCGCCACGGATCGATGGCGAAAGCCACCCAGCATGCCGTAGAGCAATAGACCGGCGTAACACAGCAGTTCGTAGCGCAAGGTCCAGACCGTCGAGATCGGCCAGCGAAGGGGATTGCTCTCGAAAACACCGGGCAGGATCGTGGCGCTCTTGAAAGTGGTGATCGTCACCCAGATGAAATTCCAGACGCGCATATCAGACAGGTATTGCTCCTTGGGCAGATTGGTCATCGCCGCGCCAAAGACCAGCCCCGTAACAAGTACAGCCACGATGAGACCGGGAAACACGCGCAATAACCGAGCTGTGGCAAAAGGAATGGCTCCCCCGCGCCTGTCCCAGCTCATCGCCACCAGAAACCCGGAAACGGCGAAGAAACCATTCACACCATGTTCGCCAAGCGTATAACCTGTCAGCGCATAGAGCGGTTCATCGGTGTGGCGTCCGGTACCAACGCTGAAGGCATGACTGAAGACCACCGCCAGCGCGAGCGCCAATCTCAACACCGTGAAGTTGTCATAAGGCCGCTTGAGCGCTTCAGCGACAATCATGAGACATGCCCGCTGCCAGCGCTTACCTTGTCGCGCACATCCTGTGCTTTCACGCCGCGTATGGCCGCCAAAGTGCCGTTGACAGCGCCCAGTTGCTTGGCACGCTCCTGCGCATTGCCGCGCAATTGTGCCCACAGCAGTTTCACCATGCCTTCCATCGCCTTCCAGCCCCCCCAGACCAGCATGCCGTGCTTGCGCCGCACATAGGACTCGGACCAGGCCATGTGCCAGTGCTTCATCTCGGTCATCTGCGGGGATGGCGGCGAGGATGTGCCACCGGCATGGTCAGCTTCAGCATTGACGACGTGGACGATCCTGCCACCCGCATCGCGCACACGACGCGACAGGTCATCATCCTCGAAGAACAGGAATATCCTGGGATCAAATCCGCCAAGTTGTGCGATTTTTTCGCGGCGCAACAGGATCACCGCACCGCTGGCAAAACTGATGGAGCGAAGGTTTTTATCCCCATGATCAACGGTCTTGAAACCCGCATCGCAAATACTGGATTGCCATTTGTCAAACCGCGAACTGTCAGCCCGGTAGATCGTCGGCACCAGCATCCAGATCTCAGGATGACGTTCCGCAACGGCAACCAACTGCTCCAAGGCGCCGGGGCGCAACCTCGCATCAGGATTCAACAAAAGTACGTAAGGTGTTGTTGCGGCGAATATTCCTGCGTTGCAGCCCACACCAAAGCCGGTGTTGTCAGTGTTGTTGATTACAGTTGCACCAGAGATTTTCGCAAGCGTGATACTGTTATCAGTGCTTGCGTTATCGACGACGATTGCCGCGGTTCCAACAGGCAAGCTTTTGAGTGCATCGCCGATCACAGCAGCACTGTTATAGGTCACGAATACAGTTGTGACCTCGGTGATCATGCGTTGCCACTTTCACGCACCGGAATGACTGTGCAACCAACAAATCTCCTCACCCTGAGGTGCGAGCCCAGCGAGCCTCGAAGGGCGCACAAGGTCTGGGCATTCATCACGAGACAATGTCCTGCAAAAACTGCGTGCGTCCTTCGAGGTTCGCTGCGCTCGCACCTCAGGATGAGGAGATTTGTGTATGGCATGACGCGCCCAGTAAGTTTTTACGCCTTCTCCGGCAGGTTGGTGCGGATGTGCAATTCCCGCAATTGCTTGTTCGAGGCTTCTACCGGCGCGTTCATCAACAGGTCAACCGCCTGCTGGTTCATCGGGAACATGGCAATCTCGCGCAGGTTCTGCTCGCCTGCCAGCAGCATCACCATCCGGTCAATGCCCGCCGCCATGCCGCCGTGGGGCGGTGCACCGTACTGGAAGGCGCGGTACATGCCGCCAAAACGATCAATCACCGTCTGCTCGCTGTAGCCCGCAATCTCGAAGGCTTTCACCATGGCTTCGGGGCGGTGGTTGCGGATGCCGCCTGAGGCGATCTCGTAGCCATTGCACACCAGATCATACTGGAAGGCCTTGATGGTCAGCGGGTCCTGCGTTTGCAGCGCGTCCATACCGCCCTGGGGCATAGAGAAGGGATTGTGGGAGAAATCCACCTTCTTCTCGTCGTCGTTGTATTCATACATCGGAAAATCGACGATCCAGGCAAACTCGAAGCGGTCCCTGTCGAGAAGGTTCAGGTCTTCACCCACCTTGGTGCGGGCGAGGCCTGCAAACTTGACAAATTTCTCCGGGTTGCCTGCGACGAAGAAGGCTGCGTCGCCGTCTTTGAGGCCGAGCACCTGACGCACAGCTTCGGTGCGTTCCGCACCAATGTTGTTGGCCAGCGGACCGGAGCCTGAAATCACGCCCTTATCCGCTTTCCAGAAAATATAACCCAGTCCAGGCTGCCCCTCACCCTGCGCCCAACTGTTCATGCGGTCACAGAAAGCACGGCTGCCGCCGCCCGGTGCCGGAATGGCCCAGATCTGGTTGCCGCTTTCCTCCAGTATCCGCGCAAAAACCTTGAAGCCGCCACCACGGAAATGTTCGGAAACATCCTGCATTTCGATGGG